>JANPDI010000096.1:0-13307 GCA_031431435.1 Burkholderiales bacterium
TACCGCTTGGTGGAGAGAGCTGGATTCGAACCAGCGTACTCGTAAGAGGGCAGATTTACAGTCTGCTGCCATTAACCACTCGGCCATCTCTCCACGGAACCCAACATTATCCAAGGTTTCGCCTGAAACGTCAACGAACACCGTATTGCAGGCTTTGCCAGCCGGCATTGAATCGTCCGAGTGGATTGCAAGCGGTAAACTGGGCAACATTGTCTATTTGCACCCCAGCGCGCCATAAATGTCAGCAAACGCTCACACATGCCGAATCCGTTAATCACAAATACGCCGCTTCAGCCGCTACGTGTCACCGTCGTCTCTATCGGCCGCAGCGGCACCTCGTTGATCGCGCGCATTCTGGACGAAGTGTTGGGTGTCG
The DNA here is from genome assembly GCA_031431435.1 of Burkholderiales bacterium. Taxonomy (GTDB): domain Bacteria; phylum Pseudomonadota; class Gammaproteobacteria; order Burkholderiales; family Usitatibacteraceae; genus UKL13-2. Next base: position 377 of record JANPDI010000096.1, read on the forward strand.
ATTTTGGTGATGAGGCCGACCATATCCCCAAAAACCACAACAACCCGGACGGCTATTTTGAAAACGCCGCATTCATGGCGTTTAACGACCGTGTTTTGCAGGCCGCCGGTGGGTGGGTGCTGTCCCCGCCGCCAATCGACTATCCGGCCACGATGCCGGCAGCAACGTTTGATGCATTGGTTGCCGAAGCGGCCATGCTGCTGGGTAAATACGCCGGCGACCGGCCCTGCTTTGGCTGGAAAGACCCGCGGCTTTCGTTCAGCCTACCCGTTTGGCAAGCGGCGTGCCCGAATATGCTGCCGATCATCACGTTCCGCAAACCGATCTCGGTGTTGTCGTCCATTGCCTCGCAGCTTGATCGACCGATCGAATCGCTCAGCGGACTTTGGTTCGCCTATTACCAGCGCGTATTTGCTTACACCGATCACCTGCCGCGATATGTTGTGAGTTTTGACGACCTGCTCGCCGACCCCGCCCCAGTGGTGATGGGCATGGCGCGTCATTTGGGCCTTGCGGTTGACGAAAACACCATGCGCGGGCAGTTGGCGCAAATTGTGAAACCCCAGCAATCACGCCATTCTTCAGCCGAAATCAACGCAAACGCATTGCCAGTGCTGGATCCTCAAACAACGGCATTGTTTGACTACTTGCGCGCATCAACCCGAACAGGTGGTCAACCTGAGGCGGAACAACTCAAGATATTGCTTCGTTAGCCGGATCATTTATTCGATCGAGGCTGAAAAATGGCAGTGCAAGCGATTGCCGACGAAGCCCGCGCGAATTGGCACCGCAAGCGCATGGCACCAGAGCCCTCAGTAAGCCAACCTACCGGCCGGGATTCAACCCGGTGATGGCCATCATGATCGAAATCATGATCACGGCAATAATGGCGCCGATGGTCAAAATCGCGAGTGGCTCGATCAACAATAAAAAACGCTTCATTCGATTGCGGCCGGCTTCCATCGACAGTTCGCCGAGCGTGGCAACGGTCGCCGGCAATTCGCCAGATTTTTCGCCCACACGGATCAAATTCACGCCAGTCGGCCCGACCAGCCCGTACTTGGCGGCCGATTCGGCCAGCGTGGCGCCGCCGCGCACGTCACGAATCACAAAATTCACCCGTTCGCGCATTTTCGGGAAACGCAAACCACCTGCCGAAAGTTCCAGCGCCGCCAAAATCGGTACCCGGTTGCCCAGCAACGCGCCGAGCGTGGTCGCCCAACGACCGATTTCCGCCTCGGTCAGCCATTCACCCACCAGCGGCATTTTTGACAATCGCGTCAACCAGCGTGTGCGGCCCGCCGTCTCGCGGATGCTCAGGTAAAACAACCCGGCACCGGCCAGCGCGGCAAGCAAAAACCACAACCAATTTGCCTGCAGAAACACGCCGATTTTGATCACAATCAGGGAAATTTCCGGGATATCCGCGCCGCGGCTGCCTTTGACCAAATTGGCAAAGCGCGGCACCACGGTCAAAAAAATCATCAGCACAGCGGCAATGCCGGCGACGATCAAAATTACCGGGTAGGTCAGCGAATTACGCATTTCCTGCGCCACCCGCTCGTCATATTCCATTTGTTTGGCGGCATCCGCCAGCGCGGGCGCCAACTTGCCGGTCATTTCCCCCGTGGCGGCGAGCTGCTCGACGTATTGCGGAAACTCGATCTTCGATTCGGCCAACGCCTTCACAAACGGGCTGCCGGCATTGAGGCTGCGATGGGTTCGGCGCAGCCCGATGCCCGCTGGCGCACCGGCACGTGCAAGCGCAATCGAATCCACCGCATCGACTAAGGTAATGCCGGCGCGCAGCAACGTTGCCAGCTCGCGAATAATCAGAATTTTTTCGGTCGTGGCGACTTTGGTGCTTTTGGCAAAACCCAGCATGGACGTGGCGTTTGCGGCATTTTCGGCTGGAACACCGCCCTCTGATTCGAGTTTTGTCGGGGTCAGCGACTGCTCGCCAAGCTTTAACAACGCAGCTTGTGCGTCGGCAGCGTCCATCTGCCCTTCGACAATGGCACCCTGCGTGTTGACCGCCTCAAAGCGAAATTGCGGCATTGGTCAGTTACCGCGCCGAATCTTCGGCCAGCATCGCGTCTTCGGCACCGATGCCCTGGCTTTGTGAGCCTGCCACACGCAACACCTCTTCAACGCTGGTCAGGCCTTGCGCCGCCTTGATCAAGCCGTCTTCACGCAAGGTGCGGAATTTCCATCCGCTCTTGGCATGCCTGGCGATTTCGGCCAATTCCATCGAGGATTTGCGCGCAACGATGGCATCCTGAATCTCGGGCGTGACCGTCAGCAATTCGTGGATGCCGGAGCGGCCGCGATAAGCACTTGCATCATCATTACCCGATGCCGGCGCCATCAAGGTTGGTTTGGCCGGCATGGCCGTAGGATAGGCCGCTGCCAACGTTGAAAATTCATCGGCCAACCAATTGGGCGCCTTGACAGGGGCGGATTTGGCCGGGTCGAGCTTACGCACCAATCGCTGCGCCAGCACCGCCCGCACCGAGGTCGCCAACAGGAACGGCTCAATGCCCATTTCCAGCAAACGCGTAAATGCCGATGGCGCGTCATTGGTATGGATGGTCGCCAGCACCAAATGCCCGGTGAGTGCCGATTGAATGGCGATTTCGGCGGTTTCGGCGTCACGAATTTCGCCGATCATGATCACATCCGGGTCGTGGCGCAAAATCGAGCGCAGCGCGCGGGCAAAGGTATAGCCAATCTCCGAATGTGTCTGAATTTGGGTGATACCCGACATGCGGTATTCGACCGGGTCTTCAACAGTGACAATCTTCAAACTGCGATCATTGATTGCCGATAGCGCTGAATACAGCGTGGTGCTTTTACCGGAACCGGTCGGGCCGGTCACCAACACAATACCGTTGGGCTGCTGCAATATCGCTTCAAACGCACGCAAAATATCCGGCGACATGCCGAGTGAGGCGAGTGATAAATCGGCCCGCTCTTTGGGCAACAGCCGCATCACCAGTGATTCACCGTGCACACCCGGAATCGCCGACACCCGGATATCCATTTCCACGCCGGAAACCCGTGTGGTGATACGGCCATCCTGCGGCAAACGGCGTTCGGCAATATCGAGGCCCGAAATCAGCTTCACCCGCGAGGCAATCGCATCAAAACCATCGCGCGGACGCGCCATGCGGGTCTGTAATACGCCATCGACCCGTAACCGCACCTCAAAATCGCGTTCGCCCGGCTCAATATGAATGTCTGATGCCCGCTCATCAACCGCCTGTGCCAGGACGTTATTCACAAACTCAATCACCGGCGCCTCTTCGGCGAGTTCTCGCAGATATTGCGCGTCACCCAAGTTGCCACCCTTGCCACCCGGACCATAGCGGCGATTGGTCTCGCCATCGCGCAGCATTTGCATGCCACGCTCAAGATCCTGGCTGCGCACCCAGCAGAATTCAACCGTCTTAATCCCCACCAAACCGGCGGCATTGGTTGCCAGCTGGTCTAATTCGCGGTCCAGCGGGTCTTTTGCCATCACATACAGGGCGTTGTTGTGCATAAACGGCACGGCGTCACGCGATTGCCACCAGCCGCGGGTCAGGCCCAGCGTGGTTACCGCCTCATTTAACGCATCGGCACCTGGAAGCGAAGTTGGCATGGTTCCCGTCGACAACAACACCAAACCAGTCTGCCCGCTCAGGTGCGGCAGCAGCGCATCCTCGGACAACGCCCCCATACGCACCAGCACCGCACCCAGCCGGTTTCCCGCCTGCCGCACGCCGGCACCCATCGCCCCAATTTCCTGCTGGAACGCAAGCGCTTTTTCCACATCGCCCGCGCTGATTTTGCCCGCCGCCACCAAGCGGGCGCCGATCAGGTCGATGGTGGTATTTGGTTGGGCAGTCTGTGGCAAGCGCGTTTCCTGGTTGTATTGATGTGAATTGCTGCATTGATTCGTTGGGTGCGTTGGCGAAAAGGCGGTATAGGAGCAGGCCCACGCTGTTTGCCCGGTATTGCCGCGTTCAGGCACCAACACCATTTAGCGATATCGTTTCCGTCGCCGATAAACGACATCTTGATTTTTTATCCCATTCGCCGATTTATTCCGCGTCGATCGTCAAAATTACCCACAAATGCAGATAAAGTGTGCGGTGCTTCACTTGCTTTTGTTTTTGGTTCAAAATATTGTCGCACATGTCAGTGAGTGGCGTTGTCAGGACATAAAGTTAAAGTATCTTCTCAACTGCTGGGGATTGTTGTAATATTGCAACATAACCGGCGCAAAACTACCTGAAACAAGGGTGGATTTGCAAAGTGGCGAAGATTTCTTTACCATTGTCGGGACGTCGTTATAAACTCATGGCGTCAGCAAGGCGGATTACGATTCTTTGAAGGCAACACCATCGCGCCGGCGCGATTACAAAAAGAACGAGCTGCCTCGCTAAACCGTTATGAAAATTTTTGTTAGTACTAACACAATCCTTCAAAGGAGACAGTAATGAGAGTTTCAATGAACAAAGTAACCCTGTTGAGTGCAGCTGTTGCGGCATTGTTCGCATCTGCGGCACAAGCGCAGGTTAATATCAATACAGGTGCCACAGCAGCTTCCTACGCATCTGAAGCTGCGGTCGGTACAACCGGAATTTTGCTTACAAACACCGGTCCGTTGACAGCAACGGCAACATTGGGTTTTGCGATCGCTGCTCCGCAAGATCGTTTTGTACGTTACGATCTAGTTAACGGCACTTGGGGAACCACGCTCGCCGGAACCGCTCTGACCCTCAGCGGCGCAGCGGCAACCAGCACAGTTGTAACCGGTGGTGCTGCGGCCGATACCTACGTTATTTTCCAGATCACATCGGCCGGCAACGCACAGGGTGAAATCGTTACCCTGACGCCTGCAACCATTCGTGCAACAACCGCTGCAAACGTCACGATCGCTTACAGTCTTCATGAAACAGCGATTTCAGCTGCGAATGCGATTGGTGTAACGCCAGCAACATCGAACAATAGCGCGCGTTTGGTTGCAACCGGCCCAACAACACTGGTTAAGTTCACGCCAGCTGTTGTCATGACCGCGCTGCCTGTTGCCATTGAAACGGCGGCAGCAACCACCAACTTTGTGAAATTCTGTGCCGGCGCAGGTGGCTTGCCAGGTACGGCAGGTTGTGCAGCGACTGCAACAACAACAGACCTGTTGGGCTTGGTTGGCACGATCGCAACCTACGCTTTGGTCGCGGGCGTTCTTGATCCAACAACCGGTGCTGCAGTTGCCAACGTTGCCGTCATTGCTAGTGCAGGCTCAAACGTTGTAGTAACTGGTGATTTCAGTGCAGCTGGTGCCACCACAACTGGCGCTCAGCACACACCAGCAACAATCGTCGGCGGGGCTGGCGTTTGTACAGGTGTTGGCACAACCAATGCAACAACCACTGCCACAACGGCAACGTTTGTTGTTGGTAACACCGCATACGCTGTTGGCTCGATCAACCCACTTTGTATGGTTGCTAACAATACTACCGGTATCGCCGCGGGTTCGTACACTGGTACGTTCAACCGTATCGCAGCTTCTGCAGCTTGGACAACCGGTACGATTAGCCTTGGCTCGATCGGCCAATTCGTTCGTGACGGTGCTGAATTGCAAACCCCATGGTTCTCGTTTGGTGGCACGCGTTATATCAGCCGTTTCTTCTTCATGAACACCGGCAGCGTTGCAGCAAACTGTACAGCTGTATTGTTGGCTGAAACTGGCAACACGGTAACAGGCGGCTCGGCAACCACAACTGGGTTTGTTGTCCCAGCGGGTGGTCAGGTTGCAGTGTTGGGTACGGATGTGGCATCTGCAGCGACTGTTTCTGGCCGCGCAGCAGCCCGCTTTACCTGCTTGTCACCTAGTGCAAACATCCAGGGTCGTTATGTCATCACTGACACTGTCAGCGGTGCACTCGATTCAGGCACCATGCTCCGCCCAGGTACAAACTAAATTCCGGTTTAGTTTTATCTTAAAATGGGACGCTTCGGCGTCCCATTTTTTTTGCGTCAGTTTTTTCGCTTGCATATGATATTTTTGTATTTTTAATTCTTTGCGCCAGCGCGTCATTTGGAGCGCTGTTGCAACGCTGTCTCGCAGTTCATTAAATTTAAATTTGGTCCATGCGCATTAACAATTCCGTCCCGGCAAACATCGCCGTAAAAATCAGCGTCAATCAAAAATTGGCTGATGTCGAGTCGCACCTGCTTGCCGGTCAATTCGAAACGGCAATTTCGCTCTTATCCGAAATTGACCTTAATGCGCAGCCCAGTTCAGTTGTTTCAACGCGCGACTTTTTACTCGGTCGCGCCTATCTGGAAACCAAGCAATCCTCGCTTGCATTGGACGCCCTTAATCGTGCCGTGCATGCGCAAAAAAACAATGCCGGCTTTCGGCTTGCGTACGGCGCGGCATTGCACCTCAATAACGACCTTGAGGCTGCCGAGAAACACTATCGCGAAGCCATCCGGCTCTCGCCACTGGCTGAGAACCCGCACTTCAATCTGGCAAAAGTACTCACCGACCGCGCCGATGTTGATGGCGCAATTCGGGCATATCGAACGGCGCTGTTGCGCAAACCAAACTATACAAATGCGTTGGCAGAATTGGCGAATCTGCTGGGTCTCCAAGATAAACCGATCGAGGCATTGGATCTGCTCAATCGTGCATTGAACATCAATCCAAAACACGCCCTGTCGTGGCATATCTACGGAAAGTTGCTTGAACGGGCGAATAACTACGTAGAGGCTGCCAATAATTATCAAAAGGCGGTCGATTGCGATCCGCTGTTTGCCGAGGGCTGGTATGACCTCGCACGAATGACACAGCAGGCAAACGATACACATGCTGCAAAATCGCATATTGAGAATGCGCTTGCAATTGATGCCAATAATGAAAAGTATCTTTTCCTAAAGGCGTCTTTGGGGGCTTCCGTACTACCCTCCACCTAATCTTAGCTTTGTCAATCTCGCGGCTGAAAAATGCTAGGTTTGCAACGGAACAATCATGAGCACGAACACATCAGCGCACCTGTCGCAATTGCAAAAAGCGGTGCAATTGCACCAATCGGGCAACCTTGCCCAGGCGGAAGCCATTTATCGCGGCGTTCTGTTGGAGGACCCTAAACAACCAGACGCGCTGCACTATTTGGGAATGTTGCTGAACCAGACGGGTAATCCGATTGATGCCATTGAGCACATAAACGCATCGCTCTTGGTCTCCCCAAAAAATGCCGTTTTCTTCAGCAACCTTGGCACGATATATACCGGGCTACGAGAGTTCGATCAGGCGGCAACTGCATTTCGCAAGGCAATAGCGCTAAACCCGGCGTTTACAACAGCAATCGTCAATCTTGGTTGCACACTAAAAGACCAAAAGCAGTATGGTGAGGCACTCGCAGCATTTCAGCGCGCATTGTCGCAAAATAAGAACCTACCCGACGTCCAGAACCACATAGGTGAGATTCAAGAATTGCTGAAGCAGTTTGATTTGGCAGAAATATCATTCAGCCAAGCCCTCCAGCTCGCACCAGATCACGTTCCGGCACTGATTAACCTAAGCACCTCGCTGCGGCGAAAGAAACAGTATGACCGCGCTGCCTCATTGTGTCGGCAGGCACTCCTGAAAAATCCGATGGCGTGGGGTGCAGCTATCAATCTAGGCAGCATTTGTTTTGAAATGAAACATTATCGGGAAGCAAGACTGCATTTTACAAACGCACTTTCGATGATTGATGTCAATTTGTTGCCCAATGTTGGCAATATCATCCACACACATCTTGGACTTGTGGCAACGCGTGAGGGGCGGCTGGCCGATGCTGTCCAAGATTTCAAGCGGGCAATAGAGTTGGATTCAACAAATTTTGAAAGTCACTCAAATTTGGCGCTCGTCTACAAGGATGCAGGGAAAATTCCCGAGGCGCTGGCGAGTTTCCGGGATTCCATCGCAGTCAATCCAGGCAATCCGGTCACCCATAGCAATTATTTGATGACGATGCTATATGACCCATTGCAGACCCGCGAGCATGTTTTTGCCGAACACAAACAATTTAGCGACCTGTTTGAAAAGCCTTTTGTCCAGCTAAGCCAACCACTGGACAATGACAAAAATCCTGTGCGTAAGTTGAGGGTCGGTTATGTCTCGGCTGACTTTTGGCAACATGTTGTGACAACATTCTTCGAGCCGGTTTTGATCAACCATGACAAGTCGCAGTTTCATGTGACTTGTTTTTCAAATAACTATTTAGTTGACCATTCAACGATCCGGCTTCAGAAGTTGGCAGACAATTGGATCATGTGCAAAGACATGTCCGATGTGGCGCTTTGTGCCCGTATCCGCAAGGAAAAAATTGACATCCTGATTGACCTTTCCGGCCACTCCGGTGAAAACCGGCTTCCGGTGTTTGCGCGCCGCGCAGCGCCGGTGCAAATGACCTGGATTGGCTACGCCGGTACCACCGGGTTATCGAACATAGATTACCGCATAAGCGACGAGTATCTTGATGCGCGGGGCGTCACCGAAGACATTCACACTGAAACATTAATCAGGCTTCCGGGAACACAGGCGGCCTACAAGCCACAAATCGACAGCCCCGACGTCAATGCCCTGCCGAGTATCAACAGTTCACATTTTGTTTTCGCCTGCCTGAATGGGATCTACAAGATAAATCAGGCCACCGCACTTACCTGGTCACGTATTCTGTCGCGGGTGCCCAACGCGAGCTTGATGCTGGGCAATGCGAATGATGAGTCCGCGACAGAAAGACTTGTCCAGATGTTTGCCGAGGCTGGTATTGATCGTTCGCGATTGATTTTCCAGCGCCGGTTGCCACTGGTCGAGTTTTTGCGCTTGCATCACCAGATTGACCTGGCACTTGATCCGTTTCCATATAATGGCGGAACCACAACCTGGCATTCACTGTGGATGGGCGTGCCTGTGGTCACGTGGGCCGGCGATACACCCGTCTCACGTTGCGGGGCAGCGGTGCTTGGGCCTCTCGGCTTGAATCAGTTTATTGCCAAGTCTGAAGCGGAATACATTGATATCGCGGTTAATGCATCCAAAAATCTTTCTGCACTTGCCAAAACGCGAGCTGACCTGCGATTGATCATTCAGAATAGCCCGTCAAATGATCCTGCTGTAATCACCAAGAATCTCGAACGGGCCTATCGTGCCACGTGGACCGCGTGGTGCGATGGCCGCAAACTCGGCAATGATTTTCGCCTTGATGAACGGCCATCCTAGGCAATGACTCGCGTTGCGCAAGGTACTGTGTCGCCTTCGCTTGCTGACGGGTTGCGACTCCAGCAGGAAGGTGATGTCGTGCGCGCGGAACAGATCCTTCGTGATGTCTGCACTCAATCGGTAGGTAATGCAGAGGCGCATCATGCCTTGGGCCTGCTACTGTTGCAACTGGGACGACCTTCAGATGCGTTACCGTTTCTTGAGCGGGCCGCAGAGATCGTGCCAAAAAGCGCCGTATATCGAAACAACCTCGGTCTCGTCTTTCCGCCGCTAGGCCGTCTGGACGACGCAATCGCCTGCTTTGGCGCGGCGATCTCGCTCGACCCAAACCTTGCCGCGGCGCATAACAGCCTCGGTAACGCGCTCCGGCTAAAAGGTAACTATGTTGCGGCTGCGGAAAGCTGCCAAACAGCCATTAAGTTGGCACCAACATTTGCGGAGGGACATAGCAATCTGGGTAACGCGATGATGTCACTGGAGCGTTACAACGACGCGCGCAACTGTTATGAACGCGCGCTTGCAATCAATCCCAATTATGTTCGCGCAAGGTGCAATCTTGGCAGTGCGTTACGTTTTCTCAACCGGATAGACGAAGCGGTTTCTCACCTGCGTCGGGCAATCGCATTGGCGCCGGGTTTTTTGGACGCGCACCGAAACTTGGCCGCCGTACTATTGGTGGGTGGTGACACCGAACTTGCGATTACACATCTACGCCAGGCGATTGCGATTGATCCCATCAATGTCGAATTACGAACCACATTACTATTCGCAATCCAGTACTCTGATTCGATTAGCAGCGATTCCTTCTTATCTGAGCACAAAACGTTTTCGGCATTTAGAGCCGGTTTTGAGCAACAGTTTCATGCCAGCTGGTTCGGCCATAAAAACATCCGTGACGAACATCGAGTCATCCGGGTCGGATATGTATCGTCTGATTTCAGGGAACATGCGGTCAGTTTTTTTATTGAACCGATCTTGCGTTGGCATGATAGGTCACGATTCGAGATTTTCTGTTACCACAATGCCGAAAAGCGTGATGTCTGGACTGAACGATTAATGGCGCTTTCAGAACACTGGATTAATGTGGCGGCTCTTTCGGATCAGGAAATGGTCACGCGAATTACGGCCGATGGGATCGATATTTTGGTTGACCTAAATGGCCAGACTGCCGGGAATCGACTCGACGTGTTTGCCCAAAAACCTGCCCCTGTCCAAATGACATGGATTGGCTCGGCGGGGACAACCGGGCTCACGGCGATTGACTACCGTATCACCGATGCAATGCTTGATCCACCGGGGATGACAGAAGCTTTCCATACCGAGACCCTGATCCGGCTCGGCAGTAGTGCAACATTCCTGCCGCATCCCGAGAGTCCGGATGTTAATGCCCTGCCTGCGTTATCAAAGGGGCACATCACTTTCGGATGCCTGAATACGCCGCGCAAGTTCAACCGTTCCCTCATTCAGATCTGGGCAAAATTATTGAAGCGGCTGCCGACGGCAAGACTGGTATTGGCAGCCGCACCGCTACAAGAGTTCCAGCAAAAATTGAACAGCATGTTTCTTGCGGAAGGTATCGACGCGAACCGCATCGAGTGGTTGCCTTTCATGAAGACGCCAGATTTTCTGAAGCAACATCACGAAATCGATATTGCTCTCGACACGTTTCCCTACAATGGCGGGACGACGTCAAACCACGCATTGTGGATGGGCATGCCTGTCGTTACCCTGGCGGGGACCAGGACGGTATCGCGTGTTGGCGCTGCGGTATTGTCTGGCGCCGGCCTGCACGATTTGATTACCCAGAACGCCGATGAATACATCCAACGTGCAGTTGATCTGGCGGACGATCTCGAGCATCTAAATACTCTTCGTCAATCAATGCGAGAAAGAATTACCAGCCGCCAATCGTCGTCGCCCGAAGGCGTTACCCGTGATCTGGAAGCGCACTACCGGTCTGCATGGAGAAAATGGTGCGCGTCGGGCAGCTAAAATAGACTGCGAGATCGACTTGCGGTCTTTTACCTTTACCCTAGTAACGCGTCCTCTAAAGGGAGTAGAAGCAATGCCTCTTTCAAGAAACATTTTCCAGAAATATCATCGCGCGATCATGGCGTCCGCTGCATCAGTCGCCAGACTATTCTTGGTTTTTATAGGCGCACTGGCCATTACATTGGCAGTTGCACAAGCTAATTCGGTTTCCGGTTCGGCCACGCAACCAGCACGGTCATCGAGCTTGGGCATCACCGACGAACCATTTGCGTTACACGAGGGCTTGATCCGCGAACTCCGCAAAGGCGGCTACGTGATCTTCATACGCCACGGCGCGGTCCAGCCGGGCACAATTGACAACCGCACCACTGGCGAGTGGTGGAAGAATTGTCAACGGACACAGCGCACCAACGCAACCGCGCTGCCTGCCGCACAGGCGATTGGTGTTGCACTCAAAACACAACGTGTTGTTGTCAGTGATGTCCAAACCAGTGAATTCTGTCGCGCCTTCGACACCGGGGTGTTCTTGGGATTGTCGCTACCAACACGCAACGCCGCGCTGAATGCCATTACCGCCTTTGAATCGCAACGACGCTCGTTGGCCGATCAGGCAGGCGGCATCATCAACCTCATTTCAACCGTGCCACCATCAGGCATGAACCGGATTTTGGTCGGTCACGCTTTGTCGCCGACCATTGTCCACCCGTTGTTTGCCCACCTTGAGGAAGGTCACACGCTGGTATTTAAGCCAGAAGGCGGCGCACGCTTTCATTTTGTTGCGTCGATTTCGCCGGGACAATGGCAGTTCATCGGCAAACAATTGATTTCAGATGGTCAGCAGTTTGTTGTCCAAGCCTCGCTTCCGCAGGGAAGCGCGCAGATCGCCCAACCAGGCCCGCCACAGGTCCTGCAACCGTCGCAGGCACCGGCACAACCCCAACCTCCACTCATTGATCCCAACCGCGAATTGAAGTCACTGGCATTGCTACAAGCGTTGCGCGCAGGCGGTTTCAACCTGTACATGCGTCACGCCCAGGCAACCGTCGGCACCGATCAGGATTTGCTGAAGGTACCGACGTGGTGGGAGAACTGCATGATTCAGCGAAACATCTCCGACGTTGGTCGCGCGCAGGCGAAAAAGGTCGGCGACGCGATCAAGCAACTTCGGCTCCCGGTTGCCGAGATCAAGGTTAGCCAGTTTTGCCGGGTGCGCGACACCGCCATATCGATGGCACTGGGTCCGGTGGAGATCACCGAAGCATTAAATCACCAGATCGGTCAGCGTGAAGGCACTGACGTCTACGCCATGCGCTTTAAGCTGCTCACGACCACCCCGTCCAACCGCAGCAATACGTTGATGATCTCGCACACCCACGGCAGCCCGAGAGCCGAAGAGCGGGTCATGAGCGGGATTCAGGAAGCCGAAATTGTGGTCTATTTGCCGGACGGCAAAGGCGGTGCCGAACCGGTCGCGCGCATTACGTCGGCAGAATGGGATAATTTGATATTGCTCGACAAATCGAATCCGCCCGCGGCACCGACAACAAAGGGTAAATGATGTTCCTGCCACCAAAATTGCATCCTCGCGGTCAACGCGGCTTTACCTTGATGGAAATGCTGGTCGTGCTCGCCATTATCGCGGCGATCATGGGGCTGCTCGGCCCGCGTCTGCTCGGTACA
>JANPDI010000097.1:0-1811 GCA_031431435.1 Burkholderiales bacterium
ATGATCGCCGGACTGTTCGGCATGAATGTCGGCGGCATCCCGCTGGCAGAGGATAAGACCGGCTTCTGGATTGTGGTCACGATCGTGTTATCCATCACCGCCGCCGCCGGCTGGTGGGCGTTTCGCAAACGACGCTAGTCAGCGATCATCGGCGAGCGCACGCGCTGAAACCGTTCCCACCACCCTGCCGTTGTCACCAATCATCACCGCGAATTCCGTGATGTATCCCCAGGTATCGGTATAACGATAGTCCCACGCGGTGGCATTGAGATTGTCAAAGCGAATGCGTTGGTGTGGTTTGCCGATCGCCGCTTCGACCTGCGCCGGCGTCATACCAACCACGATCGCTCGTGCGCGTGTGTCGTTGAGGCCGGGCGTCATGAAATAGTTGCCGACATCACTGCTGCCGTCCGCCGCACAGCCGGCGATGAACAACACCGTGGCCAGCCAGGCGATGCGGGTGGCAGTTTGTCGCTTGATGCGCGCGCCTGAAATAGGCATTGGATGGGTTGGTTTCATTTTGCTTCCGCCATTGGAAAGAATGCCCGCCTGATATCACCGGTAAGTCACGCGTTGCGCACGCAAAATGGATAGCTCGGACTCGAGCGCGCGAATCTGATCCATTAATGATAGCGCCAACGCCAACGCGTGTGGATCGAGTTCAAGTTCGTTGCGAAGACGCGTCGCCCGCCGCACCGTCACCACACACGCCGCGCTAAACGTCCATGGCGTGTCGGCAACGTTGATTGGGTGCAGCACACCACTGTCGACCAATTCGTATATGTCGTCTGTGTTCAAGCCGGAGTGTTCAATGAGTTCATGAATCGAAACCTGATGCGCGTCATCCAGCCATAACAGACCGGCATTGTTAGTTTGCATGTGAGATCTCCTCATTAAAGTGTTTGCGTGGCAGAAACGTGCTGTTCTCGGACAACTCCGTGAACAAGGCGGTTTCGCGCTCGGTCAGTGTGGGTGGTGTGGCAATGCTGGCAATGGCAAACAAATCGCCTTCATTGCCCGCGTCTCCCGGCCTCGGCAGTCCGCGTTTGGCAAGGCGCAAATGTTGACCGCTGCTGGTACCGGGTGCCACTTTCAAATTCACCGGGCCGGCCAGTGTCGGGACTTCGACGGTGGCGCCAAGCGCGGCTTCCCAGGGCGCCAGCGGTAAGTCGATATAGAGGTCATGGCCGTCGACGCGATACAACGGGTGTCGATGCAGGCTGATATTGAGATACAGGTCGCCATCACGGCCACCGTTGTGGCCCTTGCCGCCCTGTCCGCGTAGACGCAGGCGTTGGCCATTGGTGGCACCTTTCGGAATCCTCGCTTCAAAGGCGCGCCCCTCACGTCGGACGCGTCCTTGTTCATCATAGACCGGCACCGCCAGATTCAGTGCCACCTGGGTGCCGCGAAACGCGTCTTCCAGGCTGATTTCGGCTGCGACCTCGAAATCCTCACCGGGAATCGGGAACGACCGGCCATATCCAGCATCTGCGCGCACCGCCACCGCCACCGCCGCCGCCTGCCGGGCCGCCGGTGCGATGCCGCGCGAATTGTGCAAACAGATCCGACAAATCCGCGCCCTCGAATGAGGTTGCACCGTTGTTGAACTGGGTGTTGAACGCGTCGGCCCAATCACGCGACGGGGCAAACTCTTCACCGGACTGGTGGCTGCCCAATTGATCGTAGGCGGCGCGCTTTTCGCTATCTTTGAGTGTTTGATAGGCTTCTGAAACGTCCTTGAATTTGGCCTCACCTTCGGCGTCTTTTGAGACGTCCGGATGATACTTGCGCGCGAGCTTGCGGTAGGC
>JANPDI010000098.1:0-5784 GCA_031431435.1 Burkholderiales bacterium
TGATCAACTCGGCGTAGCGTGGAACACCGGCTTTGCTCAGGATGGTCCAGATCTCCATCGCCGCTTTGGGTGTGCCGTCGGCATTCAACAGGGTTGTGTATGGCACATGTACGCTCTTGCCATCGCGTTTTTTGGCGGGCAACTCTTTTCCGGCAGCAATAAAGACCTTCGGATAAAGACCGTTGGTGCGGTTCGCATCGTTGACGACAACCTGGGAACGAACATTGTCCGGATAAACCGTCGGTGGAATGCTTATATCAAAGGGCGATTTTTTAACCCCAACGGCGGTCGGCTGCGCCGTCACCACAAAACCAAGTTTTTCCCATTGACTCGACGAATCCATAAATATCGAGACGTGTTTCTGGCCGAGTTTTTCCAGCATCACAAATGCCAACGCCGCATCCTTGGTCAATCCCGCGCCGGAGATGATAACCGCCTCGTGTGCGGCATTGACCCCTGCCTGGCCCAACGATTGTGCGAGTTGTGAAGGTTTGGCAATGTGCTCCTGGAATACTGCCGCCGGGATATTCAGTGCAAATGGCACATGTCCGTCCTTGTATGTCTCGGCCGGACGCACATCAATAACGCTGATCTGACTGACGCCGACCATTCTGAGCATATTGCCGTTCCACGACTTCAACCAGTTGGCGTCACGCATGGTGGATGGCGCATCGTAGGTCCAGAACGGCAGATCGCGCGGATCACGCAGCCAGCCCATTTGTGACTCGATAAACAGTGTGACCTCTGGATAGTTCAACATGAATTTGAGCGCAAAAAACGGTACCGCCGCGGCACCGCCGCCGCCACAATGGGTGTGAATTTTTTGTTGTGGTTTGATGCCGAAGTAGTCGAGCGTGCGCTGGATCTCCGCGACCGATTTAAAGGTCTTGTCGGCATTAAAAAAATCATCGCTGGGCAGCATGATGGCGTTGGGAATATGGCCGCGCTTGCCAAATGACAGTAGTTCGCCAAAATGCCAGTCGGGTCCAAGTGCTTCAAGCAACACGTTGTTGGTCAAGTCACCTGAGGCGGTGATAAATTCCGGCAATCGCACCCGCACGGCTTCGTTGGTGGTGTTGATTTTGAAGCTGCCCGGCGAAACTGGCGGCGAGGCGTCTTTGGTGACCGCAAAACCCTGTGCCTGCCACTTCGACAAACCGCCATCAAGGATAAAAATATTGCGCGCCGGGACGTTGTAATAGTAAAGCGTAAAAAACAGACGGGGCGCGAAGTACGCGCCACCCTGGTCGTACAGAACAATTTTCTTGCCTGCGCTGATTCCCCACGACTGAAAATTCTTTTGCATCGCGGCACCGGTGTTGTACGGTGAGCCGTAGGCAAAATAATCAACGTTGATGGCGCCGGGGATATGTTTTTCTTTGTAAATCTGACCCGGTGACGCGTCGAGAATCACCAGGTCCGGATCGGTCAGGTTTTTTTGCAGCCATTCGACGCTGACCAAGTTGCCCTTGATATCGCCTGCGGCCATTGCGGGTGGCGCGACGGCGAGTCCCGCCACCAAGGCCAGAACAACAACGGCAAGTTTCGACCAGACCTGTGATTTGTTGGGGCGAGTCGTCACGCAGACGGACAAAATGTTGGCGAAACGGACGGCGAAACGAACCATATCGTTGTCGTGACCCCAATTGCGCAAAATTACCGTCATGTCGTCCTCCTTGATGCGCCTGGCAAGCGATTGCCAAGCAATAGTACACAGCTGTAGTGCCGTGGTGTGGTAGTTAACTATAACGGTATGTAACGCAAAGTCAATAGGCATCGGCAACCCCCGATAGATTGGCAGGGATTGGCAGGGATTGGCGAATTGATGAGTTGTGAGCGTTTGCCCACTTCTACCAAATTCCACTCCTGTCCATGTACCACTTATGACGCTAGGTCTGATTCAGGCGGAGGGGGCGCGACAAGTACGGCTATGAAAGCCGCATGCGATTCATATAATTTGCAAAGTCGTTTATGAATGGGCGTTTCCAGCCAATTATGGCTGAAAAGCCTTATCGCTATTAGACTTTCAAAAAGGCGTTATCCGCCAGACGTCGGCGCTACGGTCGCGCCGGGGCAATTTCTTTGGCAAACCAGTCGTCGAGCATTTTCCGCTCGTACCGCAATGGCTCATTAGTGCTGTAGCGGTTGAATTCGCGAAGGTAGTTGAGATCGCTGACCCGCGCCTCGCCGCTCTTGATGGCTTTCCCTTTCTCCTCGACCGCGTACCTGAGTTTGATCATCGGCCAATCTGCGCCGCCGCGCAAAATCCGAAAATCGGCGCTGGAATTTGCCCGCGCCGGTTCAATCGTTCCTGCCAAATCAATATCGCCGACGTCTACCTTCAGATCTTGTCCAGCTGGAAGTTTCGCGCCAAGTTTCTCAAAGTGTTGTTGCAAAACCCTGAACACCTCGTCCCGGCCGCTGTTGGAAAACGGCATATCCGTAAATTGATCCGGCTTGGTAAACGTGACCGTCACCGCAGGGTAGGCGTCTGAAGAAATGATGGTTAGGGCAGCCAAGCTTGTTGCCATCAGGCCGCCGCGTCGAAACGGTTTTAAAAGATGTTTCATCGGAGTCCTTACGCGGTCGGGTAAACCATTAGTATGCGCCGATCAAATGTGACGGCAGCGTGTATCTCGGCAAAGATCCATCGGGACAAAACGCCGGCGACTGAAACAGTCGGGTAACCGCCATGAGTGGAATGAATTCTGTCACAGCATGAAAAAAATGTCGCCGCGCGGGCCAAATACCACTTGGTTAGCTTTGCGTCCGCGCCTTTGCCCACGCCGACAACTCATTGGACGGCAGCTGCGATGAGCCGACCGGGCAACCAATCGACGGTTGTCGAACGGGCAATTTGCTAAGATGCGGGTTCAGCCTATTCCATTGATCGCGATTACATGCAGCAGACGCCGCCAAACCAAACCGCCCGCAGTGCAAATCAATTGAATGCGCGCCAATTGACCCGCGACTTGTTGCATTTCAACACCATCAATCCACCGGGGCAGGAGCGCGATTGCGCACACTTTCTTGGCAAGTTGCTGGGCGATGCCGGTTTTGACGTTGCGTATCATGAATTTGCGCCAACGCGAACCAGTGTGATTGCCACCATTGGCGGCAAACATGACAAGCCGCCGATCTGTTTCACCGGACACATTGATATCGTGCCGCTGGGTGCGGCCAAGTGGACGCGCGATCCATTTGCCGGCGAAACCGATGGCGATCTGGTTTACGGCCGTGGTTCAACCGACATGAAAAGCGGCATCGCTGCATTCGTCGTCGCGGCGATCAGTCTGGCGCCGCTGTTGAAAAATTCACCTGGCCTCACCCTGGTGCTGACCGCCTCCGAAGAGGTCGGCTGTGAGGGCGCCAAATACTTGGCCGATCAAAAATTGTTGGATCGGGCCGGTGCGATTGTGGTCGCCGAACCCACCGCAAACTACCCGTTTGTTGGCCACAAGGGATTGATATGGGTGGAGATTGAAACGCGCGGCAAGACCGCCCATGCCTCCATGCCTGAGCAGGGCGACAACGCAATTTTGAAGATGGGCAAAGTGATCGACGAGCTTGAGCACTTTCAATGGAAACATCATTGCGGCGTTGATTGCCACGCCGTGATGGGCAAGCCGACCATGAACATTGCGACCATTCACGGCGGACTCAACACCAACTCGGTTCCCGACTCGGTCAAGCTCACCGTCGACATGCGCACCGTGCCGGGCATTGATCACGTGCATCTCTGCCACTCCATCACCAATCTCATTGGCGATTTGGGAACGCTGCGAAAAATAGTTGAAACACCGCCGCTATATTCCGAACCTGATGAATGGGTGGAAAGCGTTTACGCAATCTCCGCACCGTTTATCGGCGGAAATCCAACACCACAAACAATCATGTTCTCGACTGATGGTGCGGATCTGAAGCGCGGCTATCTGGAGAGTGCGGCGTTGGGCAACGGTGCCGTGCCGACCATTATTCTCGGACCGGGCCAGCCGGAATTGGCGCATCAAACAGACGAATGGTGCTCAATGACAAAACTGGATGAGTCGGTGGAAATGTTCACCCGCATCATGCGTGAGTGGAACGGCATCTAGTCAGACAGAAACCGCCATCTTGATGGCCAGCGCCAACAAAAACACCACAAACACTTTTTTGAGGATGTTGACCGGCAACCGGTGTGCCAGGCGTGCGCCAGCCGGCGCCACCATGATGCTCGTGATGGCAATGCCAAACACCGCCGGCAAATAGACATAGCCGACACTCCATGCCGGCAGCGTTTTGTCCCATAGTCCAGTGGCGATAAAACCGATCGTGCCGGCAATGGCCAGCGGCACACCAATCGCGGCAGCGGTACCGATGGTTTCGTGCATTCGCATATTGCACCATGACAAAAAGGCGATCGACAAAACCGCGCCACCAATGCCGGCGAAACTCGACACCACGCCCATAACCATGCCAAAAACAAACAGGCCGCCTGCGCCGGGTAAACGGACCGGCGCATCGGTGGTGGCGCGGGGGCGCAGCTCGAGCAACATTTGCGCCGCCAAAAAACAAATGAAGACGACAAAAAACCCCTTCAAAAATGCGGTCGATGAAAAGTGCGCAATCACCGCGCCGCAAAATGTGCCGGTCAAAATGCCCGGTGTCATCCGCCTGACCACATCCCAATTAACAGCGTGATGCTGATGGTGTGTTCGTGCGCTCATAAACGCACCGGGAATAATGGTTGCCATTGACGTGGCCAACGCCATATGAATGACGTGGTCGGTTGAAAATCCACGCGCCGCAAATGTCATTGAAAGAATCGGCACCATCACCGAGCCGCCACCAATGCCGAGCAGGCCGGCAAAAAACCCCACGAAACAGCCCGCGGCGAGGTAGATCAGCAAATACTGGATTTCGGGGTGCACCTCGACAACTTACCCGGCGGAAAGCTTGAGTACCGCTTTCCATTGGCCTGCCGTGACAGGCGTAATCGACAGCCGGTTGCCGCGTTGCAGGATCAACATGTCTTCAAGCGCTTTGGTCTGACGCATCTCGGCCAACGACACCAGCCGGGTTTTTTTCACCAGTTGCACGTCGACCAGCATCCAACGCGGCGTTTCGCGGGTCGCCTTGGCGTCGAAATATTTGCTCTTTTTGTCAAACTGGGTCTCGTCCGGATAGGCGTTTGTCGAAACCTTCGCCAAACCCGCCACACCGGGAGCCGGACAGGACGAGTGGTAGAACAGTACGTCGTCGCCGATTTTCATCTGGTCGCGCATGAAATTGCGCGCCAGATAATTACGCACGCCAAACCACGCAACACTTTGTTCTTTTGCTTTTGCCAAATCATCAATCGAGAACTCGGACGGTTCTGACTTCATCAACCAATACGCCATCAGTCTTCTCTTGTGATCACCGGCGTCCGACAAGCGTCGGCGCAAATGTCGGTCGAATAGAAACAAAAAAGGGCAGCGGATTTTAGGGTTCGCTCGGCGCCGCACCTTGAACCCAGGTTCAAGGGAGGAAGCACACCGCCTGCCATCAGGTTCATCCGCGTGGGACGATCACACCGGCAAATCTTGGGCGCACAACCATTGACATAAAGTCTATCGGAACAAAGGATGTAAGCACCAAGCGAACGCTAAAACCCGCTTCTGCACGAAGCCGCCTAAAAAAGCTTTTCTTGTTCGGAAATCGCTTTTTCGAGTGTTGCTTCGAACGCACTGAGTTTACCCTTGATATAGGCTTCGTCAATGGTTACGTTCGCCGTCGATGCAGACGACTTCGATGCCGCCGCTG
>JANPDI010000099.1:0-2268 GCA_031431435.1 Burkholderiales bacterium
TTCATAAACGCCCGTCTCAACACGGACGGCGCGCCGGCCATCGTCCTCCCCAGTCGTGTTATCGTGTCACTTGAAAATTGATTGCCGACCGCCCCTCTGCCGCCCCCACCACCCTCGGCGTCGGCTTGATCCGCCCCAACCTGCATCATCTGACCACCTATTGTTTGCCCCGAAGGAGACCCCTATGCCCGGCCTGTTACCTAATGTTGACCCCGATGGATTGCTCGAGTTTTCGGTGGTGTATACCGACCGCTCGCTCAACCACATGTCGCAACGCTTTCAGGGTGTGATGAAAGACATTTCACGTATGTTGAAAACCGTCTATCACGCCAAGTCGGCGGTACTGGTGCCGGGTAGCGGTACCTTCGGCATGGAGTCGGTCGCCCGCCAGTTCGCCACCGGCAAAAAAGCCATGGTGATTCGTAACGGCTGGTTCAGCTATCGCTGGACACAGATTTTTGACATGGGCGGCATCCCGGCTTCCAGCACGGTGCTAAAAGCGCGCCGTGTTGGCACCGACAAAACTGCCGCGTGGATTCCGGCACCGATTGCCGACGTTGTCGCCGCCATCGCCGCTGATAAGCCGGACGTGGTGTTTGCGCCGCACGTTGAGACCTCGGCCGGGATGATCCTACCGGACGACTATTTACGCGCGGTTGCCGATGCGGTTCACGCCGTCGGCGGATTGTTTGTGCTCGATTGTATTGCCTCGGGCGCGATGTGGGTTGATATGCAGTCCACCGGGGTTGATATTCTGGTCAGCGCGCCACAAAAGGGCTGGTCGAGTTCACCTTGTTGCGCAATGGTGATGTTGTCCGAACGTGCCCGCACCGCCATCGATGCCACCACCAGCACCAGTTACGCGTGTGACCTGAAGAAGTGGCTGCAAATCATGGAAGCGTATGAAGGCGGCACACACATGTATCACACCACCCTGCCAACCGATGCCCTCACCCAGTTGCGTGGCGTGATGCTCGAAACCGAAGCCTATGGATTTGCCAAGGTACGCGAGGAGCAACTGGCGCTCGGCACAAAAGTACGCGCAATGTTTGAGTCACGCGGCATCAAAAGTGTCGCGGCTGAGGGTTTCAAGGCACCCGGCGTGGTGGTCAGCTATACCGAGGATCCGGCGATTCAATCGAGCAAAAAATTTCTTGCCGAGGGTTTGCAAACCGCCGCCGGTGTGCCGTTGCAATGTGACGAACCCGCCGACTTCGCCACCTTCCGCATCGGTCTGTTTGGTTTGGAAAAGTGGCACAACGTCGATCGTACGGTGGCGCATTTGGCCGCCGCGTTGGATCGATTGGGTATTGGCAACGCGGCGGAAAGTGTCAAGCCTGCCGCGGCTATGCAAGCCGCCTAGATCAGCGACGATTGCATATCACCATATCGCGGCAAGACCGCAGCGGATGTTGTCGCCATCGCCACGGCATCTGCTGGTACGCTTAACGTCGCGTTGGGCGTAGATGGCACCGCGAAATTGATTGTCGCTGCGTTTTTTATCAAGACGGCGGATATTGATTTGGTTAATGTGCCGACCATTGCCAGCGTCCATTCTCTCGCCAATCGCATGGCCGGCCAGATTGAACGTATGTCTGCCCGGGTCATCATGCCGCCTCTCTAAGGTATGGCCAACGCTGTCAGCCCGGAATCGCCCGGGCCTGGTGGTTCGTGGCATCGGCTCCCGCAAATCGGGTATGGCGTTCTGCATTTCACCTCCTTTTGATTGCGCATTGGGCGGCAAGCCATTATTCTGTTTTGGCGCGCCAGAGTGGTCCGGATCGTTGAAATCGACATCAAAGAATGTCGGTCACCCAAAGGCAGGTGCGCACTGACATTAAAAAGGGAGCCGTAAAAATGGAATCTGCGACAGCAGCGATACCAGCAACGCCCGCACCAATCGAAGCGGCGGCAGAAATCGAAATGGCACCTATTGCCACCAATCAACGTATCGAAGCGCTCGATGTGGTGCGCGGCTTTGCGCTGATCGGCATCTTTTTGATGAACATCGAGTTTTTTAACCGTGTGTTCGCCAGTTTTAACGAAGGCATGCCGCGTGACCTCACCGGCCTCGACTGGTTGGCCAGCTGGTTTATCGCCTATTTTGTACAAGGCAAGTTCTGGACCATTTTTTCGCTGCTGTTCGGCATGGGCTTTGCGGTGATGATGGTGCGCGCCGAACGGGCGGGACGCGAATTCAAAAAAGTGTATTTGCGACGGGTGCTGGCGTTGGCCGTGTTCGGTGCATTGCATTACATTTTTCTCTGG
>JANPDI010000100.1:0-10172 GCA_031431435.1 Burkholderiales bacterium
CGTGCTGGTGGATTGGCTGTTCGCGGTCGGTGCTGGTGCGGTGGTGCTGGCCACGTATTTGTCACGATAGTTAAAGACCAGACGCGCGCTCATCTTGTCGTCTTCATAATAAAGCCCCAGGTTTGCGGCTTTGTTTGATGCGCCGACCATTGGACGCCCATCTTCGACCTGCGTACGGGCTGAGCTGGCATTTGCGGTCATACCAAAGCCCCATGCGAGCGGCGTTTCAAAGATCACCTCAAGGCCATCAATACGCGCGCCTTGTTGCGACGATGAATTGATGAAAAATGGCTTGATGACGTTATCGGCGGGGTCGAGCAAGTCAATTGTTTCGCCTTGACGATTCGCACCCGTTTTGACGTAGCCTTTAATAATCGATTGATAGACGTTGACCATTGCCAGCGAGCGACGCGCGAAGTACCAACCGAGTGATAGATCGATATTTCGGGCGGTCAGCGGCTGAAGGTTTGGGTTGGGGCCGGTGACGGAACAGCCCGTAGCATTACAGGTTGGTGTGCCAAACCCTGCGCCATAAGCGTTGTAGTTCTGGCGTCCAATCGTTTTGCTCGCGCCAACTCTGGCAATCCACTTCGGGGCCAGTTCGAAGCGCAGGTTCACGCTTGGCAACAGGTCATTGAAGACGCGTTCAGTCCCCACTTTGTAGTAGATCGTGCTCGCCAACGGATTGAAGGGCACGTTGTCGTAATAGAACAATGGTGAACTTGCTGCGGTATTAATGGCGGTCGGAAATGCCGCACAAGGCACGACTGTCGCACCCGGCTCAATCAGTGAACAGCGTCCCGCCGGCACCGGATTGACAATCTGCGCATTGACCTTGGTTTGTACAAAGCGCAAACCAACATTGCCAGACCACTTGTCACCATCCAGGTTTTGCAAGAGATAGACCGCTGTCTGACGCTCGCGCATATCGATTTCATTGAGCACACGTCGTTCAAATGCGGCGCTGGTTGGTTTTAGCTGTGTGGCGATAAAGGCACGCAGTGTTTCGGGGGTTAGGAAAAATCCCGTGTTGTCCCAGCCGCTGCCATTAAAGCCGCCGCCAAAGTCACTCGGATAGTTTTGAAAGCCGGTGCCGGGCGGCGTGGGTAAGGTCGGGGATCGACGCATCGGGCCGGAGCGAAACCCATCACGATCATGATCGGCAAAGCGATAACCGGCTTCAAGCGTGGTCAATATCCCGCTCATGACGTTATAGGTTGCATCAATGGCGTAGCTGGTCTCTTTGTCGATGGTGATGTTACCTGCGGCACCATAACCGACCAAACGATAGCCGGTGCCATCGGCATTTAAGCCCGGCTGGTTGGCGCCAGAATTGAAGTAGCGTGAATACGGCGCGCTGTGCAGATCGCCCAAGCGATAGGAGGTGCCAGTGCCATATCGCGCAAAAGTTGCGCCTTGGTCGAGTTTGGTTTCGCCTTCGCCTTTGGTGGTGCTGAATAAAGCTTTTATGACGAGGTCATCATTGATGCGCCACTTGGCATCAAGATCAATAAAGCCACTTGTGGCGCGCGCGCCATCCCGGTAGAAACCTTCCGAGTTGCCAACGTATTGCGGTGTTGTGCCGTCCGGGTAAACGATATCGGCACTTTGCAGGACTCGCAGCGGAAAACCGTAGTTGCTCACGGTATTGATAATCACCGGATTGCGAATCTGCGCATAGACCCGGCGGCCATTCGAGGTATTAGGCGTCGTGCCACCCGTCGGATCGCTATAGCCGAGCAGCATGCTGTACATCGCACCGGAGGTGAGCCGACCGTAATTATTGGCACCCATTTCGGATTGAAAGCCGGTGAGGGTGAAATCCAGGCTCGCTGTCGGACGCCATTGCGCGGCAAACATACCGCCTTTGCGATCACGCACGCTTTCAACAAATTCCGTACTCATGCTGCCCGGCATGCGCACGCCGTTCAAGTCTGCCGCGCGCAGGCCAGTGCCTGCGAGTGAGGCATCGGTAATGCCAAGCATGGCAGAGGTATTAATTTCGCCCCAACCGTTATTGACGCCGTAGGCAAATCGCGACACCGAGTCCCGTCGCATGAAGCGTTTTTCAGAAAACGCCTGGCCAATAAAGCCGAGCGTATTCGATTCGTTTTTCCAATTCAAGCTGGCGTTGAGTTGATGCGACCACTTGTCCGGCAAATCGGAATGCACACCACCGACGTTAACCACCCCGCCAAAACCTTTTTTCTGGTCTAGCGGTTTGCGGGTGGTGACGTTGATCGTGCCGGCCAGGCCGCCATCGACGATGTTGGCTTGCGACGTTTTGTAAACCTGCGCTTGATTCAGCACGGAGGAGGGCATCAGTGACAGGCTGGTGCTGCGGCTGCTGGAAAATTGATCCGATACATACCAATCGCCGCCGCTGACGGTATGGCCGTTAAACAAGATCAAGCTCATGTCGGGGTTGGTGCCGCGGATCGAAACTTTTTCCGCTTCGTCGTAATCGGTGCGAACCGCCACGCCGGCAAGACGCTGTAACGAATCCGCCAAATTTTTATCCGGCATTTTGCCGACGTCTTCTGCGGTAATCACTTCAACGTTTGCCCCCGAATCGCGTTTGACGTCGAGGGATTTTTCCAGCGAGGCACGAATACCGGTGACAACAATCGCCTCCGGATCGATTTTTTTGGCGGCAGCCGCTTTCTTTTCGTCCTCCGCTTTTTTTGCGTCCGCCGACTGGGTTGAAGGCGTTGCAGGGGCCTGCGAATTAGCTATCGACGGCGTGATCAGTCCAATCAGCGCAAGCGACACAGCGGTCACCAACGGTTTTTTATGAAATTTCATGTTCGATCTCCTATGAGGTAGCGTGTCTTACCGCGTCAATCATGCGGCCTTTGCCGATAATCTTGCCAAACGTTAGACGGCGTTTTTTCTTTTATTGAATTGATAATACCACTCTGCTACCAATCCTGTTGTTGCAAGTCCCTGACATTGGGCATCACGTTGCCCGCCGCTCGGCAAATGACGATAGTCTCGAAAATTGCCGTGCGGAAAACGGATTGCCGGATCAATTGCGATGCAACTAATGGCGTGTGAGCTGCTTTGAAACAAAAAAGCCGCTGGATTTCGCCAGCGGCTGTTTAGTGTTGCATTGTCTGCTTAGAACTTTGCCCGCACGTTCAAGAAGAACTGGCGGCCAAATTCGTGGGCATAGCCCGGTGCCTGTTCATTGATGTAGTACGTTTTGCGAACCGGATTGAGCAAGTTGTTACCATCGAGGTGCACGCTAATCGTCGGTGTGATCTTGTAAGACAACGACGCCGACAAACTTCCCCCGGACACGTAACGGTGTGTGCCCACCACTGTCGTAAAACCTGGCTTGTTGGCCAACAGTCCAATCGCATAGTCAGAACGCCAGTTCCATGCCAGGCGCGCGCTGAATTTGTCGTCTTCGAAGTAGCCCTGCAGGTTGTAAGTCACGCGCGATGTGCCGAGGAACGGCTGTCCATCGGCGTCCTTGCCATCCACATAGGTCGTGTTTGCTAACACCCCAAAACCTGCGCCAATCGGCAGTTCGCCGGCCAGTTCGAGACCACGAATCTTTGCGTTAACCGCAACCCGCGAGGTGACCAAATAGGTTGAAAAGGTGTTGGTGGAAGTATTAAAAAACTCGATGTTTGACGAACCCGGCTTTACGTAGTCCTTGATGTCTTGGGCAAACAACGCGCCAGACACGTAGGCGCGACGGGCAAAATAGTATGCCAATGACGCATCGATGTTGACGGCAGTGGTCGGTGCCAGACGTGGATTGCCTGATGTTCCTGTCAGCAGTGTGTTGTTCAAGTTCACGGCGGCGGCGAGTTCGTTGTAGTTCGCGCGGCCCAACGTTTTGGTGATGCCAAGACGTCCGATCAACTTTGGCTCGATCTCCCATCGCAGATTCAGGCTGGGCAGATAGTCGGTATGTTTTGTCTCGACAACTTGCGGAACGTAGGTTGCCAGCGACGAGGTCGTGATCGCATTTGCAACGCTGCAGGGCTGCAACGGCACACATTGGCCGGCTGCAGTGCCGCTGGTCAATGCCTGGTATGCGGTCGACTTCACTTCCGTCGTTGCTGCCCGAAGCCCCAAGTTGCCGGACAGCTTGTTGTTGAGTTCAAATTCGGTCATCAAGTAAAACGCGTCGTTGTTCTCCTTGACCTGAAAGCCCGCCGACCAGTTCTTCCCCAAAACCGGATCCCAATTTACGTATTGATTGGTCAGATTTTGCATTTGGCTGGTGTTATAGCGCATCATGCTGCGCGGAAAGTTGCCGCTGACACCCGACGCCCAATTGGCCGGGTAGCTGCCCGCCGCGACTGGGATGGCACCGACGATGTTAGTTACCAGCAGGCCGCCAGTCACAGAAATAAATGGTGACGGTACAACAACTGCACCAGCGGCGGTGTATTGTGCGTTCCAGCGTGGATTGACCACATCATAGGTTCGTTTGTGGTCTGATTGTCGCACGCCAAACTTAATGTTGCGGAAGATGCCGCCGTCGAGTTTGTATTCGCCGTCGACGTGCACATATTTCTCTTTGTCATTCGAGTTGACTGATGCGCCCTGATTGCTCAGTTGGACAAAGTTTGCCGGATCGTTCAGGTTAATGTTGCCGCCGGTTGCGTTGAGGATGGAATAGTCAACCGCATCACTACCCGGATTGATCCGGTAGGTAATGTTCGGGTTGATAATGCCCAACACGATGCTCGGCTGGGAATTGGTCACGCCGCTGCCCTCGGTGCTGCCAACCCGGCCCTTGAACGATAGTTTCTCGGTTGCGTTCCATTTGAAGTCTAAATCGTAAAAATTTGACTTCGATTTGGCACCTTCACGCAGGAAGTGGTCAAACTGAAAACCAATCACGCGCTGGGTTGCCGCAGCGGTGGCCGGGCGCACCAGTGAGGCACCAATCAACACGTTGTTTTCGACCACGCCATTCTGGATTTGCCAGCCGTTGTTCAACAGCGTAAATGGCAAACCGTAGCCGCTGGAGTTGTAGTTGTCTGCCTTGAGTTCAGACTTGAACGCGCTGAAATTCAAGTCCAGATCGGCGTTAGGTTTCCATTGGGCACCAAAATAGCCGCCGCTGCGCTCACGCACGCCCTCAAACATGGCTGAGTTCAAGCTGCCGGGCATACGCACGTTGGTTTGTGTTGGGGTGCTGGTCGTTGCGGCCGCTTGGGCGGCGGCGATCAATGCAGGATTGCCGGAGGCATTTGCTTGGGCGACAGAGATGTAGTTGTAGCCAAAAATTTCCTGGCCATCACGACGCAAGTGGCGCTTTTCGCTGAATGCCTGCGCCATCAGACCAAACGTTTTGTCTTCGTTTTTCCAGGCGATCAGGCCGCTGACCTGTGGGTCGGTCTTTTTTGGCAGGTCGGCGTAAACCATACCGGCAGAAACCTCGCCAGTGAAGTCCTTGCGGAAATCGAGCGGCTTGCGGGTGATGATATCGACGGTACCGGCAATACCACCTTCAGTGATGTCGGCGCGGCCGGTTTTGTATACGATGGCTTGACCGATCAACTGTGACGGCAGCAAACCAAATCCAACGCTGCGGCCGGATCCAGCTTGGTCGCCAACGTGCCAGTCGCCTGAAGACAGCGCATGGCCGTTAAGGGTAACCAAATTCAAGTTTGGGCTGGTGCCGCGAATGGCGACACGTTCGGCTTCGTCCATCGCCAGTGCGCCACCGTACTGCACGTTTACACCCGTCAGTCGTGAAAGCGCGTCAGCAATGTTTTTGTCCGGCAATTTGCCGACGTCTTCAGCGGACACCACTTCAACGTTGGTATCGGCGTCTTGTTTGGTTTGGATCGACCGCTCAAGCGACGCGCGAATACCGGTGACAACGATGGCTTCCGGCTCGGCTTTTTTGGCGGCGGCCGCTTTTTTAGCATCCTCGGCCTTTTTGGCATCGGCGGCGGATTGTGCTGTCGGCGCGGCTGCGGGCGCTTGCGCCAACAACACCGCCGGTGCGGTCAGTCCGAGCAGGGCAAGCGAAATC
Source organism: Burkholderiales bacterium (assembly GCA_031431435.1). Taxonomy (GTDB): domain Bacteria; phylum Pseudomonadota; class Gammaproteobacteria; order Burkholderiales; family Usitatibacteraceae; genus UKL13-2. The sequence continues at coordinate 6,011 of JANPDI010000100.1, forward strand.
GCCGCTGCAATAGGTTTTTTATTAAAAGTCATCGTCGATCTCCTGATATTTGTAAACGATTTTGTTTTCTTATGGGTGCTGCTGCGGACTGCGCTCACATCGATGCCGAACGGATTTGTGGCAAGCCTCATATTCTGCAAAGATAATACCACTTCACTACCAATAGAAAAGGGCAATTTTAAGAAAAAATGCAACGATTCTTGTGTGACAACACATTTCGATTCGGCCGGTTTGACCCCCACCGGGTGGACCCAATCGATGCAACTAAAACGATCCGAAAAACCCTAAAATAATAAAGGACATTTGACCTGCACAAAAGGGTTGAACGGATGTTTCCAATATGCCTGTGGGATTGTGTGGCTGATGAAAAACAATTGCGCGGCGTCAGGTCCGCAGGTAAATCCCGCGTTTGGCGCACCATGCCCCGACGTGGGCAAGCAGCCAGGTGTAGAACGCCCCGCGTGCCGCACCCAACCAAGGGGAAGTCGTCATTTTTTCGATCACGCTGCCGATGCCCGTCACCGCCAATATCGGGGGCAATAAACTCTGCACACCCGCATACGCGACCAGTGGGTTTTGTCCGGTGGCGATCATGAGACCGAAGCCACGCCGGATGCGCGCGAGGTCGATGGCAATGATCAGGGATACCAGCGTGAAAAACGCCAGGCCAGACGTCACAAAGTAATAACTCATGGTGGCTTTGTCTTTGTGAATGCCGCCTTCGTAGGGCTCAAACGCCAGCCCGAGCATTAACCACAAAATGCCCCAGCCAAACATCGCACGAAGCAGCCTGATGCGATCCGTGGTGATGCTGCGCAGCAACAACCACCCGGCGGCACAAATGGCCGTACTGGCAATGGTTGCTTCAATCACAAACCGGCCCTTTAGCGTCACCAACAACAACACCGTGAGCAGCGGCCCAATCGCGCAAATCGTCCACAAACGTCGGTCAGGTTGGTCGGCATGGTCGCTGCCGGCGTTGGCAATGCGGGATGCGTTGGCAAATTTGAGTAACAAGTCACCGGCGATGGTGCCGGGGATGATGATGAACTGATACTGCTGAAAATAGACGGTACCAATCCACGGTGCGGGCGAGATGTTCCACAGCCACTGGCCCCACCCTGGGATCGATTGTGTCAGCCGCAACGCAAACAGAAATGCCAGGATGCCGACGCGAATATCAAGCCGTGTACGCGTGGCTATCCATATGAATGAACCAGCCACGGCAACATTCGCCAGCACCAGAATAATGATGTCGCTGCGGGCCACGCTGAACCCGCTGCCGTCTTTGGCCTGAAATAAGAACAGCACCAAAACCGCACCGCTCCAACCGGCGATTCGTGTTGCGCGTTGCGCCGCCATTGACCAACCGGTCGGCAGCGTGGCGAGCATCGGAAACAGCAACAAGAAACCGATCAGCGACAGGCCATATTCCCAAACGTCTGGACGAGCGGACATCACAGTTGGGCGAATGTGCATGACATAGATCGCAAAAAACACCAACAGCGCGCCACGTTTCAAAATCGACAGCGAGACGTTCCAAAATGCGTCACCGCGTTGCAGGCGGGCATGCAAGGCAAGCGGAATGGCCGCGCCCATGGCAAACAGGAAATACGGAAACACCAAATCGACCCAGGTGATGCCGGGGATGGCGGGGTTAAACACGTGATTCGGCGGCGGAACCTGCGCGTGATACATCCATTCTGGCAATACACCAAACGGAATGCGGCTCGACAACACCATGAGCAAAATGGCAATGCCACGTAAAGCATCGAGCGGGAGGGAGCGGTTCATGTTTGCGCCGGCCGGTTATCGGGTTGGACGATCGCGGCGCATGTCGTCGCGTCGATCAAGAATCAATTCCACTTCTGAATATTGTGTATCGACAAAAAAGATGGTCCTGGCAATACCAGCCGATGCGCGCTCGATAATCTGGTTGTCTACGTACTGCCATTGCCTGCCGTCAAATCCAATCAGACGGTATTGTCCACGCGGGATGTCGGGATGAAACCATTCGTTGCGACCGGATGACAACCCTGTTGTTGACGCTTGACGAAACAGCGCAACAGATGGTGTTCGCCAGCCGGATGAAAACTGTGGTGATTCGACATGGCCGTTATAAAACGCAGTCAGTTGTTGCGGGTAAACATCGAATACACCACGGCTGAACCAAAGCACATGTCCACCGCTGTTGGTTTTGCGGGTTAGGTTGATTGAATCACGCAACTCTTCCCAAGTCGCGTCTTTGCCTTCGCCAACCACACGAATGCCCGCCAGCATATCTTTCTGGCGGTCGCCGCCAAGTGTACGCATGTGTTCGACCTGCTCGCGCCAGGTCTTTTCGAATGCGGGATAACTGAAGCGGTACACCTGCGGAATAAATTCATCCCAACGTGGTGTGACTTTTTGCGCGGTAGGCGAAACATTCGGCAGCCGGTCATTTGCTGTCCAGGCTGCCCACTTTGGCCATTCGAGTAAATAGTATTCCCATGACCACGGGTAAACAGCCGGGCTGAGTGAAATGATCAAACCCGGCCGTTTGGCGCGCACTTCTTGTACAAACAAGCGTGCATATTCGTTGATCTTGTCGGCACGCCAACGCATCCACGCCGGGTCTTTATGATTGACTGGTGGCATCGCGCCATTGTGTTCGGATGCGTAGATTTTTTTTGTGTAGTCGTCGTAGCCCATGTTGATGTACGGCCAGACAATACGGTCGTCGAGCTGGATACCGTCGAGATCGTATTTGTCGACCGCCTCGAGAACAATGTCGAGCAACAATTTGCGTGCCTCGGGGTGCAGCGGGTTCATCCAGACAAAGCCATTGGGCGCGACCTCATTGCCATTCATATCGCGCGACAAAATTTCCGGCTTCATGCGACGTAAATGCGGCATGGTGGTTTTGTAGGCGGCCATAAACCCGTATTCAAACCACGCCAAGGTGATCAGGCCATTGCGGTGCGCCTCAATCAGCGTTTCCTGCAACAGATCACGCGGCGCGCGTTTGAGTTGTTCCGCGTTATCGGACGGGTCCTGCGGAAAAAAAGTTGGCCGTTGGTAAACGCCAATCATTTTGTTGAGCGCGTCTGACGGAAATTGTGTGTAGCCGTTTTTCCACACCTCGACATACACCGTATTCAGGCCGATTTCACGCAAGCGCCGCATGGTTGTTGCAGTGTTAGCCGGAGTGGCAATGGCGGTGTTGGCGGTGGTGGTGATCCAGGTGCCACGCACTTCGCGCGGGTTGTCCGAAGCGGATGATTCTGTTTTCGCAAACGGGCGATTGGTCGCCGCACAACCAGCCAGACACAACCATAAGCACATCGCCGCCAACGCCAAAATGGGTTGTCGCCGCGTAGTGTGAACGGCCATGTTGTTGCCGATCAAAATGTTGCGATGCGTCATAATTAGTTCGCCGCGAATCCTGTCTAGCTGGTATTCTATTGGTATCAATCCGACTTGTCGCAATCATTTTCCTATCCCCATTTCCTTGCCTAGCGCATAAAAATTGAAACCCCAGCACAGGTGCGCTATTTCAAGCACTTTTGCCCCAAAATCCGCGCCAAATATGCACCCCAACCAAATGCTCAAGACTGAGTCCCCCAGCGCGGCGCACACCAAGCTCGACGAGTATCCGTCCGATCAATTGGTTAACGTATTTATTGACGATCAATACCATGCGGTTGACGCGGTTCGAGCCGCCAGTGCTGAAATTGCGGCGGCGGTCGAGGCGGCCGTGCCGAGAATCAATGCCGGGGGAAGGTTGGTGTATGTCGGTGCCGGTACCTCAGGCCGCCTCGGTCTGCTTGATAGTGTCGAACTCTACCCAACGTTTTCGTGGCCACCGGCGCGCGCCATCGCCTTGCTGGCAGGCGGCAACGACGCGGTTTACAAAGCCATCGAGGGTGCTGAAGATAGTCGTGAGCAAGGTGCCGCTGATGTCAATCGTTGTGCGGTGACGGTAAATGACGTTGTGATTGTATTGGCAGCCTCTGGTTCGACACCGTACGCACTTGGTGCGCTTGCGGCGGCCCGGCAACTTGGCGCGTTGACCATCGGCATCGCAAACAATGTGCAGTCGCCGGTTGCGCTCGAAGCAGAATTTGGCATCACGCTCGATACCGGTGCCGAAGTCATTTCCGGCAGCACCCGTTTGAAAGCT
>JANPDI010000101.1:0-1972 GCA_031431435.1 Burkholderiales bacterium
ACCAGATCAACACCAGATCAACACCAGATCAACACCAGATCAACACCAGATCAACACCCCACCACCCTCTCGCACGCAATTTAGTCTGAACGCGGGCCAAGCATGTCATTCACGTTGACCCAGCCGTCAAACTGTTCCGCGGTGACAAACCCAAGGGTCAGTGCCGCTTCGCGCAATGTGCCGCCATTCTGAAATGCATACTTGGCGATTTGTGCCGAGCGGTCGTAGCCGATATGCGGCGCCAGTGCCGTCACCAACATCAACGAATCCGCAACCAGCTGCTTCATCCGGACGCCATTGACCTCGATGCCAAGTACACAGTGTTGGGTGAAGCTGCGCATCGCGTCGGCCAGCAAGCGAATGCTGTCGAGCGCATTCAGCGCAATCAGCGGCTTGTAAACATTTAATTCGAACTGGCCCTGGCTGGCGGCAACACCAATCGCCGTATCGTGGCCCATCACCTGCGCACAGACCATGTTCAGCGCTTCGATCTGCGTGGGGTTGACCTTGCCCGGCATGATCGAGCTGCCCGGTTCGTTTTGTGGCAATCGCAATTCACCCAGCCCGGCGCGTGGGCCGCTGCCCATCAGGCGGATGTCGTTGCCGATTTTTGTCAGGGCGATCGCCAACATCTTTAAGCTGGAATGCATGCCAACCAGGGCTTCATGGCCGGCCATGGCGGCAAACAGGTTGTCGGCCTGTGACAGCGGCAGCACGAGTTTTGCCGATAACACAGCTGCGACGCGCTTGCCAAAGTCGGGGTGGGTGTTCATGCCGGTGCCGATTGCGGTGCCGCCAATTGCCAACGTGTGTACCGGACCCAATGCGTGCCGAATACTGTCTTCACACAGCGCGAGCTGCGCCTCGTAACCGCTGAACTCCTGACCCAGCGTCATCGGCGTTGCATCCTGCAAGTGGGTGCGGCCGATTTTGATGGTGGCGCCAATCGACTGCCGTTTGGCGGCGAGTGCGTCGCGCAATTGGTCGAGGCTGGGCAACAGAGTGCGCTTTGCGAGGTCGGCCACGGCGATATGCATGGCGCTTGGAAAAACATCGTTGGACGATTGGCCAAGGTTGACGTCGTCGTTGGCGTGGACCGTGATTGCCGCGCCACCGGCAGCGCCGAGTGTACGGTTGGCGAGTGTGGCCACCACCTCATTCACGTTCATGTTGCTTTGTGTGCCGGACCCGGTTTGCCAGACCGACAAGGGAAATTCGGCGTCATATTCACCGCTCGCCACCAGCGCGGCGGCACGGGTGATCGCCTGTGCCTTGTTCGCGTCAAGCAATCCCAGCTCGCCGTTAACGCCCGCTGCGGCCCATTTGATCCACGCCAGCGCGTGAATCAGTTCAATCGGCATGCGTTGATTGCCGATCGCAAAAAAATGCACGCTGCGCGCAGTTTGCGCGCCCCATAACGCGTTGGCTGGAACCTCAATTTGCCCAAAGCTGTCGGTCTCTATCCGTGTTTCACCCATGATCTTGCTCTCCCGACGCGCCATTCACGTTTGATTTCGTGATGGGATTTTGACACGGATGTCGTACCCATTTGTTTGCTCACATCGCCTGAATCAAACGCCAACGCATCAGTGCGGCGGTGGTAATTGGCCGTTGTCATGCCGGCGCTTGTCAGTGAGGACTTGAAGCGGAAACAGCGGGATTGACGCGCTTCAAATGGCCAACCCCACATAAAAGCGTGGCATGGGATTACCCACGAGTCAAATTCGAAACGCCAATAGCGACGGGCTGTTACAGCTATTTATGCCCCGAAAGGCCCGCCAGATGGTGAGTGATACATTTGAGAACTTCTAATCACCCCGTCGTCCCAGCGAAGGCTGGGACCCATACATGGACGCCCCCGGTTTGCAAGACCAATCTTTTCATGATGACGACACACGGAGTCGATTGCAGCCATACATTCGGTCTTTGGTGCAGCCGGCTATCTGGCTGCTGACGCATGATGAAATTCGCT
>JANPDI010000102.1:0-2941 GCA_031431435.1 Burkholderiales bacterium
TGATGACTTGTCAACAATATTATAATCTGGCAGATGCGTGCGGCGGATCATCAATTTGCCCAACCCCCTCAAACATCCGTCATTCCAGCGTCCCGCGGGATGCGCTGCGCGTCGTCAAAGCGCCATACCCCTTAAACATCCTTCGTCCCAGCCCCCACCTTAAAACATGCTGGGGCAGGCACGCTGGGACGACGAGCAAATTGGGACGACGGCGCATTTTGGGACGACGGGCAAGGTGGAATGACGGCGCGAACCATTTCCCCGCCGCGCTGACTAAGCTGGGTCGCAAAAATTGTTGTCGCCAAAACCGGCAAACCCCTTGAAATTCGCCGAAATCGCACTATTTATGTTCATCAACTGACCACCGCGAATCACCGCTAAAATCAGCGTTAACTTTTTTCTCCACGGAGACCCTGAACCATGAAACGTGTCTTTTTATTCCTGCTGACCAACATCGCCATCATGGCGGTGATTACGATTGTCACCAGCGCCCTCGGGGTGAACCGCTTTCTGACGGCCAATGGCCTGAATTTGCCAATGTTGTTGGTCTTTTCGGCCGTGGTCGGCTTTGCCGGTTCGTTTATTTCGCTGTTGATCTCCAAGCCGATGGCCAAATGGTCCACCGGTGCCAAGGTGATCGATACGCCGCAAAACGAGACCGAACGCTGGTTGGTCGCCACCGTCACCCGTCTGGCCAATAAGGCCAACATCGGCATGCCGGACGTGGCGGTTTATGAAGGCGCGCCAAATGCGTTTGCCACCGGTGCATTCAAAAATTCGGCGCTCGTGGCGGTTTCGACGGGCCTGTTGGAATCGATGACCAAAGAAGAAGTCGAAGCGGTGTTGGCGCATGAAGTGGCGCACGTTGCCAACGGCGACATGGTCACCCTCGCCTTGATTCAGGGTGTGGTCAATACGTTTGTGGTGTTCCTGTCAAAAATCGTCGGTTATTTTGTCGACAAGGTGGTGCTCGGCAACAAAAGCAGCAGCCCCGGCATCGGTTACTACGTGACCGATATCGCCTGCCAGTTGTTGCTGGGTGTGCTGGCGTCGATCATTGTTGCGTGGTTCTCGCGTCAACGCGAATTCCGTGCCGATGCCGGCGCGGCAAGCTTGGTGGGACGTCCCGAGCCGATGGTGGCGGCATTGCGCCGATTGGGTGGCCTGGCGCCGGGCGAGTTGCCAAAATCGATGGCCGCCTCGGGTATTTCCGACAAGGCCGGTGTGATGGCATTGTTCTCAACCCATCCACCGATCGAACAACGCATCGCCGCCTTGCAAAACCGCGGCTGATCACAAGCAACTTCGAACGCATCAAATTAAAAAGCCGCCGATGTTGCCATCGGCGGCTTTTTTGCGGATTTCTTTTGGGCGTCGCGGCCCACGGCGCCGCAACCGCCCCGCCGCTGCAAACACCAACAACAACGCCAATACGCCAGATTGCAATCCTCAATTCCTTACACTATAGTAAGGAATTGTATTTTATGAGGCGACCATCATGGCAACGGCAACCGTCACCAGCAAAGGCCAGATCACCATCCCGGCGCCCGTGCGGGATGCGTTGAATATCGGCACCGGCGACCGGGTCGAATTTGTGGAAGTCGAATCCGGTCGGTTTGAAATGATCGCCGCCACGCAGCCGGTCAAGGCGCTTAAGGGAATGTTTGGCAAATCAACCAAGGTTGTCTCAATTGACGAAATGAACGCCGTCATCGCCGCCATCGCCACGCGAGGCGCAAAGGCGGCGAAATGATCGGGCTCGACACCAATGTGCTGGTGCGTTACATCATGCAAGACGATGTGAAGCAGGCCAGACTCGCCACCAAACAAATCGAATCATTGACGGTTGATGAACCCGGGTTTGTCGGGTTGGTTGCGATGGTGGAATTAACCTGGGTACTGTCGTCGGCCTATGAACTGGATCGCAAACAAATTACCGCGGCGATGGAAACATTGCTTAGAACAATTGAAATAAAAGTCGAAAATGCAGACATCGTTTGGCAGGCCGTTCGACGCTACGCTGGCAACAACGCAGATTTTGCGGATTGCCTGATTGAACGCTCGGCTGCGGCAAAGGGCTGCTCGCGCACCATGACATTCGACCGTGGCGCGGCTAAGCACTGCGCGATGACATTAATTTCGTAGTAATTGTTTGACGCGCAACTCAATGCCCAACAAAAAAGCCGCCGATGGCAACATCGGCGGCTTTTTTTAACATGATTTTTTGCGGCGTTTTTTTGGCTATTTCTTGAACAAGCCAAACAGTCCGCGTTTTTTCGCCTCGTCGTCTGTCGGCTTCGGCGAGGGATCCGCCGCGTATTGCACACTCTTTGCATTTTGGCGCGGGTATTGGCCGGCACCGGAGCCAAATGCGGCACGACGGTTGTAGATCTCAAAATTGGTATCGACCTGCCCGATAAACAGTTTGGCCAGATCTTCGAGTGACTTATCGGTGATGTTGGATGGCTCAACGTTGTACAGGCTCGGGCCGAATTCCTCGACGTTTTTGAGCTTGAAACGAATCACGCCTTCATCGTAGTCACCAACAATATCGGCACCGCAAATGACTTCTGAATTGATGACAAACGTTTCGTGGGTCACCACACGCCGGTCATTACGTGTCACTTCAGAGGTAAAGCGCATATTGTTCTGCCACAGCAGATCGCGGAATTTCTCGATGGTCTCGGCTTCGCGTTTGATGGTCATCACTTCGGGCTTCGAACGGCGGAAGGTGACCGTCAGCTCTTCAAAATGTTCGCTGTTGTTGCGTTGCGCGGTGCGGTATTCGATGCGGTAATCACTTTGCACCAGGCCGTCAAGTTTGCCGACGGTGAGCAGGTTGTAGCTGCGTGCGCACGGTGGCTTGACCACGTTAAGCTGGCGGAATAATTCGTTCAGATACTTAAAAATCGAGCGCAACGCATGATCGACCTGCACCGCA
>JANPDI010000103.1:0-8230 GCA_031431435.1 Burkholderiales bacterium
ATGCATTGTCGACGGCGTAAAAATTTATCGCCACCGGTGGCGCCATTTGTGCGCTGGTGGTCGGTACCGTGGTTTTTTCGCTATTTCTGAATTGGCAGGATCTTTCCACCTGCGTGCTGTTCGGCGACGGCGCCGGCGCGGTAATCCTGAAAGCGTCGACCGAGCCGGGGATTCTATCGACCCATCTGCACGCGGACGGCAGTTATCGTGACGCATTATGTGCGCCCGGCACGGTGCAAAACGGCCAGATTCGCGGCAGTCCGGTACTGACCATGGACGGCGGCGCGGTTTACAAATTTGCCGTGAAGGCGTTTGAAGACGTGGCGTGGGAGGCACTACATGCCAACGGCTTGCAACCGGACGCGATTGACTGGTTCGTTTGTCATCAGGCCAATCAGCGCATCATCATGCATGCCGCGCGGAAGTTAAAAATGCCGGAAGAAAAAGTCGTGCTGACCGTGGCCAAACACGGCAACACCTCGGCCGCATCAATCCCGCTGGCGCTCGACGTGGCGGTTCGTGAGGGAAAAATCAAACCGGGTCAGATGGTCTTGATGGCGGCGCTTGGCGGCGGATTTGCCTGGGGCGCCGCGCTGGTCAAGTGGTAACGGATAAAAAATGACCAAATTTGCAATGACATTTGCCGGACAGGGTTCACAATCGCCGGGCATGATGGCGGATCTCTGCGACCTGCCGGTGGTCAAACGCACCTTTGAGGAAGCGTCTGCGATTCTTGAAATTGACCTGTTGGGAATGGTCATCGACGGACCTGCCGAACTGCAAAACCAGACCGTCAACACGCAACCGCTGATGCTGGTCGCCGGTGTTGCAACGTACCGGGCATGGCAGCAAAAGGGTGGTGCCGTCCCGGCGTTTTTTGCCGGCCACAGCCTCGGTGAATACACCGCGCTGGTCGCAGCAGGCGCCCTGAAATTTGCCGACGCCGTGCCGCTGGTTCGTTTCCGCGCAGGCGCAATGCAAGCGGCGGTTCCGGCGGGAACCGGCGGTATCGCCGCTATTCTGGGGCTCGACGTCGGGGCGGTCCGCCAGGTATGTCTGGATGCGGCGGGTCAAGACGTGCTGGAAGCGGTTAACTTGAATTCGCCCGGGCAAATTGTCATTGCCGGCCATCGCAGTGCGGTTGAACGCGGCATGACGCTGGCCAAAGAGCGCGGCGCAAAACGTGCGCTGATGCTGCCGATGAGTGTGCCGTCGCATTGCGCTCTTATGCAGCCCGCCGCTGATCAGTTGCGGGAATATTTGAAGAGTGTCACGCTGGTTGCACCGGCCATTCCGGTGATCCAGAATGCCGATGTCAATTCGTTTAACAGCGCTGACGATATCAAGCGCGCACTGGTTGACCAGCTCTACCGGCCGGTTCGCTGGATTGAAACCGTGCAGCTGCTCGCCAGCGCCGGCATGACCGGTGTGGTGGAATGTGTGCCGGGTAAAATTCTGACCGGATTAAACAAACGAATCAGTGCCGATTTGGATTGCATTGCCGTCACCGATTTGGCGTCGTTGGATGCCGCCGTTGCGGCAACAAGATAGAGGAAGCCCATGACAAAAATGTTGGATGGAAAAATTGCGTTGGTCACCGGTGCGACCCGTGGCATCGGCGCGGCAATTCTGCACGCCCTGGCGGGGTCGGGTGCAACCGTGATTGGCACCGCGACCACGGATGCGGGCGCGGCGCTGATTCAACAGGCAATAACCGATGCGGGCGCAAACGGCGCCGGCATGGTGCTGGACGTCAAGGACGCGGCGCAAAGCGACGCACTGATCAAATCCATCGAGGAAAAATTTGGCAGCATCGCCATTCTGGTGAACAACGCCGGGATTACCCGCGATAACCTGATGATGCGCATGAAGGATGACGATTGGTCGGATGTGATCGAAACCAACCTTTCGGCGGTGTTCAGATTGAGCCGTGGTGTCATCAAGGCAATGATGAAGGCGCGCAACGGCCGTATCATCAACATCGCGTCGGTGGTCGGTTTTATGGGAAACCCCGGGCAGGTCAATTACGTCGCGGCCAAAGCTGGCATGGTCGGATTCACCAAGGCATTGGCGCGCGAGGTCGGTAGCCGCAATATCACGGTCAATTGTGTTGCACCCGGATTTATCGAAACAGACATGACCAAGGGTTTGTCGGCAGAACAGGTCACAAAGTTGGTCGCCAATGTGCCGTTGGGGCGTTTGGGCCAGGCAAAAGACGTGGCGGAAGCGGTTTTGTTCCTCGCCACCGCAAATGCGGACTATATTACGGGCAATACCATTCATGTGAATGGCGGAATGCACATGGAGTAGTGGATCGGGCAGGTCGGATGGGCTTAAAAGGAATATTTGGCCGGCCACGCGTAGTTTTGTGGTTTTGGTAAAATAGATTTGTTTATTTTTCTAAGGATGTAACACATGGATAACATCGAAGCACGCGTCAGAAAGATCGTCGCAGAACAACTCGGCGTGGCTGAAGCCGATATCAAAAATGAATCATCATTTGTCGAAGATCTGGGCGCGGACTCACTCGATAACGTAGAGCTCGTGATGGCACTTGAAGAAGAGTTCGAAACCGAGATTCCGGATGAGGCAGCCGAAAAGATCACCAATGTGCAGCAAGCCATTGATTTCGTCACTGCAAACCTTAAAAAGTAATCATTCTCGTACACCATGAAGGCTGTCGGTCAGCATTGATCGGCAGCCTTTTTGCATTGCGCCCGGCAGAGCCTGTCGGGACGTTGCCGATTGTTCACAAAACAGGGTTTCATCATGAGTAAGCGTCGCGTCGTCATCACAGGGCTGGGTATCGTTTCACCGGTGGGCAATACCGTCGCCACCGCGTGGGACAACATCGTCAATGGACGGGGTGGCATTGCGCCCATTACACGGTTTGACGCGAGCGTGCTGCCGACGCGTATTGCCGGTGAGGTAAAGGGTTTTAACGCCGCCGACTGGATGTCGCCCAAAGAGGTGCGCCGCATGGATACGTTTATTCATTACGGGCTTGCGGCGACCAAAATGGCGCTGGAAGATTCCGGCCTGCAAATTACCGAGCAAAACGCCGAATCGATTGGCGTGAATGTCGGCTCCGGTATCGGTGGTCTGCCGATGATTGAAGAAAACATTCGCGAAATGATCGCCAAGGGTCCGCGCAGACTGTCGCCGTTTTTTGTGCCCGGTTCGATCATCAACATGGTCGCCGGCATGATCTCCATCCAATTCGGGGCGAAGGGTCCCAACGTGTCGATGGTATCCGCCTGTACCACCGCCTCGCACTGCATAGGCGATGCCGGGCGCATGATCGAATATGGTGACGCCGACGTGATGATTGCCGGCGGTGCGGAAGCCACCATTTGTATGGCCGGTATGGGCGGGTTTTGTTCGGTCAAGGCGCTGTCGGAACGCAACGACTCACCAGAGACCGCCAGCCGTCCCTTTGACCGTGATCGTGACGGTTTTGTGCTCGGTGAAGGTGCCGGCATACTGATCCTTGAAGAGCTCGAACACGCCAAAGCGCGTGGTGCCCGTATCTATGGCGAACTGTTGGCGATGGGCATGAGTGCCGACGCCAAACACATCACCGCGCCGGACATGGACGGCCCGCGCCGCGCCATGCTGGCCGCGTTGCGCAATGCCAAGGTAAATCCCGGCGACGTGCAGTATTTGAATGCCCACGGGACGTCGACGCCACTCGGTGACGCCAATGAAACAAAGGCGGTGAAGGCGGCGTTTGGTGACCACGCCAAACATTTGGTGGTCAATTCCACAAAATCGATGACGGGTCACCTGCTCGGTGCGGCCGGCGGCATTGAGGCGGTGTTTACATCACTGGCTGTGCACAACCAGATTTCGCCACCGACCATCAATATTTTTGACCAGGATCCGGAATGTGATCTGGATTATTGCGCCAACACGGCGCGGGAAATGAAAATCGATATCGCGCTTTCCAATTCATTTGGCTTTGGCGGGACCAACGGCACCATCGTCATCAAGCGTTTTTTGTAGTCCGTCGCGCATGAAACGTTTTTTGACGGTCGTTGTTCTGGCGGGGCTGACCGCACTCGCCACATTGACGTTTTTGGCGTGGCAGTTTGCGCATACACCCTTGCCGCTGCCGCTGCCGGTGTCGCCGTCATCGCCATCAGCGCCATCATCGCCAACAGCCGCGACGGCTGCCGCCCCGGTGCCGTTTGAATTCACCGTCGAAAAAGGCACCTCGCTTAAGGCGCTGTCGAAAAAATTGGCAAATGCCGGTTTGCTCTCGAATCCGGATTGGCTTTGGGTGCTGGGCCGTGTAACCGGTATGGCCACCGGTATCCAGGCCGGCACCTACCGCCTCGACGCGGCCATTTCACCGCTGGCGCTGCTGCAAAAAATGAACAATGGCGATGTGGTGGTGGTCGGTATCACGTTTGTCGAGGGCGTGACGTTCCGGCAAATGCGTGAAGCCATGGAAAACAACGCCAATCTGAAGCTGCTGCTCAAGGGACTTTCAGACCGCGAAGTATTGGCACGCATCGGCGCCGCCGAAAAATTTCCGGAAGGCCTGTTTTTCCCGGACACCTATCGTTTTTCAGCCGGTGCAACCGACCTCGATATTCTGAAAAACAGTTACCAGATGATGCAAAAGCGGCTCGCCGAGGCGTGGGAACAACGCGAGCAGGGCTTGCCGTACAAGTCCCCGTATGAAGCGCTGATCATGGCGTCAATCATCGAGAAGGAAACCGGCCGCGCTGATGAACGCCCGCTGATCGGTTCGGTGTTTATCAATCGATTGCGCATTCCAATGCGCCTGCAAACCGATCCGACGGTCATCTACGGCATGGGCCTCGGCTTTGACGGCAATATCCGTAAACGTGACCTGACAGCGGATACCCCTTACAACACCTATACCCGCGACGGCCTGCCACCGACACCGATTGCCATGCCCGGCTGGGGGTCATTGCTGGCGGCGGTCAAGCCGGAAAAGAGTGACAAGTTATACTTTGTCGCAACCAAAAAGGGTGACGGTTCACACTATTTTTCGCGGTCGCTCGAGGAGCACAACCGTGCCGTGGCGAAATATCAGTTGGGTCGGTAAAGATGACTGTGCACGCAAAATTCATCACGTTTGAAGGCATCGACGGCGCCGGAAAGTCGTCACATCTTGCATTTGTGGCCGACACCCTGCGCGCCGGTCAAATCGACGTTGTCACCACGCGTGAGCCCGGCGGCACGCCGTTGGGTGAAACCATCCGCGACATCGTGCTCAATCAAACAATGCACGCCGAAACCGAGGCGCTGATGGTGTTCGCGGCACGTCGCGAACATTTGGCGGAGGTGATCGAGCCGGCGCTGGCGCGCGGTGCATGGGTGGTGTGTGATCGTTTCACCGACTCGTCGTATGCCTATCAATGCGGCGGTCGTGGTCTCGACGCCGGCAGGGTCGCGGTGCTTGAACAATTTGTGCACGGACACCGGCAACCGGATCTGACCTTCCTGTTTGATGCGCCGGTGGCCACCGCACGCGCGCGGCTCGACAAAAATACCGCCAACCCTGACAAGTTTGAGCGCGAACAGGGCGAATTCTTCACGCGTGTCCGCGATACCTACCTGGCACGGGCGGGGCAATTTCCCGCGCGCATCAAGGTCATCGACTCGTCGCGGTCACTCGACGACATCCGGGCCGATTTGCGCGCCCATCTTGATCGATTGTTGTCAGCATGATTGACATCCTCCCATGGCAGCGTGAAACACTCAATGCGTTGGTTGCACGAGGCAGCCGGATTCCACACGCATTGCTGGTGCACGGCCGCAGCGGCATCGGCAAAGTGCAATTTGCCCGCACACTCGCACAATCTTTGTTGTGTGAATCGCCGGAACAGGGCATGGCGTGCGGCAAGTGTCACGCGTGTGGTTGGTTTGCCAACGGCAATCATCCGGATTTTCGCGAGTTGTTACCCGAGTCCCTCACCGACGACGATGCGGCTGACGAGACGACGGTCGATGCCGACACAAAGGACAAGAAAAAAAGCAAAGAAATCAAGATTGACCAGATTCGCGGCATCAGCGACTTTATGACGCTTTCCACGCATCGTGACGGCTACCGGGTGTTGCTGATTCACCCGGCCGAAGCGATGAATCCGGCTGCTGCAAATGCCTTGCTAAAGACGCTTGAAGAACCGGCCGCGCGCACCGTGATTTTGTTGGTAACGGATAAGGTCGGCCGATTGATGGCGACCATTCGCAGCCGTTGCCAGCGGGTGCTGGTGCCGGCACCAGACGCGGCAACCGCAACAGCATGGTTGACGGCGCAGGGCGTGGCAAACGCGGCAGACGCGCTCGCGGCAGCCGGTGGCGCGCCGCTGGATGTGATCGAATTTGCCAATGCCGATTACCAGTCCAGCCGGCACGCGTTTGTTGCCGCGTTGTCAGATGCCGGCATGGACTACGCGTTGACCGCACAGAATTTTGAGAAGGCCGAATTGGCGAATGTATTCATGTGGCTGCAAACATGGGTGAACGACGTCATCACCGAACGCATGATCGGGGTGGTCAACCACCACCGCGACCAGGCCAAGGCGATTGCCCGGATCGCCCGGCAAATTGAATTGGCACGGGTATTCCGCTTTGAAAGCGAGCTGCGGCAAACGCGGCGGTTGATTAATCATCCGCTCAATGCGAGACTATTGCTGGAGCAACTCTTGATTGGCTACAAACAGGCGATAAAGCCTGTTGCCTGACTCTGGAAGATCACCGACCATGCCCGCCGACGACGTCACCGCCGCCCCGCTAAAAAAGCCAAGTGTCATCTCACTCAACCTCAAAGGTAAGAGCGCGTTGTACGCCGCATGGATGCCGATGCTCAAAGGTGGCGGGTTGTTTATGCATTCATCACGCGCCCATCAACTCGGTGACGACGTGTTGCTGGTGCTGCAGTTCCTGGATGAGCCGTTAAAGCTGCCGATCACCGGCAAGGTGGCTTGGATCAATCCGCAACACGCGGCGGGTAATCGCCCGCAGGGCGTCGGCATTCAGTTGCCGGACAACGATGTCGGCAAACAACTGAAAAAACGCATTGAGGGCATTCTGGCACCGGTCGCAAAATCCGACCGCACCACCTACACCGTATAGCCGTCCAGCGGATTTGCCACGCAGTATCCTAGTGCGCAACGTCGAATTTCGCCCGATCCAGCCACTTGCCGGTGTCCGGCGCGACAGCGTTGCGCAGCTTTTCAATCAACACCGTCAAATTGTCATCGGTATGCAGTGAATCGCGGTGCAAGTCGCGCAAAAACCGCTCGTCGCGCGCGTGATCCAAAAACTGGATCAAGCCGTTGAAAAAACCGCCGACGTTCAGCAGTCCGATCGGCTTGGTGTGATACGCCAGTTGCAGCCAGGTGAGGGACTCAAACAATTCGTCGAGTGTGCCAAAGCCGCCCGGTAGCGCGATGAAGCCATCCGAAAGTTCGGTCATCAGCGCCTTGCGTTCGTGCATGGTTTCAACCACATGCATTTTGCTCACGCCGGTGTGACCGACCTCTTTTTCCATCAGCATGCGCGGGATCACGCCGATTACCTCGCCGCCGTTGGCCAGACACGCATCCGCCGCCACGCCCATCAAGCCGACGCTGCCGCCGCCATAAATCAGACGAATTTTTTGCGTCGCGAGGGTCGCGCCGAATTCGGCTGCGGCGTCTTTGTAGGCGGGATTGGCGCCGGGGGAGGCGCCACAAAACAGGCAGATCGATTCGAGTTTGTTCATGTGCCGATTATAAATCGGCTAACGCGACGTTCTGTTACGTGCTCAGATCACCACATGCCGGTGGGTGCGTAACCGGCGGCGACCAAGGCGTTGGCCAGCGATGCTTTGTCTGCGCTTGATTCGATGCGTGCCTTCTTGGTTGGAATATCGACCTCGACGGTCGCATGGGCGTCAACCGACTTGACGGCCTTTTGCACCACGCCGACACAATGGGCGCAGGAAACATCGGGAAGGGTGAATTCGATCATGTGCTGCTCCTTGATTTCGCCCAATGCGGGCTAACATACCAAACATATGGCGTTGTTACGCTTTAATACTATCCCTCATGCCGGCAAATCCCCGTTCAGACCCACAAATAGTCAAATTTCAGTTGCCGGTCGGCGGGATGACCTGTGCATCCTGTGCGAGCCGGGTCGAAAAAGCGTTGCTGAAAGTTGACGGCGTATTGTCGGCCACGATAAATCTGGCGACCGAAATGGCAAACGT
>JANPDI010000104.1:0-61671 GCA_031431435.1 Burkholderiales bacterium
GATGCCGTTATTGAGAATGGCGTGGCCACAAAACGAGACATCTCGCGGTGTACCGGTTGCAGCCAGGCCGACACAGGACTTGAACCATTGGCGATTTGCGTCAACCAGGCTGACCACGGCGATCGGCACGCCAAACAGCCGCTTGGCCAGACGTGTAAGGCGGTCAAATCGCGCTTCGGGAAGCGAGTCGAGGATGTTCAGCGACTGCAATGCGCACAGTCGGTCGTGTTCGTTTTCAGGTTCGATTGGCGCCAGCATTTGTTTATACTCCGAATACCGTAAGTAGAAATAAAGGGGCAGCCGGGAATTGACCATCGGTGCCTGTCAGTCTTGTTTCGGCGCGTTTGGGGAATTCTTGAACGCGCAAAGGTAACGCCGTACCTTTAAATTCACACCACCGTATCAACTCCTGGAGGGCAACATGACACCAACAACAAAAATTCTTTCCGTACTCGGCATTGCCCTTGTTTGTCCGGGCGCTTTTGCCGCCGACATTCGCGACACGGCGTGCCGCACCACGGCTGAGTGTCAGGCTGAAGCCGACAAGGTGCGCGGCCTTTCCGCCAAAGATGCCACCAGCGCGCGTGCCAAGGCGCAAGATCAGTTTTATTGGCTGGGACGCATTAATATGGCGACCACGGTGATGGCGGTCGAGGAGGGTGTGGTGCCCAAAAAGCTGTCACGGCAAATTGCCGAAGGTGTCGCACATTCGATCTCGCAGGCCGACCAACCCGGCGGCAAACGGCCGACCGACGTGTTGCAGATCGAGAAGATTATTTCCGACAAGGCCGGACCGGATGCAACCTTGATCCACGCCGGACGCAGCCGCCAGGACATGCTGGCATCGGTGCGGGCCATGCGGCTGCGTGATGAGATGCTCGACACCGCCGCGGCGCTGCTGGCCGCACGCAAAGAGCTGCTTGACATTGCCGCGCGCAATATCGACACACTGGTTCCGGCGTATACCAATGG
Source organism: Burkholderiales bacterium (assembly GCA_031431435.1). Classification (GTDB taxonomy): domain Bacteria; phylum Pseudomonadota; class Gammaproteobacteria; order Burkholderiales; family Usitatibacteraceae; genus UKL13-2. The sequence continues at coordinate 973 of JANPDI010000104.1, forward strand.
CGTTCAAGCGCAGCCGATCAGTTATGCACATTACCTGCTGGCGTTTGCCGATTCGTTTGCACGCGATAGCCAGCGCATTCGCGAGTTTTATGCACGCTTGAACATGAGCCCGATGGGCACCGCCGTGCTGGCCAATTCCGCGTGGCCGTTGAATCGTAACCGGCTGGCCGAATTGCTGGGCTTTGACCGACTGGTGGTTAATTCATACGATTCCGGCCAGGTCATCACCTACGACGTGCCGATCGAAGCCGCAGGTATCGTCAGCTCAATGGCGATCAGGGTCGGCGCGATGATGGCGGATGTGCATACACAATATCATCAGACGCGGCCGTGGCTGTTGCTCGGCGCCGGCAGTACCTACACCAGCAGCGCCATGCCACAGAAGCAGAATCCGGGTGTGATCATGGGCTTGCGCAGCAAGGCGTCGGATGTGGTGGCGGCGGCGCATTGGGTGACCCTGCGCGCGCACAACCTCCAGCCGGGCATGCCCGACTACAAAGATTCGTGGCAATCGCCCAAGACATTTGTGCTGGGTGTTGAAATGCTCCAGCAGTTTTCGACGGTCATGAAATCGCTGAATATTGACCCGGCGCGCGCGCTCGAAGAATTAAACGGCGACTGGACCACCTCGAGCGAATTGGCTGACACGCTGCAACGCGTCAATCAGATTCCGTTCCGCGTCGGCCATCATTTTGCCAGCGAGGTGGTGACGCGAGCCAAGGCAAAAAACCTGAAACCCGCCCAATTTCCCTATGCTGACGCGGTGCAAATTTTTACCGAGTCATTGGCCAAATTTTCGCTGCCGGCATCCAAATTTCCACTCGACGAGGCGGCATTCAAGGCAACACTTTCAGCCGAAGGCATGGTGCGCACCCGTGTCGGTATCGGCGGCCCGCAGCCAGCGGAGGTCAAACGCATGCTTGGATTGGCCAACGAGACATTGGTCGCGGATAACGTTTGGCTGAACGAGCGCAATACCAAATTGGTTGAGGCACAGGCCAGGTTGAATCAGGCGTTTCGGAAGTTGCTGGCAGACTAACGAATGATGCGATGCACCATCGCAACCGGCTGTGGCACATTTGCAACAAAGTGCCGATGCGGTCGGTTTTTTTGCCGAATGGGTTGCCCCGCTTGTGGGCAATCGGCAAACTAGTCCCTGTGAGCAGTTAGGGACTGGGACCGCAAAGCTCAAAATCCAATAAGAAATCAAAAAAGGGAAAATCATGAATAAAAAAATCATCGCACTGGCCGTTGCGGCCGCATCTCTAGCGCCGGCGGCAATGGCGCAAACGGCAAACCCCGTGACCTTGTATGGCCGGGTTTATGTGGCGTTCGAAAACGTCAAGGCCGACGGTGGGACGGCGGCCCCGGTGGCGAGCCGTAACCGTGTCAGTAACTACGGCTCATCGTTGCTCGGTGTGCGTGGTGTTGAAGATCTGGGCGGTGGTCTACAGGCTTTTTTCCAACTTGAAACCGAATTTCGTCCAGATAACAATAATTCAACCTTCGGCAACCGCAACAGCGGGGTCGGGTTAAAGGGCGACTTCGGTACCATCGTGTTGGGTCGTTGGGACGCGCCCTACAAGACCGTCGGTCAGCGGTTCGATCAGTTCGGCAACACCACGCTTGCCGGCTACACCGCCCTGATGGCGGATCGTGGCAATTTCAGCCGTCGCGAACAAAACGTTGTGGAATATTGGTCGCCGGAGTTTTCAGGTTTTCAGGCGCGCGCAAGTTATACCGCCAATGAAGGCAAGACGGCAACGGTGAATCCGGTGGTCACGTCGCTCAGCGTCAACTATGACCGTGGTCCCGTCTCGGTGTCGTATGCATATGAAAAACACAAGGATATTTTTAAGAATTACACCGGAAACGTCGCCAACGTTGCCGGTGCCAACGAAGTCGGTCAAATGTTGGGTGCATCGGTCAAGTTTGGCCCGTTGGAAGTCCGCGCGCTGGTCGAACGGTTCAAGAAAAATGGCGGCGGCACAACGCTGACGTCCGACCAACGCTCGCAGTTGTATAGCCTCGCCTACACGGTGGGTAAAAACGAGTTTGTATTCCAGATGCAGCGTTCGAAAGACGGTGCCACCCGTGCCAACGCGGCAGCGGCGTTTGCTGAACCGGAGTCAAAAGTTGATTCGATCGGGTATTTTTATCGGTTCTCGCGCCGAACCACGTTGGTTGCGCTGTATGCGATGGTCAAGAACAACAGCTTTGGCCAGGGCAACTTTGGTGCAGGCGACTTGGCGATTGCGGCCGGCCAGGATCCACGCGGCTTTGCCGTGGCGATGCGTCACACGTTTTAACCCTGCGCCATCGGTAGATGGCCTCTCAGTAACGACAGTCGGTTAAACCAACGCCCGGTTCACCTTCATACGGTGAACCGGGCGTTTGACGTTTGGCGGAAAGTTGTGATGTTTAGAGTTTGTAAAGCGCGTAGAGCATCGCCGCGGCGGCAACGGCCAGCGCCACCATAAACGAAAAACCGAAAATTGCCAGTTTGTGGTTGCTTGCCGTTTCGATGGCGGCAAGTCTTTCGATGACGCGTTTGATCATGGATTTTCCATCGGTAAAGATCACGGCACATGCCGCAATTGGGTCATAAATTGAATTATAACGACGCGCCACCACCACCCGGTTGATACACCGTAAAGCCCACCGGCGCGCTGCCGGCGTTGTCGATGACGGTCGGCGCCAGATTGACGCCGTTAAGCAGCCACAGGGTCAGGGTGCCATCGGGTCGACGCCAGATAATATCGCTGAACCCATCCGCGTTGAAATCGCCGGTCGCATACAACTGCCAGGCCGGGTCGTTTGGCGGTAGGTTGATATTGCCCGGTGTGATGGTCAGCGATGAGGTGGTGCACGATGCATTGAAATCATCCGGACTACCGACATACGGCGGCAATGTGAGTCCGCTACCGGTTAGCGGACGGATCGCGTTTTGTCCGGTGGTCATGTTGCGAATCAGAATATCGCCACGCCCGCTGCCGGTGAAATCGGCGAGTTTGAGCGCGGTGAAGCTGGCTGGAATGACGCCTGCCGACAAATTGGCGCAGGTGCGATCCGCGGTGGCCATCAACACCCGAACCGTCCGGTCGGGACTGATATAAACCATGTCGGCCTTGCCGTCATTGTTGAAGTCACCCGAACCGAGCAGGGTCCAGTCAAGCGGGGCGCCGCCGCGCTTGCGCACCACCGGTACCGATGCGCCGTTGTAAAACCAAATGTAAGAGACGCCGGTGTCGCGCGGATCCGGCGCCAGATATCGCCAAACAAGGTCGGCCGAGCCATCACCGTCGTGGTCGCCTACGACTTGTACGTCCCACACCTGCTTGACCTGCCGCCACAGCCGCTCGCTGCTGCGTTGAAAGTCATTCCAGATGCGCACATCGCCGAACTCACCCTGTGTCGTGTTCAAAAACACCAAATCCGATTTGCCATTGCCATCCAGATCCGCCACCGCCACGATGCGGAAGTTTGCGCCCAGGTCGTCCTGCGCGGTGAATTGGAATTGGTTGTTGACCAAACGGCCAACCCGCATCTGCGGCGCAACCGTGCTGGAACTGCGCAATAAAATATTCTGGCGGCCGGTGCCATCGATATCAATCACACCCGGTGCCTGCGCGACCGATTTGACCTTGGCGGTTTGGACCAGTACAAGATTTGATTTTTGAATGTTGACACCGTTTGGCGGCACGCTGGTCAGCGGCAGGGCTTCATAAACACCGCCAGCATTAACGATTGGCAATGCCGCGATGGCATCAACCACCACCATACTCGCGGCGCTCACCTGTCCAAAAACGGTGAATCCACCATTCTGTGTATCAAGGTTGGCAGAATTGTTCGCCAAATTGATAAACCATTCCGAGGTGGCACTATTGGGATCGCCGCCGACCTTGGCCATGGCGATGGTGCCGCGCAAGTTCGAACGCGTAACGCTGAATTCATTTTGAATCGCGCCTCGCGAGACAACCGCCTCAACCAGATTATTGCTGTTCCAGGCATAACCGCCACCCTGAATGATGAAGCCCGGCACGCTACGGTGGATCAGCGAATCGTTGTATTGGCCGCTGCGCACATAGGCCAAAAAATTGGCGACCGTGATGGGCGCCGCCGCGTCGTACAGTTCGATTTCAATCGGTCCCTGCGTGGTTTGTAACCGCACGGTGGTCGCGGTGACGACGGTGCCGGCAACGGAAAACGCAACAAACAGCAGCCCAGCGACGGTACGACGAATACGTGATGCGACCATGCCTGCTCTCCAAAAAAACGCGTCGTCAATCCTGACGACTTCCGGCATTTTACGGTGCAAGCGCGCCGCCGGCGCATTTGCACACATAACCGATCATTTCCACCGCGCCCGCGCCGGCCGGTAAACAACCAGGGGCCGGGATTATCGGTCGATACCGAACAATCCAGACCACGCCGCGCTCACCGCCTGCCGTTCGTCCGTCAATTCGTCCAAGCCCACCCAGGTTTCAGCCTCATTGTTGGTGCGGGCGCGGTGCTGCCGTTCGCGATAGGCGAGGTACGCTTTGCCAACCTTGGCGGCGAGGTCTTCGTCGATGATGCCCAGTGCCGCGGCGCGGGTGAGCAGGGCAAAGTTGCCGAGATTTTTGAGAAATTCGGGATGCTCGCGTGAATACGCGAGGATCAGATACTGGACAATAAATTCAACATCCACGATACCGCCCCGCGTGTGTTTGAGGTTGACGGGCAATGGCACGTTAGACCGGTCTTTTTTCTCCGCGCGCATTTTGTCGCGCATCTCGACGATTTTTGACTTCAGATTGCTGTTATCAGAATGGATCAGCACGTCTTCGCGGATGGCGTCAAACGGCGCGGCGAGCGCGGCATCGCCGGCGCACCACCGCGCCCGCGTCAGCGCCTGATGCTCCCAGGTCCATGCGCGTGTTTTTTGGTATTGACAAAATGCGGTGAGGCTCGAGACCAACAGGCCGGCCGCGCCGTCCGGGCGCAGCCGCAAATCGGTTTCGTACAACACACCACCGGCGGTCATGGTATTGAGCCAGCTGCTGAGGCGTTGTGCGAGTTTGGCGAAGCGTTCGCCGTTGCCTTCGGTGGCGTCGTCATACAAAAAAACCAAATCCAGATCCGACGCGTAACCGAGCTCTTTGCTGCCGAGTTTGCCGTAGCCGATGATGGAAAATCCAGTCGGCGGCGACCAGTCGGTGGCGTCTTTTGCACCGGACAACGCCAGTGCGCGGGACGCCAGCACCAGCGTCACGTCGAGCAGCATGTCGGCGAGCGCGCTGAGTTCATCGGACAGCGTCATCACACTCATGCGTCCCTCGATGTCGGCAATATTGAGTTTGAGCGTCGCCACCTGTTTGGCGTGGCGCAGCAATTCATATTGGCGCTCAACATCATCGTTGGCGGCATCACACGCGGCTTGCAGTGTGGCACGTTGCGCCACCCAATCCAGACCCGCTTGTGCCGGTGCCGGTTGCACCAATTCATGCAGCAGCACCGGATGGCGGCGCAAAAACTCCGCCGCCCACGCGCTCTTGTTGGCAATACGCACCACCCGCGTCAATGCGCCCGGATATTCGATCAACAAGGCCAGATAGGTTTCGCGTTTGTCGATGGCTTCGAGCAGACTCCATACACGGAACAGGGTGTGTTGGCTTTGATCAACAGCGGCACATGCCGGCATGCTAAGTTTGATCAACCGTTCGAGCCGCTCGCGCAATTTTGGCGACAAGCTTGCCATGCGGCTGCCGGTCACCCACGCATCGAGGCGGCGGGAAATCTCCGGCTGTTCGTCCAGCGTAAAAAGTGCAATATCGGCGGGCGATTCCGAGCGCTTTTGCCCGGAAACGCCCGTCGTTATTAGTGTTTCGTTTTTTGATAGTGCGCCGCTGCTGTCGCCAAACAATGACTCAAACGCGTGTGTGACAGCCTGACGGTGGGCTGCCAGCGCGGTGTCGAACGCCGCCCAGTCGGCAAACAACATCGACTCGGCAATGCGTTGCCGGTCGTCGTTGTTACCCGGCAACATCTGGGTTTGTGCATCGTCGAGATATTGCAGCCGGTGCTCGAGGTTGCGCAGGAAGCGATACGCCGATTGCAACGCATCAACCTGCGGTGGCGGCAAAATCTGCAGCGAGGCCAGCAAATCGAGTGCCGCGCGGGTTGATCGGGTTTGCAAAGCGGTCTCGCGGCCACCACGAATCAACTGATGGATTTGCGCAACGAACTCAATCTCGCGAATGCCGCCGGCGCCGACCTTGATGTCGTCTTGTTTGCCGCGTTTGGTCGCCTCGGCGCGGATCTGGGCGTGCAACGAGCGCATTTCATCAATGGCGGCGTAGTCGTGATAACGCCGGAACACAAACGGCCGCACCAGCGCATCGAGCGCATCGATATTGCCGGCATCGCCGGTCACCGCCCGCGCCTTGAGCCAGGCGTAACGTTCCCATGGGCGCGCGTGTTTGACAAAATAGTCGGCGAGCGAGGCCAACGACGTCACCAGCGGGCCGCTCGCGCCAAAAGGTCGCAAACGCATGTCGACGCGGAACACAAAGCCGTGGTCGTCGATCTGGTCGATCGAACGCATCACGCGCTGGCCGAGCTGGGTATGAAACTCATGCCAGCTTTTGTCGGCGTTGGCTTCACCATCTTCGGCGTGGACAAAAATCAGGTCGATATCCGAGGAGACATTTAATTCGTTGCCACCGAGTTTGCCCATGCCGATGACCATCAGGTCGCTCATTCGGTTGGTCGGTGGGTCCGCGACCGGTAAATTGAACTGCGTACAAAGCGCCGCACGATGAAATGCCAGCGCACATTGGATGACGCGATCGGCAAACAGCGAAATGGCGGTGACCACCTCATCGAGGTCGGCCAATTGATTCAGATCACGAAACAGAATCGCCAACATTACCTGCTGGCGGGCCAGACGCAGCGTCCGGTCAAGCGTCGGCCCATCGTCCGCCGGTGGCAGCGGCAGTTCGGCGACCGTTTTGACCGCCGATTGCGCGGCAACGCCAATCAGCCAGTCGCGCCATTGTGGATGTTTGGCCAGTATCCGCTCGCAATAGCGGGAGCCACGAAACAAACTGGCAAATTGGCTGTCAATGTGATGCGTGTCAATTTCGGACTGGCTCATCACGATTTGGGTGTTTGGGGGTGGACGGGGGTTGGATATTGCAAAAGCCGGTTGTTCGGGTCGGCGGGGCGAGCTGAATGCCCGTTAAAATAACATGTAACTTCCGCCACCGAGGGCATCATTCTTTCAGTCACAAAAATAATCGGGCGTTTCTGCCTGCGCACCGCGTTTTGGTTTGCGGTGGCGTTTGGGGTTTTTCTGGCGGCCGGATTGGCCACGCTGAAATATATGGTGCTGCCGAAGGTTGCTGAATATCAGGTTGATATTCTGGCACGGGTGTCGGCGGCGTCCGGGATGGATGTCAGCGCCAAACAACTGCGTGGTGGCTGGTCGGGCTTCACGCCGTTTGTCGAAATGGAAGACGTGTTGTTTCGCGAGCCGGCCACCGGCAAGTCACATGCCGGCAGCGTGGCGCTCAGCCTGCCGCTGGTGCGTGCGGCGGTGTCGATTCCATACCTTTTTATCGGCCAGGTGCATTTGGCCGAGTTGACGGTGTTTGAACCGCAGTTGTCGCTGATCCGCGCCGCAGACGGTTTTATTTATTTTGCCGGCCGGCCGCTGAACAAAAAAACCGCCGAGCCCGATGACAGCCGTTTTGTCGACTGGCTGATTGCGCAGCCGGGCATCCAGGTGAGCCGGGCCAAACTCACCTGGCGCGATGACCTTACGCCGGGCGCCGAATTGCAATTCACCGATGTCGGCATTCAGATCGACAAACGCTTTGGCCGCCACAGTTTCGGTTTCACCGCGACCCCGCCGGCGCAACTGGCGCAAAAAGTTGAACTGCGCGGGCGTGTCAATTTGGACCGCTCTGACGATGCCAATGCACGCCTGTTGGTTGACGGCACACTGTTTGCCGACCTATCAAGCATCAATTTGACCGAGTTGCGCCGCCACTTGAACCTACCGGATAACTGGCAGACCGGTGTTGGAACGGTGCGCGCGTGGATTGACCTCGACAACACCGCTGTGCAGCATGCCGGCCGCGCGGTCGAGGGCGCGACAGCCACGGTCGGTGCCGCCGGCACCACCAGTGCCATGGCGCAATTGGGCAATCCGGTGAAATCGGTCAGTGCCGATGTTCACATCATCAATGCCAAGGTGCAACTCGGTGATGATGTTGCGCCGCTGAATATTGTCAAACTGGCCGGGCGGCTCGAATATTTGCAGCAGCAGGACGGCTTTACCGTCGGCAGCAAAAAACTCGAGTTTCGCACCCGCGAAGGGGTGACCTCCCCACCGGCGGATTTTTCGTTTTCACGACAGGTGCCGTCGCAAATTGCCGCAACCGGCGCGCCGCCGGGACGGTTGGAACGCGGTGAAATCACCGCCAACGGCATCGACCTCAAGGTGATGACGTCACTCATTGCCTATTTTCCGGTCGGCAAGGAACTGCGTCAAACACTTGCCAAATTCGGCATGCGCGGTGAAGTCAAGGCGTCGCGTTTTGCATGGACCGGTCCCTTGGAGAAACCCGCCTCATACCAAATCAAAGGGTCGCTGGTCGATTTTGCTGCGCTGGCCAATGACGGCATTCCCGGGATATCCGGCTTTAGCGGCACGATTGACGGTGATGACAAGAATGGTCGATTTAATATCGCCTCCAAAGCGCTGACCCTGGATCTGCCGGCACATTTCAAGGCGCCGCTGCGGTTTGACAACCTCGACAGCAAAGGCAAATGGACCGTCACCGCTGGCCGGGTGGATGTTGATATTGATAAATTTGGTGTTGCCAACACCGATCTGGCGGCGGAATTTTCCGGCCGGTATTCACGGTTGCGCGCAAAGGCCGGCGCTGAACTTGCCGTCGAAGATGCGCCCGGCGAGCTGGATATTGCCGGCCAACTGACACGCGCAAGCGCGACAAAGGTCGCAAAATACTTGCCTAACGGGCTGGAGAATACGCGGGGATACATTGAATGGGCGGCCCGTGACGGCACCATTGAGGGCGCGGATTTTTTGCTCAAGGGGCGGGTCTATGATTTTCCGTACCACCAGGGCAAAGGTGGCAAATTCAGCGTTAAGGCGCGCATCAAGGATATCGATTTCCGCTACGCCGAGGGTTGGCCGCAGGCCGACAACATCAGCGGTGAACTAAATTTCGAGAATACCGCGATGACGGCCAATATTGAGTCCGCGCAAATCTTTGGCGCCCGCATCAAAAAGACCACGCTGGCGGTGGCGGACTTTAATATGAGCCCGGCCATCCTCACCATTGCCGGCGAGGCGGATGCGCGGGCGGAAGATGTATCGCGCTATTTGCGTGAAAGTCCGATGGTCGATGGCACCGGTGCATTTACCAAGGTGGTCAGTATTGAGGGCGCCGGCAGGCTCAATTTGAGTCTGTCGATTCCGCTGGGTTCGAATGCCGCGACGTCATCCAACCCAACGGCGCCGAAATTCAGGATCGCGGGCAAATATGTTTTGTCGCGCGGTAGTGCCAAGCCGGTGGTCGGCCCATTGATCACCGCGTTGTCCGGCACCATTGCCTTCAACGAGTCCAGCGTCAAAAGTAGCGCCATCACCGGCGTTGCATACGGCAACCCCATCACCGTCAACATCGCCGGTGGTGGTGAAGCGGGCGTCGTGACGGATTTTGCCGGTCGGATGGACGTGCAACAACTCGGCGATTTGCTGCCGTTCCAGTTGCCGCAGCAAATCACCGGGTTGACCGATTTTGCCGGCCGTATCAAGCCCGGTCCGGTCGGCGTTGACATCAGCGTCGATTCGTCGATGATCGGCGTGACATCGACCCTGCCGAATCCACTGGGCAAACGTGCAGATGAAGCGCGGCGGCTCAACGTTGGCTTCACGGCGGTCGGCCAACCGGCGGAAAAAATTCGCGTCGGCTTGCTCGGCAATATCGCCCGCGGCAGTAACGTTGACGCGGCCGAAACGCGGGTCGATGCGCGTTTTCAGCGACGGTTTGACGCAGCCGGCAACGCCAAATTTTTTGGTGGTGTGGCCACCGTCGGTGAGGCGTTTGTCGACGGGGTCATTCCGGAGGGCGTCTGGTTTGCCGGAAGCTTGAACCAACTCGATTTCGACCTGTGGCAAAAGACGATTGCTGATTTCTATCCAAAATCGCCGGCGACCGCCACTGCCGCATCGGACACGGGGATTGCCGGTTTTGATTTCCGACTGGGTCGTTTGATTGCCTACGGGCGACCGTTTGACGAGCTGAAGATCAAAGGTCGGCGCGCCACCGATGTGTGGGCGGTATCAGTGGCGAGCAAGGAATTGGAAGGTGATTTCACCTGGCGGGCTGCGGCGTTCAACGAACGTGGTGCAATACGCGCACGCTTGAAAAAGCTGATCCTGGCTGACGAGTTGCCGGTAGTTGCCGGCTCGGCCGCTGTGCGCCAAACCGCTGCCGGTGGCAGCGTGACGTCCACCGGGGTTACCGAGTTGGCGCAAAACGAAGGCGATCTGCCGGCGCTTGATGTGGTCGCCGATGAATTCACGTTCAAGGATCGCTGGCTCGGCAAACTCGAACTAAAGGCCACGCCGCAGGTATCGAATTGGAAAATTGATCAACTGACCATCACCAATGGCCATGCAAAAGCCGATATGAGCGGCATCTGGCAACGTTACGGTGATCCGTACGCGCCGCCGAGTGCGGGCGCGGTGAAATCGTTGACCACCATGAATATCAAGGTGGAGTCGAGCAACCTCAACGCGTTGTTTGCCCAATTTGGTTTTGGTGATCACATGAAGGGTGGACGCGGTGGCTTGGACGGCACATTGGCCTGGCCCGGCCATGCCTACCAATTTCAGCTGGTGAATTTATCCGGGGCGTTCAAGGTCAATGCCGAGCGCGGGCAATTTGCAAAAATCGAAGCGGGTGCCGGCAAGTTGCTGGGACTCATCAGCCTGCAATCGATTCCGCGGCGTCTGAGTTTTGACTTCCGCGATTTGTTCAGCGACGGGTTGGCCTTTGACAAGATTGATGGTGATCTGACCATTGCCGATGGCATCATGTTTGCCAAGAAATTTGACATATCCGGCCCGGCCACCGACGTCAAAATGAGCGGCGACGTGTCGCTGCCGGCGGAACGACAAAACCTTTCGGTGACGGTGACACCGCGTCTGGGTACCGTCGCCGCCGTTGGCACCGGTCTATTGGTCAATCCGTTGGTGGGATTGGGGGTGTTGCTCGGTGGTGAGGTGCTGCGCAATCCGATTGAGCGGGTGCTGGCGGTGCAATACAGCATTACTGGCACGTGGGATAATCCAGTGATCGAACGTACCGGCAAGGTGGTTGCGCCGGTCACACCGGCAGCCTCGGCGACACAACCGGTTCCGGTAACACCAGTATCAGCACCATTGCCAGCAGCACCAGCAAACAGCAGCGCCAAAGACAACAAAAAGCCAGCGTAACCAACAATGATTATCACCAAGAATTCCCCGGCGCTGCCCGACGAACTTGCCAAAGCGCAGCAATCAACCCAGTCGTTTTTTCGTGTTGCCGCCATCCAGATGGCATCCGGCCCGCAGGTGAAGGCCAATCTCGACGAGGCGACGCGGCTGGTGGCGCTGGCGGCGGGCACCGGTGCACGGATTGTGGTGCTGCCCGAATATTTCGCCATCATGGGACTGCGTGACACGGAAAAAGTTGAAGCGTGTGAGGCCGACAATGCCGGGCACATCCAGCAATGGATGGCCGAGACCGCCGCCAAACACCGGCTTTGGCTGATTGGTGCCGGTGTGCCGATTGCCGCGGGTGTGCCCGGCAAGGTTCGTAATGCCTGTCTGGTGTATGACAAGGAAGGCAAGCGGGTGGCGCGTTACGACAAGATCCACCTGTTTAGTCTGGCCATCGGTCAGGAACAATTTAATGAAGCACGAACCATCGAGCCGGGCGATGCGGTGAAAGTGGTTGAATCACCATACGGCCGAATTGGCCTGTCGATTTGTTATGATTTGCGTTTCCCGGAGCTGTATCGTGCCATGGGCAATGTTGACATTATTGTCATCCCCTCGGCGTTTACCGCCACCACCGGCAAGGCGCATTGGGAGCCGCTGATCCGGGCGCGCGCCATTGAGAATCTGGCGTATGTGATTGCGCCGGCGCAAGGTGGTTACCACGTCAACGGCCGCGAAACCCATGGCGACAGCATGATTGTTGATCCATGGGGCGTGGTGTTGGATCGGCTGCCGCGCGGCTCCGGCGTGGTGGTGGCCGGCATTAATCCGCAGTACCAGCAAACCGTCCGCAAGAGTCTGCCGGCACTTTCCCATCGTACGTTAAAGAATATTTAGGTTATGTCATGAATGAGTCACACCTGTCGGTGGCGCGCGCAACGCTGCTTGCGCCGTACAACCTGTCCAACGCATCACTCGAAGGCATTTTCGGTGAAATCATGCAACACGATGCTGATTACGCCGATTTGTACTTTCAATACGCGCGCTCCGAAGGTTGGAGTCTTGAAGAAGGGCGCGTCAAGTCGGGCAGTTTTAATATCGATCAGGGTGTTGGCGTGCGCGTGGTGTCGGGCGAAAAAACCGCCTTCGCCTATTCCGATGATATTGGCATCGCGAGCCTGACCGACGCGGCACACGCCACCCGCAGCATCGCCCGGCTGGGGCTCGACGGCAGCGCCGGCCGGGTCAACCGGACCATTGAAAAAAGCAGTCATCGTTTGTATCAGCCGCTCGACCCGGTATCCGGTTTTTCCGACGCCGAGAAGGTGCGCATTCTGGAGCGCCTCGAAAAATTTGCGCGCAGCATTGATCCGCGCGTCAAAGAGGTGATGGCGCGTTTGTCGGGCGAGTACGAAGTGGTGTTGGTGGCGCGTCACGACGGCACGCTTGCCGCCGACGTCCGGCCGTTGGTGCATATCGGGCTGACGGTCATCGCCGAACAAAACGGCCGCCGTGAACAGGGGCATACCGGTGGCGGCGGTCGTTATGACTACGCTTACTTCACCGACGAGGTCTTGCAAGCGATGGCCAAACAGGGGGTGCGTGAGGCGTTGATCAATCTTGACGCCAAGCCGGCGCCGGCCGGTCCGATGACGGTGGTGCTGGGTGCCGGCTGGCCGGGCATTTTGTTGCACGAGGCGGTCGGCCATAGTCTTGAGGGCGATTTCAACCGCAAGGGCAGTTCGGTGTTTGCCGGCAAAGTCGGCCAGCAGATCGCCGCCAAGGGTGTGACGGTGATTGACGACGGCACGTTGCAAGACCGGCGCGGCTCGCTGAATATGGACGACGAAGGTAATCCGACCCAAAAAAATGTTCTTATCGAAGACGGCATTCTCAAAGGCTACATGCAGGACACCATGAATGCGCGATTGATGAATGTGCCGGTCACCGGCAATGCGCGGCGCGAATCGTATGCCCACATCCCGATGCCGCGTATGACCAATACCTATATGTTGAACGGTGACAAATCGCCCGAAGAAATTATCGCCAGCGTGAAACACGGCTTGTACGCGGCCAATTTTGGCGGCGGTCAGGTCGATACCACCAGCGGCAAATTTGTGTTTTCGGCGTCCGAGGCTTACATCATTGAAGACGGCAAGATCGCCTATCCGGTGGTCGGTGCGACGCTGATTGGCAACGGCATCGAATCGTTAAAGCAGGTGTCGATGATCGGCAACGATATGAAACTCGATTCGGGTGTCGGCGTTTGTGGCAAGGAGGGGCAGAGTGTGCCGGTCGGTGTCGGCCAGCCGACGCTGAAGATTGAGGGGCTGACGGTTGGCGGAACGGGTTAGATGACCGCAGCCGAACTATCCGCTGCCGGATTGCCGGCGCAGTTGCCAGCAGCGCGGATCCCGTTACAATTCGCGCCGGGCTTTTCATGGCGCGCCATCGCTGCCGTCATGGCCGAAAAATTCGGCTTGCGCGGCCTGCGTATTTCACTCATGGTCGGCGGTATGGTCGGGTATTTGTGGTGGCGCGGTTGCGACGGGGTGATTTGTACCGTGCTGTATGTGCTGGCGGCGGCGACCCTGTTTTTTGCCGTGCTGATTGCCTGGACGGCCAAAGAGTCGCTCGACAAGTTCGCCAAGGATCACGCCAACGGTGCTTGGCTGGTGCTCGATGCCGAGGGTGTTGGCGGCGAAGTGGCGGACAAAAAATTCAAGATGTCGTGGGGTCAATTTCGGCGGGTGGTGGAACGAAATCGACTTTGGCTGCTCGAAACCGTACATGGCAGCTGGATGGTGTTACCGACCACACACTTTACCGCCGAGGCCTGGGCGGTGATGCGCGCCAATAAACGTGCGCGGCGGATCCCGGGCAAAACGTAAGGTGTGCAGTAAGGTATGTGCTGTTCAGCCGACCACCTGTTATTAGGATCAATGGAACCATCATGAAACGACGTACATTTCTCACCACGCTTGTTGGTGCTGCCGGAGGATTAACTGTGTTTAACAATGTATTTGGACAAAAGCGCGGGCCGGATGTGCCGGATGCGGCAACGGTAAAAATTGCGCTCGATCAGGCCAACGGCCCCAAGCCAAAAATCGACAAACTGGTATTGGCGGACGCCGAGTGGAAAAAGCGGCTGACACCGCAGCAATACGAGGTGTTGCGCAAAGAGGGTACCGAACGTGGTGGTACCAGTCCGCTCAACAACGAAAAACGCAAAGGCGTATTTCATTGTTCGGGGTGCGATCTGGCGGTGTTTACGACAGCAATGAAGTATGAAAGTGGCACTGGTTGGCCAAGTTTCTTCACCACGTTACCTGGCGTGTTTGAAAAGTCGACCGACTTCAAATTGATTTACCCGCGCACCGAATACCATTGCGCACGCTGCGGCGGCCACCACGGCCATGTGTTTAAGGACGGACCGGCACCGACCAATGAGCGTTGGTGCAACAATGGTGTTGCGCTGGTGTTTAAAGCCGCCGCATAAATCGACGATAAAAGGTCGTTTAAGCACGGGCGTTTTCAGGCAAAAATGCTTGAAGAAGCCCGCCAATAAACGACTTTGTTATTTCGCCCGTTGACAGCGTTAGCCTGCTACTATTTGCCTCATGAAATTTCGCGCAAACACCTATTTCTATTTTTGGAGCTTTTCGATGCCTTCGGCGGAGAAAGGTTAGCGCGCATTCAGCCCTGACCAAATTTCTAAAAACCGCCGAACACAAACTCGGCGGTTTTTTTTTGCCGGTTGATGTTTGGTGATATGTCAATCCAACGCCACCTGTTAAACATCCAACCTTTGCAAGACGACTAAAATGACCACCGCCAAACTCGCCATCGTAGCCAACTCAACCGCACCCGCACTGGACACCGCCATGCCTTACAACACCGACGACCTGCGCATCAGGAGCATCAAAGAGCTCACCCCGCCGGCACATTTGATGCGCGAATATCCATTGAGTGAGCAGGCATCGGCAACGGTGTTTCGTGCGCGCGAGGAAATCCACCGCATCATGCACCGCGGCGATTCACGTCTGCTGGCGATTGTCGGCCCGTGTTCGATACACGACTATGATGCGGCGATGGAATATGCGCGGCGTCTGCAGGCGCTGCGCCTGACCATGGAGCCCGATATCACCATTGTCATGCGGGTTTATTTTGAAAAGCCGCGCACCACGGTTGGCTGGAAAGGGTATATCAATGACCCGGACATGGACGAAAGCCACGACATCAACAAAGGTCTGCGGCTTGCACGCAAGCTGTTGCTTGATATCAACGAGCTCGGGCTGGCGGCGGCCACCGAATATCTCGATCTGATTTCGCCGCAGTATTTTGCCGACATGATTGCCTGGGGTGCCATCGGCGCCCGCACCACTGAGTCCCAATCACACCGGCAATTGGCATCCGGCCTGTCGTGCCCGGTTGGATTCAAGAACGGCACCGACGGCAACATTCGCATCGCCGTCGACGCCATCAAGGCGGCGTCGGCGCCGCACCACTTTTTGTCCGTCACCAAAGGCGGGCATTCGGCGATTGTGTCGAGCGCCGGTAACGAGGATTGCCACATCATTTTGCGCGGCGGCAAGACACCGAACTACGATGCGGTGAGTGTCGATGCGGCGTGTCAGGAGCTCGGCAAGGCGGGGCTGGCACAACGGGTGATGATCGACTTTTCACATGCCAATTCATCCAAGCAATACCAAAAACAGCTGGACGTTTCAACCGACGTCGCCGCACAAATCGCCGCTGGCGATAATCGTGTGGTTGGCGTGATGGTCGAAAGCCATTTAAATCCCGGTCGTCAGGACATCGAAACCGGCAAGCCGCTGCAGTACGGCGTGTCAGTCACGGATGCGTGCATCGGCTGGGACGACACCGAAAAATTGCTCAAGCAGCTCGCGCAGGCGGTGCGTGAACGCCGTCTCGTCAATGCTGAATAGCGCGGGGTACACACACCATGGCCATTGAACTGCGCATTCTCGGCCGCCACCAGGCGGATGAACACGACGTTGGTTTCACCTATAACGGCGTGATGTTTAACCAGCACAACCTGCATACCTTCGCCGGATTAAATGCCGTCGACACACCGGCATATGTGGACGCGACCTTTCGCTGTTTGCGTGATCACGGCCAGGTGTGTGCACGCATGGGCGCCTACAAACCGCGTTCCAGCCCGTATTCGTTTCAGGGCATGGGGCGTGATTGTCTGCCGTGGGTGTTTGAATTGGCCGGCAAATACGGCATCAAGGTGGTGTCGATGGAAGTCACGCGTGAGACACACGTCGATGAAATCAACGAGGCGTTGCATCAAACCGGCAAACCGACCGGTGTCATGTTGCAAATCGGCACCCGCAACACACAAAATTTTGAACTGCTGAAGGCGGTCGGCCGGCAGCATGAACATCCGATACTGCTCAAACGCGGCTTCGGCATCACGCTGGATGAATCGCTGATGGCGGCTGAATATTGCGCCTCCGAAGGCAATACCAAAATCATGTTTGGCCTGCGCGGGATGAAGACCAATCTGGGTGATCCACATCGCAACCTGGTCGATTTTGGCCACGTGCCGGTGGTGCACCGACTGACGCGCATGCCCGTCTGTGTCGACCCGTCACACTCGGTCGGTGCGCGCGGCGCATCCCCGGAAGGCATCCTTGATATTTTCCACGTCGCGGCGCAGGGCGTGATTGCGGGTGCCAATATGTTGCTGGTGGATATGCATCCGGATCCAAAGAAGTCATTGGTCGACGCAGCGCAGGCCATCTCGCTTGCAGAACTGCCATATTTTCTGGATGACGTGGCGATTGCGCGCGAGGCCTACCTGAAACGTCTCGCGTTGGCGGCGCGCCTGAAGCAGGAGACGTTCGAAAAAATGCCCAAGCGGGCGGCATGACGAATGTAAGACGCGGCATGCATCCGGCCGGTTGTCTTCATCGTGGCATCAATACGGCAGCAATGCTGCTGATGTGGGGGTTGTCGCTCAATGTTGCGGCCGGTGTCGCGCCGGTCAAGCCGGCGATGCGTATTGCGACCACCGCGCCGTCCCTCACCGAACTGGTTTATGCCGCCGGTGCCGGCAGCCGCTTGGTTGCGGTTTCGGCGTTCAGCGACTATCCCGTTGGGGCAAAACAGTTGCCGCAGGTGGCGGATTTCAGCGGCATTAATATTGAAGCGCTGTTGGTGTCAAAACCCGATCTGGTACTGGTCTGGCGCGGCGGCACCCGCGAAACCGACATCGCCCGGTTGCGCACGCTCGGCATTGCGGTTGAGGCGGTTGCGGTGGTGGCGCTTGGTGATGTGCCGCAGGCGTTGCGCCGCATTGGACAACTGGCGGGCACATTGCCGCAGGCCGAATTGGCAGCCGGCGCTTTTTTGTCGCGCCTGACGGCAATAAAAAATCAATACCGCAGTGTGGCCCGAATACCGGTTTTTTTTGAAATCAGCCGGTTACCGTTGATGACGATCAACGGTAACCATGTTATTTCGGAGGTGTTGCGCCTTTGTGGCGGCGACAACGTTTTTGCCGGGGTGACACAACTGGTGTTTGAGCCGTCGCGTGAAGTGTTACTGGAAAAAAATCCGCAGGTTGTTTTTTACCCCGTCGGATCCGCGCCGGGCACACGCGCCGCCGCGCGCGACAACACATTGTATCAAGGCACTGCCGCCGCATCGACGGGACACTTCGTTGCGCTTGACGCGGATGCGGTATTGCGACCGGGGCCGCGTTTGATCGATGCCGTTGCCGAAACCTGCGCCGCGCTCGATAACGCCCGCCAGCTTCCAATGCCGAAGCGCTGAGTTAGTTCGCCCGGTAAAAAATGTAGTCCGCCTGATAGCCGACGTTGATTGTTTTCCCGGCAGACGCAAGGTCGCAACGCGTGTCGGGGGCGACGCCACCGCGGGTTGCCACCCGTTGGATATAGCTGACGCCCTGCATGCCGCCTTTGCCGGTGGCCGGATTGGCCTTGACCAATTGCAATGGAATGTTTCCCGCGCCGGCAGGTGCGACTGCTAATTGCACACCTGTTACCAGCGAACCATCCGCCGATTCCCATGTGGCCGGTGGACCGAAATAACGTCCTGCCGGTTTGCCGTCACGACCTTTCAGTGTCGCCTGCGGACCAACAAATATCCATTCAAATGACTTGTTGCTTGCGCGGCATTGATAGGTGATTTTGCCAACCGCGGCAACTTCCATTGCAACCGTGTTGCCGCCTGGCACGGTCACCGCGGCGGGCAGGCCGTCCTGTGAAAATGGCAACGGCGTCATGCAAGCCGACAGCACAAGCAGCGAGGATGCCAACAGGCGTGACCAGGCTGAATTTTGTACCGGGGTCGCAATTGGTTTGATCATCAATGCTCCTTCATGATGTTGCACATTTGGTTGATCAATGGCCCCGGTGCGTCATTTGCGGCGCAAATAGGGCGCCATGGCCTTTAGATGCCACGAGCGCGTGGCAATCAGCAGGCTCACCGGCTCGCGTTGTGCGGCGGTCAGGCTGGAATCATCGTAATGCTGTTCGGAGAATTCGCGCGCGGTGCGTTTCAGGCGATCGACCAGCGCGATACGCGAAGCGGGCGACAGGCGGGCGTTCAGCAGGAACAACACCTCGCCGGGTTTGGCGAATTCGCTTTCAAAAAAATCAGCGGCATTGTCCTTGAACGCGAGCATGATCGGCCCATTGGGAATCCACGAGAAGGTGCGCGCAACTTTGAGCTTGAAGCGGTTGTTTGGCAGCAGGTCAATGACGCCGATTTTGTCGAGTCTGGTCAGGGCCGCAACCAACTCGGCTTCGGTGAACGTGTACATCGCCAAAATCTCGTCGTAGCTCATCAGATTTAATGCGCACACCGCCACCAGAAAAAGTTTGGGGTCGCCGACCACCTGCTCCTCCTGCTTAAACGTCAACTGCGTGAGACGTTTTTGCTCGCGGTCAAAATGATGTGTCAACTCGGCAAACTCGATACCGGTGGCGGTCAGAATTTCATCCACCCGGTCAAGCGTCATGTTGCGTTGCGAAAACATGCGTTTGACGCTGGCCTCGGACATGCCGATCAATTTTGCAAGTTGGGCATAGGTCACGCCACGCGACTTCAGTTCGCGCTTGAGTTGATCAACCAGCAAAACGGCTTGTGTCATATGGTCATTTCCCGCGGTGCGAGGGTCAGATTTGCGGCCTTTGTACAGGCGGCATTTTTGCAATCACGCCTTTGCACAAAATCATGCCGGTCGGCTGTCCGGTTGGCGATCCACCCACCGGCTCCTTTGAAAGCGCAAAGGCAAGTCCGTCGGTGAGCATGCTGTCCATATCCTGCATGCTGATTTTGGTCGAACCATCCTGATTAATGATACCGATTGAGCGCGGCGGACCAACTTTGGGCATCACCCAAAGTTGCAGACTGTTGGCTGGCGCGGTTTTCCATGGCTTGACCATTTTGACCATCAGCATGCCGGATTTAGGTTGTTCAACCACCATGCGTGCGACGCCCTGATCCTCCAGCACGGCGGTCATCATTGGATCGTGGGTTGGTATCACATTGCCGAAAAATACGCCAACGAGCAGCGCCATCGCCAGTGTTGACGCACCGAGTCCGAGGCTGCGCCAAAATGCAAAATTTTGAAGAAGTCCGCCAATCACCGGCACCTTGGGGCCGTTTTGGCTGAAAACGCCCGCCGATAAACGCGTTTCGTTGACGACATCCCTGCCATTGAGTCGTGCCTCAATCTTCCGCCAGACACGCGCCGGCGGGTTGATCGGTGCAACGGCATCGGCAAGCGGCGTCAAATGTGCCTCCCATTGGGCGACCGCCGCCTGCAGGCCGCGATGGGTACGCAGGTATTCCTCAAATCGCCGGCGCGCACCGCCCTGCATGGTGCCAAGCACGTATTCCGCGGCAAGCCGCGATTGCAAGTCGGGATGGTCGAGTTTCATACGCCCGCCGCTTCATTGACATGTCCGTCGAGACAATCCTTGAGTTTCAGCAAGCCGCGACGGATGTGTGTTTTGATCGTCCCAAGCGGCCGCCCCAACTGACCGGCAACCTCGGCATGTGAGAGTCCTTCAAAAAACGCCAGTGAAATGGCCTTGTGTTGCTCGCCATCGAGGCCCTTCATACAGCGCACGATCTGCGCCTGGTCCCGCTTGCTGGCCAGTTGATCCGGCGGCGTCGGTCCATCGTCCAGCATATTGTGGGTGAAAAAATCGTCATCGTCCGCAACTTCATATCGTGGCCGGCGCACGATGTCCAGACTTCGATTGCGCACAATTGCCGACATCCACGTCATGGGCGCGGATTTGGCGGCGGCGTAATCGGCGGCGTGATGCCATATCTTCACAAAACAGTCCTGTAAAACTTCCTCGGCAATGTGCCGTTCACCGACTATACGAAGTGAAACCGCAAACAGTTTCGATTTTGTGGCGTCGTATAACGCATTAAAGGCGTTGCGGTCACCCAGACTGGTGCGCGACAATAGCGCAAACAAATGATCGTTGGTCGTCGGGTCAGACATATGTTGCGGTCCTCGTTGGCGCCGGGTCGGCGCGATCAATCGGCGGCCGGCTCGCGCGACCAGCACACATCGGCAACGCCGTGTTCGCGATTTAGCACTCTTGCCAATACAAACAGCAGGTCGGACAAACGGTTCAGATATTGTATGGCGAAAGCGGACACCGCGTCGCTTTCGGCAAGCCGCACCACGCCGCGTTCGGCGCGACGCGCGACCGTGCGCGCAACGTGGCAATGTGCCGAGGCGATACACCCCCCGGGCAGGATGAATTCTTTTAACGGCGGCAACGCGGCATTCAACCCATTGATCATTTCATCCAGGTAAACAACATGCGCTGCGGTCACGGCGCGATAGGTCGGAATGGATAATTCGCCGCCCAGATCAAACAATGCGTTTTGAATCCGCGTCAGCATTTTGCGGTGTGGGTCGCCCATTGGGGCGGTCAGCAGCACACCAATGCTGCTGTTTAATTCATCAAGATCACCAAGCGAATGCACACGTAAATGTGATTTGTGGATGCGCGACCCGTCGCCGAGACCGGTCGAGCCATCGTCGCCGGTGCGGGTGGTGATTTTGGAAAGCCGGTTTGCCATGAATGATTGATTGGTCAGAAAAAGATGCGATGTGATTTAAGCCGCAGATAAGTGCCGTTGCGCGCTGTTTGGCGCCGATAGAACACGTAATACCAGATAAATTCTTGTTCCGGGAATGTTGATGCCGGCCGTGAATGTCCGCAAGTGATAACAACGTGCAAGTGATGCCCGGGCCCATTAAATCCGGAAAACCGATTATATCGGCGCAAATTGGTATGATTCATCCTTGGCCTTTGGCAACGACAAATTAAATACGCTCCAATGACGGCTACCACACCACAAAAACTGACGTTTCTCGATTTTGAACAGCCGGTCGCCGAGTTGGAGACCAAGATTGAAGAGCTGCGCTACGTGCAGGATGACTCGGCGGTCGATATTTCCGCAGAAATCGACAAGCTGTCGAAAAAAAGTCAGACCCTGACGAAGGATATTTACGCGAAGTTATCTGCTTGGCAAATTTCGCAGGTGGCCCGTCACCCCCAGCGGCCCTATACGCTTGATTACATCAGCTTGATGACCACTGATTTTGAGGAGCTTCACGGCGACCGCTCGTATTCTGACGATCCTGCCATTGTCGGCGGGTTGGCGCGTTTTAACGGGCAGACTGTGATGGTCATTGGTCACCAGAAGGGCCGTGACACCAAGGACCGCCAATATCGCAACTTCGGCATGCCGCGGCCGGAGGGTTATCGCAAAGCACTGCGCCTGATGAAACTTGCCGAGAAGTTCGGCGTGCCGTTGTTGACCTTCATCGACACACCCGGCGCCTACCCCGGCGTCGGTGCCGAAGAGCGCGGCCAGTCAGAGGCGATCGGGCACAATCTTTATGTGTTGGCCGGGCTGCGTGTGCCGGTGATCTGTACCATCATCGGCGAGGGTGGTTCCGGCGGTGCGCTGGCCATTGCGGTTGGTGATATCACCTACATGCTGCAATACGGTACCTACTCGGTGATTTCACCGGAAGGTTGTGCGGCGATTTTGTGGAAAGATTCCGGCAAAGCACCCGATGCCGCAGAAGCGCTGAATATCACCGCGCCAAAATTAAAGGCATTGGGGTTGGTCGACAAGGTGTTAAATGAACCGCTCGGCGGCGCGCACCGCGACCACAAGGCGACCGCCGCAACGGTCAAAAAGGCGATTGCCGAGTCGCTCAAAGAATTGAAGGACCTGTCGCCGGAAAAGCTGGTCCAACAGCGGCAGGCGAAGTTGCTGCAAATTGGAAAATTTAAAGAATTGTCCGAGTGATGCCGGTCTGAATTATTGCCCGGCCGGATTGGCCGAATGTGCCCAACGTGAATGCCATTGCCCCGAACACCTGCCTGTCAACACAGGCTGCCATCGCAGCGTCGGTTGGCACCGCTGTCGCGGACGCACTTGCCGCCACCCTGAACAACGGTTATCACGCCAAGAGCGTGGTTGTGGCGCTCTCCGGCGGAATCGACTCGATGGTGTTGCTTGATGCGGCACACCGCCATCGGCTGACCGCCCAGTGTTCGCCAGTTGCCGCGCCGACGTGGGTGTTGCAGGCAATTCATGTTCACCATGGCTTGAGCCAGCATGCCGATGCGTGGGCTGATTTTTGTCGGACGGCTTGCAAGACACGTGACATCGAACTAACCGTGGTGCGCGTGAGCATCGACCCGGACAACACCGGCGGGCAGGGTGTGGAGGGCGCGGCGCGGCGCGCGCGCTACGCGGCGTTTGCGCGGCATGGCGCAGAGATTATTCTTGCCGGACAACACGCCGACGACCAGGCTGAGACGGTATTGCATCAAATGCTGCGCGGCACCGGGCTGGCCGGGCTGGCGGCAATGGGTGACACGCGCCGGTTGGTCGGCGGCGCCTGTTTGGTGAGGCCGTTGCTGAAGCATTCACGTGCAGATATCGAGGCCTACGCGGCGGTGCATCAGTTGCAATGGATTGAAGACGATTCAAACACCAATACGGCGTTCTCGCGTAATTTCATCCGTCACAAACTGTTGCCGCTGATTGCGACGCGTTTCCCGCACTACGCGGCGTCGCTGGCCCGCACCGCCAAACACGCGGCCGAAAGCGCCGACATGCTCGAGGATCTCGCCCGGCTGGATTTGCAGTGGGATGGCGTAAACGCCAATGCGAGTGGGCTCGACAACATGGCGCTGATGCGTCAGACCAATGCGCTTTACCACTGGCTGCGCTGGCAGGGCATGGCGTCACCGAGCCATACCCAGCTGGAGGAATGGGCGCGCCAGTTGTTCCGACCAAGTCCGTCTGACAAACCACACCAGGCGGGCGGGCATGACTTCACCATCCGGCGCAAGGCGCATCAGTTATTGTTGGTGGTGTCTTAGACGTCGCCTGTCAGCGTCTCGTGACCAAGCAGCCGGATGTTGCGTGATTGCTTCGCGACCGTGGGTTGATTTTCAGCTTGCGCCGACGGTTAGCCAGATAGCACAAACGCACCGGTGCGGTGCCATCAAATGCCCCGACCGAAAGCGCTGCGTGATATAATCGTCGACTGAGTAATGTTTGACTTTTATTCAAAAAAATCATCAGCTTAGCGGAAATATCCCGCATTTTTCAAACCACCTACGGAGTTTCAAATGGCAGTCGAACGCACCATTTCCATCATCAAACCTGACGCGGTTGCAAAGAACGTGATCGGCCAAATTTACGCCCGCTTTGAAGGTGCCGGTTTAAAAATAGTTGCCGCAAATATGATGCACCTGTCGCAACAAACCGCCGAAGAATTTTATGGCGTGCACCGCGAGCGTCCCTTTTTCAAGGATCTGGTGGCATTCATGGTGTCAGGTCCGGTCATGGTGCAAGTGCTTGAAGGCGACAATGCCATCACCAAGAATCGTGACCTGATGGGCGCGACCGATCCGAAAAAAGCCGCACCGGGAACCATCCGCGCCGACTTTGCCGACTCGATTGATGCCAACGCGGTGCATGGCTCTGACAGCCCCGAGACCGCCAGGCAGGAAATTGCATTTTTCTTCCCGGCGATGAACGTGATGTCGCGTTGATTTGACGATTCGTCGTTTAATCACACGCATCAACAATCGCGCCAACCCCTGAATCGACCCCAAATGGCTGTTCCCCAACACGCTGCCGGCGAAAAACCAAATCTGATGGGCATGACATTGCCCGAGATGACGGCGTTTTTTGCGGCGATGGGGGAAAAGCCGTTTCGGGCCAAACAGGTATTTCGCTGGATACATCATTTTGGCGTCGACCAATTTGACGCGATGACCGATCTGGCGAAGACCCTGCGTGAAAAATTGCCCAACGTCGCGGTCATTGAAGCGCCGCGCCTCATGACCGAGCAGGCATCCAAAGACGGCACCCGCAAGTGGTTGCTCGACGTCGGTACCGGCAATGGCATTGAAGTGGTGTTTATTCCCGAAGACGATCGCGGCACGCTGTGTATTTCATCGCAGGTCGGCTGTGCGCTTGACTGCACGTTTTGTTCGACCGGCAAGCAGGGTTTCAACCGCAACCTGAGCGCGGCCGAGATCATCGGTCAGCTTTGGTGGGCGAACAAGGCAATGGGCTACAACCCAAAAAACGAGCGCATTGTCAGCAATGTGGTGATGATGGGCATGGGCGAGCCGCTGGCCAATTTTGAGCCGGTGACCAATGCCATGGATATCATGCTCGACGACCACGGCTACGGCTTGTCGCGCCGCCGCGTGACGTTGTCAACGTCCGGCGTGGTACCAAATTTGCGGCGGCTGAAGGATCGTTGCCCGGTTGCACTGGCGGTGTCGTTGCACGCGCCGAACGATGCGCTGCGTGATGTGTTGGTGCCCATCAACCAGAAATATCCGCTGGCCGAATTATTTGCCACCATCAAGGATTATTTGACGGCGGCACCGCGTGATTTTGTGACCTTTGAATACGTCATGCTCGACGGCGTCAACGATACCGTCGCACACGCACATGAATTGGCCGCCCTGGTCAGCGATATCGAGTGCAAGATCAATTTGATCCCCTGGAATCCGTTTCCGGACGCACCGTATAAACGCTCCAGCAACAACGCCATCCACCGTTTTCGCGCGGTATTGCAAGACGCCGGCCTGATTGTGACGATCCGCAAAACCCGTGGCGACGATATCGACGCTGCCTGCGGGCAACTTGCCGGGCAGGTGGTTGATAAATCAAAACGTACCGGTACGCGAACCATCGCCATCCATGCGGTCGGTTAGGTCCAATGTGTCACAGGAGAACAACTTGAATAAAGCGCGAACTGGATCGGTCGTTGCAATACTGGCGACACTGGCGTTGGTACTTACCGGTTGTTCGACAACCACCACCACTGAAACCAAGACCGCCGACATGGCAACCAAGGTTGAGCCGACTCAACGCGCGCAAATTCACACCGAACGCTCGGCTGAATGGTTCCGCAACGGCCGTCTGGCGACCGCGCTCGAGGCGGCGCAACAGGCCGTCGCCGCACAATCGAGTTATGCGCCGGCACACAGCATGCTGGCACTGATTTACATGGAATTGCGGGAGGATGCGAAAGCGCAGACGGCCTTTGAGCAGGCGTTGCGACTGGCACCGGCTGATTCAGATACGCTCAATAACTACGGTTGGTTTATCTGTGAGCGGCAGGAGCCAAAGCGGTCGCTTCCGTATTTCAACCAGGCGCTGCGCAACCCGCTCTACAGCACGCCGGAACGCGCGCTGTACAACGCCGGTGTGTGTTCACGACGCGCTGGTGACATCACCATGGCGGAGACAAATTTGCGTGCCGCGCTGGTGCGTGATCCGCAACTCGCGGCGGCCCTCTATGAGCTTGCTGATATTGCGTTTTCACAAATGCGTTATAAAGAGGCCGACGCCCAATTCGCACGTTTCAACAGTCTGGTGCGCGAACCGGGTGCAAACGCCTTGCTGCTTGGTGCAAAAATTTCACGCGCGATGGGTGACCGCAATGCCGAGGCGGGTTACATTTCACAATTGCGCCGCCGGTTCCCGGATTCGCCACAGGCGCGCGAGGCCGGCAGTCGATAGTTGCGGGCGATTTTTCGCCTGAAGCGATTTGCGGACAACTAATCATGGACAATCAGAATGCAAGCCAATCCAATCACACCAGCGAAGACTGACACACGCGATATCCGTCATGCCGGGCATACCGGTGATGAGCCGATGGGTGAAAACTTTATTCTGACCAATCCGGAACCGGTCCCGCATGAGCCGGCCTCGGTGGGTGAGTTGCTGCGTGCGGCGCGTGAGAGCGCCGGTTTTTCGTTGGGTGACATCGCCAACCGGCTGCGTATGGGCATCAAGCAAATTGATGCGATTGAGCGCGCCGATTATGCCGCGCTACCGCAAGGCATTTTTTTGCGCGGATTCATTCGCAACTACGCCAAGGTGGTGGGCATTGAGGTTGATGCGGCGCTTGCCACCCTCGAACGGACCCACACCGACGGCTCGGCAGTGCTTGCCACGCGGGTGGTCGCACCGACCGCCGCCGCGCCGTTAAAGATGCAGTCGCGCGGTGACGTATTTGCGACGCCGAAGGCGCGTGCGGCAATTGTCGCCGGCGTAATCGTGCTGCTGGCCGGCGCCATCTGGTATTGGTGGGAGTATGTTCGCCCGCACCTCGCCGATGGCGGACGACCGCGTCCGGCTGAATCCGTTGTCCAGACGCAAATCAGTCAACCGCAGCCGGTACTTCAACCCGCCGTTGGCAATGTCGACGCAACCGCCGTGTTGCCCACCGCCGCCACTGACAAGGTTGAAATGGAATCTGACAAGGCGACAATACCAAATGCAGCGGTTGTGCCGCCCGCGCTCCTGTCAGAGCCGCCACGTCCTGTCACCGCGCCGGCGCCCGCATCGTCACCGGTCCCGGCCGACGCCGCAAAGACGCTGCGTCGTGCCGGCGATAACGGACTCATCGGCTTCACCTTTTCAGGTCAATCGTGGGTCGAAGTGATTGACGCCAACGGCCGTTCAATTTTGTCGCGGCGTTATAACGCCGGAGACGTCGACGAGGTGTCAGGACGCGGCCCATTCTCAGTTGTGGTTGGTAACGCCTCGGTCACACGTATGGCCTATAACGGCCGTGAGTTCAGCCTGGCACCACACATACGCGCCAACAGTACTGTCGCCCGTGTCAACGTCAAGTAGCTGGTTGCACCGGTTGGTTTGCTGAGCGCGCCCGCGTGGCTCGGAATTTAATTTTTGCCAAAACAAGTTAATCGCCATGGTCAGTGATATCCCCCGCCGCAAATCGCGGCAAGTCAAAATCGGTCATGTGTTGGTTGGTGGTGATGCGCCGATCATGGTGCAGTCGATGACCAACACCGACACTGAAAATATCGCCGCGACCGTGGAGCAGGTGGTTGCGCTGGCGCGCGCCGGCTCGGAAGTGGTTCGCATCACCGTCAACACCCTCGCCGCCGCGCGTGCCGTGCCGCTCATCCGCGCCCAGCTTGATGCCATGGGGTGCAACACGCCATTGATCGGCGATTTTCATTTCAACGGCCACAAGCTGCTGACGGAAGTGCCGGAATGCGCCGTTGCACTGGCGAAACTGCGTATCAATCCCGGCAATGTCGGACAGGGCGTCAAACGTGATGACCAGTTTGGCGCGATGATTGCCGCGGCGGTCAAATACGACAAGCCGGTGCGGATTGGCGTCAATTGGGGCTCGCTCGACCCGGAATTGATCGCCCGCATGATGGATCAAAACGCACAGCTGCCGCAGCCGAAAGAGGCCGATGCCGTCATGCGCGAGGCGCTGATTGTGTCGGCACTTGAGAGTGCGGCCAAGGCGGAAGAACTCGGTTTGGCCGGCAACATGATCACCCTGTCGTGCAAGGTCAGCGCGGTGCAGGATTTGATTGCGGTCTATCGTGATCTGGCGCGTCGTTGTGATTACCCGTTGCATCTCGGTTTGACCGAGGCAGGGATGGGCTCCAAGGGTATTGTGGCGTCAACGGCGGCACTTGCGGTGTTATTGCAAGAGGGCATCGGTGACACCATCCGTATTTCGCTGACACCGGAACCGGGTGGCGACCGCACCAGGGAAGTGATCGTGGCGCAGGAAATTTTGCAGACCATGGGCTTGCGGGCATTCACACCGATGGTGGTGGCGTGTCCCGGCTGTGGGCGCACCACCAGCACCTATTTTCAAGAGCTTGCCGACAAGATCCAAACCTATTTGCGCGACCAGATGCGGGTGTGGAAGGCGCAATATCCCGGCGTCGAAGAAATGCACGTTGCCGTGATGGGTTGCGTGGTCAACGGCCCGGGTGAATCGAAACTCGCCAATATCGGCATCTCGTTGCCCGGCTCGGGTGAGCGGCCGGTGGCACCGGTGTACATCGATGGTGAAAAATCGATCACCCTAAAGGGCGACCGCATCGCCGAAGAGTTTCAATTATTGGTCGATGACTACGTGGCAAAAAACTACGCACCGGGCGTTGTGCGCAAATCGGCGTCGCGGAAAAAAGAGATCCCGATCAAGCAGATTGCGTAAAGCGAGATCTTAAAAAACGCCGTCGTCTCTGCGTGGGCAGAAAAGACGTTGACGTTGAGGTCTATAGAAGTTTCTGGATTGGTAAACACAAGGCGGGTCGGGCATTTCAGGACATTTTTGTCTGAAAATGCCCGACCTGCCTTGTGTTTGCGTTTTGAATCTTGTCAGTTACTGGAGCGGAAACGGCGTGTAGTTCACTGGTGCCGGACCGGCATTAATGACGGTAGGCGCGGCACCGGCCGCTTTCATCAGCCACACAACCAATTGGTTGTCGGGACGACGGAAAACAATATCAAAGATGCCGTCGCCATCGAAGTCACCGGTGGCGTAGATCGACCAGGTCGGATCTGAGGTGAATGTGTACACCGCAGCTTGTGTCACGGTCAGATTGCTCGATGTGCACGATGCATTTGGGTCATCGGGGGCACCGGCATAGGGCGGTAGTGTCAGTCCGGTCGCATTAAGAGGTGTCACCTGCACGGCGCCGGTGGTCGCGTTTCTGCTGAACAAATCGCCTCTCCGATTGCCGGTGAAGTCGGCCAGCTTGATGGCGGTGAAACCGCTCGCGACATTGCCGCCGGATAGATTGGCGCAGGTGCGGTTGGGTGTCGCCATCAACACACGAATGGCGTTGGTTGGACTCACGTAGACCATATCCGCCGCACCATCGCCGTTAAGATCTGCCGCACCGAGCAATATCCAGTTGAGTGGCGCGCCGCCGCGCTTGCGGACCTGTGTCACACCATTGCCGTCGGTGAACCAGATGTATGAAACACCCTGATCGTCAATATTCGGGCTCTGACCGCGAAACCGCCAAACCAGATCACCAAAACCGTCGCCGTCAAGATCGCCGACGACTTGCACATCCCACTCCGGTTTGACCAGTCGCAACAATAGATTGCTGGTATTCAAGTTGAAGTTCCGCGAGAAACGCGATTCGCCCTGCCCGAGATTATTCAGGAACGACGTATTCAGAAACGCCAGATCGGATTTGCCGCTGCCGGCCAAATCAACCGCGCCCAGCAGGCGGAAGGCGTCACCGGGGTGGGTCTGGCTGGTCCATTGAAACAGGTTGTTTACCAAACGCCCGCCCTGCATGAACCCGATTGAGGTCATGGTCAACAGCACACTCTTGTTATTGCCGTCGATATCGATCCCACCACGTTTTGATAGTGGTGCCAATGCGACCGGTGCGTTCGCCAGCCATTGACTGAGAAACGGAAAGGCGAGGTCAAAACGCGAATAATAGTCCCGATTGTCCGGGTTGTTGATGTTGCCGGCGGTCGCGCAACTTGACGGTCCGCCCAACAGGCCGCCGCGCAGGAAATAGTTTCCGCCGGAAATTGAAAATACGCTGCTACCCGAGCTGCCGCCTTCGGTGACCCCGCTGGTGTAGGTCGGGGTGATAAACGAGGCATTGCCTTGATCCGCCAAAATCGTAAACGGATCGGTTAGCGTTTGCCCGAGCGTGACTTTTTTCGGGTCGCCGGCAGGGTGATGAATGATGGTCACCGGTGTTGATCCGCCGATTGCCGCTGAATTCCAGCCGGCAAAAAACGCCGTTTGTGGTGGCGTTCCGTTTAGCCGCAACAACAATACGTCAGTGTTGGCGTTGCCGTAAAGCAATTGGGCGCCACCAAAAACCGCATTCGACTGGCTGCGCGGCAAATCGGTTCCGCCGCACGTCAGGTTGTCGAAGTTCCAATAGGTGGTCAGGGTATTGGCTTGTGATTGTGTGCTGATGCAATGATTGGCGCTAAAAAAGTACGGCACCTGGGTAGTGGTGTCCGTGTCGTTCAATAACGTACCGGTACAAATACAGGTCGCCAATGCGCCGCCGGTTCCACAGTCGGCCTGAAACTGCATATGCGCCACGGCATTTTTTGCGTTGACATAGCCCGCTGTCTGGGGGTTTGGGCAAATGGCATCGACGTTGCACGAACCGGAGCTGCCTTTCAGTTGGGTTGCGGCTTTGAAGCTGTCGCGTGGCGAGGCAAAAATATGCGACACCGCGTCGACCTGAATGCCGGGGATGTTTTGGGCTTGGCCATTTGACCCCGCCGGCACAAATACCTCGATGATTTGGGTGTCGCCTTCGGTTAACGGCGTCCAGTAGCGCTTTTGGTCGTCAAGCAGGCTGGAAATCTCGTTGCTGTCGGCACGATGGATCACGTTGGCAGGGTCATCCGAGCCGGCAAACCGAATCTCGGTACCGGCGGCGGGATTGTCAACACGAATCGCCACGCGGGTTGCGGTTGCCCCGGGTGACCGTACCTTGAATTGTGTGACGCGCCCGATCGGATTGTTGGTATTGTTGACATTGCCAACAACACGCCAAGTCATGGCTGGCATGATAGTGCTGAAGGCCTGATCGCCGATCTGTTGGTTAATACCGATCTGGATGGCCTTGCGGAAACGGGAAACGTTAGCGGTCTTGGCATCGGTGATGCGCGCAGGATCGACCGCAAAAAAAGTGATGGTCGGGGCAAACGCATCCAACTCTCCCCGAAACGACATTTCGAGTTGGGTTTTCTGTGACGTTTGGGTGACTCTGATCGGCTCCCCGATCACTTTTGTTGCGGCGTCGGCGCTGGCAGAGAAAAACCACGCCGTGCCGGCAAATGCGATGCCCAGCAGCGCCATGGCAGACGGTTTGGTAGACATCGTGCCGTCAAGGTTGGCACGCCGAGTCGCGCCAAAAAATCGCGAAAAAAGCCGTGTTCCAGTCATTATTTTTTCTCCAAGCCGGTACGTTGCAGTGAGTCGTCTGCCCAAAAGGATTGGTAATTTGGCCAAAACGGCAATTGTTTGCAGAAATTCTAAAGCGTTTGCAACGATAAACGGATTATCAAGCCGATTCGCCGACCAAAACTTTGTAAGCAGATGCATTTTCCGCGCCGGGCTAGGCGTCTCGTGAAAACCCCTGTAAAATCATGGACTAGACTTAACTTAATCCCAGCATCATCCGCTGCCATGTCGCTGTCAGGCGACACCAATGCGGAAAACAGCGGGTGACGATTCCGGCAGTGATGCCGATTCCCGTTATTTGACCACCGACACTTTATGAAGACCCTGCAAGCCGTTCGTGGCATGAATGATCTGCTGCCTGCGGATTCCCCACTTTGGCAATATTTTGAAGATACCGTGCGCGATGTATTCGAGCAGTACGGTTATCGTCTGATGCGTACGCCGGTTGTCGAGCCGACCGCCCTGTTTGAACGCTCGATTGGTGAAGTCACCGATATCGTTGAACGCGAAATGTATTCGTTTGAGGATGGTTTGAACGGCGAAAAGCTGACGCTTCGTCCGGAAGCCACGGCAGGTTTGGTGCGCGCAGCCATCCAGCACAATATTTTGTATGAGGGGCCCAAGCGGGTTTGGACGTGGGGGCCGATGTTTCGCCACGAGCGACCACAAAAGGGCCGTTTCCGGCAGTTTCACCAGTTTGACGTGGAGGCGCTGGGCTTTGCCGGTCCGGATGTTGATGCCGAACAAATTGTGCTGTTGAAGCGTTTGTGGGACCGGCTCGGTTTCAAGGACGTTCGCCTGCTCATCAATTCGATCGGTGATGCCCCGGCAAGAGCGGCCCACCGTGAGGCGCTGGTAGCCTATTTTGAGGCGCACGTTGACCAACTGGATGCCGATGGCAAGCGGCGGCTTTACACCAATCCATTACGCACACTTGATACCAAAAACCCGTCGATGCAGGCGCTGGTTGACGGCGCACCGCGCCTGGCCGATTTTCTGGGGCCGGCCGAACAGGCACACTTTGACGGTGTAAAAGCATTGCTGGATGCTGCCGGTATTACCTACGAGGTTGCGCCCCGGCTGGTGCGCGGCTTCGACTACTACAACCGCACCGTATTTGAGTGGATCGCAAAGGGCGCGGATTGGGAGTTGACCATTGCCGGCGGCGGACGTTATGACGGTCTGATTGCCGAACTCGGTGGGAAACCGGCGCCGGCTTGTGGTTTTGGGCTGGGCGTCGAGCGGGTGCTGATGTTGCTGGCCGAGAACCCGCCTACAGCCATTGACACCCTGGACGCATATATCGTGTATGGTGCCAGTGAGGCTGCACCGGCATGGTTGATGGCCGAGCAACTACGTGACAGCGGGCTGACCGTCGCGGTACACGGCAGCGGTGAACAAACGGTGGCCGGTTTCAAGTCGCAAATGAAAAAGGCCGATGCGAGCGGCGCGCGCTTTGCTATCATCTTGGGTTCGGATGAATTGGCGCAGCAAAAGGTTGCCTTAAAGGACCTGCGCGGCGGTGAGCAGGTCGTCGTCTCGCTTGACGAGGCGGTTGCAAAAATATGGAACGTGGCGGAATAGCCGCGGCCGAAAAATTTTGAACGGTTATATAACAGGGTAGTCATCAAATGTCAGCGTACGATTTAGAAGAGCAGGAACGCATTGCCGCAATCAAGGATTGGTGGGACAAATGGGGTACGTGGGTTTACGCGGCTCTGATTGCTTTTTTTCTTGGAATTGCCGGCACTCAAGGCTGGAAGTATTTCCAGCAACGACAAACGGTCGAGGCAGAGACGCTGTTTTTGAGCGTGCAGAAGGTCGCGCAAGAATCAGCGGCGACCAAGGAATGGAAAAAACTCTCCGATGCGGCAACCGCACTGGCGGAAAAATTTCCGGCAACGTTCTACGCAACGGACGTGCAATTGATGGCCGCCAAGGCGGCGTTTGACGCGGGCGATCTTGCGCAGGCAAAAAAGCATCTCGATTGGGTGATTGAAAATGGCCGCGACTCACATAAGATCGTCGCCAAAACACGTCTTGCCGGGCTGCTTCTCGATGAGAAAAAATTTGATGATGCCCTGAAACTGCTTGGCACAATCAAGGATGAGGGATTTGCCGCCGCCGTTTCGGATATCAAGGGCGACATTTTTGCCGCGCAGGGCCGTCGCGATGAAGCCCGTGCCGCGTTTGAACTTGCCGTTGAAAAAGCAGAGCAACGCAGTCCGCAAAAGGCGATCTCGCAGGCAAAACTGGATGCATTCGGCGGTGCGGTTGAAAAGCCCGCTGAAAAGAAAGCCGGCGACAAAAAAGCCGACGGCGCGCTTGAAGCCGGAGCCAAGAAGTGATTGGCGCCTGTGGAACCATGGGTCGTCAACGCCCTGGCAAAATGCCGGTGCTGGCGGTGCGGACGATCGCGGCCGGCCTGACTGTTGCCACCTTGGCAGGCTGCAGCTTTTTTGGAGGCGACAAGAAGCTTGTGCCGCTGACAGAAATTCGTGATTCGACACTATCGCTGCAATGGTCTGCAAGCGCCGGGTCGCAAAAGGGATTTCTGTTTTCCCCGGGCATTGGCGACAAGGTTATCTACACGGCGGCAAATGACGGCTCCATTAATGCAATTGCCGATCAGGGCGGACGAAGTGTTTCCCGTATTGACGCTAAGGCAAAACTTTCCGCGGGCGTCGGTTTTGGCGAAGACACCATTGTTGTCGCCAATGTGCAGGGCGAGGTGTTGGCGTTTGATGCCTCCGGCCGGGCGCTTTGGAAAACACCACTCGCCGGTGAGATCTTGGCGGCGCCGCTGGTGACAAAAACCAGCGTGATTGCAAGAACGGCAGACGGGCGGCTGTTTGCGCTGAACCGTGCCGATGGCAAACGCAAATGGGTGTTCACCCGCGCTGCGCCAACGCTGACGCTGCGCACAAGTGCCGGCGTGATTGTTAACCGTGGTGTTATTTACGCGGGCTTTCCGGGTGGAAAAGTGGTTGCCATCGAACTTGAAACCGGCCGTCCTGTCTGGGAGTCGACAATTTCGCTGCCGCGTGGCACCACCGAACTTGAACGCATCGCCGACGTGGCGGGTCTGCCGGTCAACGATGATTCGCGTGTATGTGCCGCGGTTTATCAAGGTAGAACCGGATGTGTCGAAACACTGAGTGGCAATGTGTTATGGTCGCGCGACATTTCAAGTGCCGACGGTGTCGCGGTCGATGCAAAACATCTTTATGTTGCCGATACCGACGGCAATTTGACCGCCCTCGATAAGATTACCGGCGCAACGGTCTGGAAACAGGAAAAGTTACAGCGCCGGGATCTGGGCACGCCCCAGGTGGTGAACGGACGTATTCTGGTCGGCGACCGGCTCGGTTTTGTGCATGCATTGGCGCCCGACACCGGTGAGTTGACCGGCAGGGTAACGACCGATGGCAGTCGCATCATTGCAGTTGTCGCCAGCGGCGGCCGGGTTATTGCGCAGACCGAAAAGGGCGGCATTTACGCAATCGGTGTCCGTTAATATTTTTTGCATCAGACAATTCGTCATCTCAGTCAAATACGGCAGGAAACGCAAACAAGCGTAAGCAGTCAGGTAGTCAAGCGGCAACGCGGAAAGTCAAAAACGTTGGTTTAACCATGCCTTGCGCGAAATGTTTTCCGCGCGGCTGCAACGTTTTGAAATCATTATGAAACCAACTATTGTTATTGTCGGCCGGCCCAACGTCGGAAAATCGATGTTGTTCAACCGCCTCACCAAAACGCGTGACGCGTTGGTGGCGGATTTGCCGGGCTTGACGCGGGATCGTCATTACGGCCACGGCCGTGGCGCGTCCAAACCTTTTCTGGTGGTTGATACCGGCGGTTTCGAACCAAAGGTGACCGACGGCATCTTGCACGAAATGGCCAAACAAACCCTGCAGGCGGTTGCCGAAGCCGACGCCATTTTGTTTGTGGTTGACGGCCGTCAGGGGCTGACGCCGCAGGACAAAATCATCGCCGAGCGTTTACGGCAGACGGCACATCGCGAGGGCGGCGCGCAGCAGATCCCCGTCATGGTTGCAGTTAACAAAGCCGAGGGCATGGACGAAAACATCGTCACGGCCGAATTCCACGAGTTGGGCCTGGGCGTGCCGGTGGCAATATCTGCGGCACACGGTGAAGGCGTCCGACAACTGATCGAGGACATGCTGGAGAATTTTCCAGCCGCCGAAGAGGAGGCCGACCCCAAGCATCCCAAAATTGCGATCATTGGCCGGCCAAACGTCGGGAAATCGACGCTGGTCAACAAACTGCTGGGCGAGGAGCGGGTGATTGCATTTGACGAACCCGGGACCACCCGCGATTCAATTTTTGTGCCGTTGCAACGTAATGGCAAGGATTACACCCTGATTGACACGGCGGGTATCCGCCGGCGCGGCAAGGTGTTTGAGGCGGTCGAAAAGTTTTCGGTGATCAAAACGCTGCAGGCCATTGCCGATTGTCATGTGGTGATATTGGTGTTGGATGCGCGGCAGGAGGTTTCCGAGCAGGACGCGCATATCGCCGGATTCATCGTTGAATCAGGACGCGCACTGGTTGTTGCCATCAATAAATGGGACAACCTCGACGAATACACGCGTGAACGAACCAAGGTTGATTTTGACCGCAAGTTACATTTCCTGAGCTTTGCGCATATGCATACCATTTCGGCAAAGGACGGCATGGGACTGAACCCCTTGTTTGCCTCGGTTGACAATGCGTTTCAGGCGGCGATGGCCAAGCTTTCGACACCCAAGCTGACCCGCGCATTAATGGCGGCGACGGCGGCGCACCAGCCACCATTAAATGGTCTGCATCGACCAAAAATGCGTTATGCCCACCAGGGCGGGCACAACCCGCCGCTGGTCATTGTGCACGGCTCGGGCCTTGACGGCGTGCATGAGAGTTACGTGCGCTACCTTGAAGGGCGCTTTATGGAGACGTTCAAACTACGCGGAACACCATTGCGTGTTGAGTTAAAGCAGGGCTCCAATCCGTTCCGCGGCAGAAAGCCGCCGGCGCTGACCAAGGGTCAGGAAGATAAACGCCGTCGCGGTAGGATTCGCATGAAGCGAAAATATGCCTGACAAGGCTCAGGCCGGAGATATATCCATATAAATCGTACGGATATATGCTTTGTGGCTGGCAACAGTTGCAAAGCAGGGCGCCGACAACGGATTTGTTACCGTCTGGTGTGCATTTGCCGTCAAATCACCCCGATCAGGTGAGTCAATTCGCGCCCGGTTCAATGTTCAACACCGGCATAATCTGTCATCATTGCGGAACAAATCTGGCGGTCGTCATGTCAGAGCTCTGCTTGTCGCAGCGCAGCAAATTTAGATAAAGTACATAATCATTCGGCTTCGTCCTTTTTTAACGTGCCAATCGTTGGCATTTCGGACCGAATACAACCTGGTTGGAGAATAAGAATATGAGTACAAAAGGGCAACTACTACAAGACCCGTTCCTGAATATTTTGCGTAAGGAACACGTCCCGGTTTCAATCTATCTGGTCAACGGTATCAAGCTGCAGGGTCAAATCGAATCGTTTGACCAGTATGTGGTGTTGCTGAAAAACACCGTGACCCAAATGGTCTACAAACATGCAATTTCAACGGTTGTCCCGGCGCGTGCCGTATCAGTTCCTTTTGACGCGCCCACCGGCGAAAACTGATTGCCTGTTGTTATTGCCAACCGCATGATCTTGCGGGTGCGCGCAGCCAACCACGACTGACCGTCTGATTGCTGTTGTGCTGCCGGCGATCATCTGCCGGCTATGAGCTCTGGTGCATGTTGACCGGCTTGTATTTGTGCCCGCCGGCCGCATGTAACAGGCAGCGTCAGACATTAATTCCATTTGCCGCGACAGGTCCAAAACTGCCGCGGGCAGCCGGTTCACCAACGCCGAATCTTGAAGCGATCATTTGAAGCCACCATTCCCGTCAACAACCGCCAATCGTGTCAACGCGATATTGCTGGTATTAGACTTCGGCGAGGGCGGGCTGGACTCGCGTATCCGCGAAGCACGAGAATTGATCATTAGCGCCGGCGCAACGGTCGCGACGTGCCTCACTGGCAAACGCCAAAAGCCCGACGCCGCAACATTCGCCGGCAGCGGCAAAGTCGACGAACTCAAGCTTTTGGTTGACGAGCATGAATCCACGCTGGTGGTGGTTGACCACCAGTTGTCGCCGATTCAAATCCGCAATCTGGAGAAGGCGTTGGGTGCCGACCGGGTGCGGGTGATGGATCGTACCGACTTGATCCTCGAGATTTTTGGTCAACGTGCACGTTCGGCCGAAGGCAAGTTGCAGGTGGAACTTGCCCAAATGCAGCATCTGCTGACGCGTCTGGTCAAAGGCTGGACACACTTGGAGCGCCAGCGTGGCGGTATCGGTGTGCGTGGCGGGCCAGGCGAATCCCAGCTTGAGATCGATCGACGTCTGGTGGGTGATCGCATCAAGCGTTTAAAGGAAAAGCTGTCAAAGCTCGAGCGGCAGCGATCCACGCAGCGGTTGGGCCGTCGTCGCACCGGTACCTTTACCGTTTCGCTGGTCGGTTACACCAATGCGGGAAAGTCGACCCTGTTCAACCGGTTGACCCGTTCGGAATCGTTTGTCGCCGACCAGTTGTTCGCGACGCTGGATACCACCACCCGGCGCATGTTTTTGACGCCCAATTGCAGTGTTGCGGTTTCCGACACGGTCGGATTCATCCGCGAATTGCCGCATGGCCTTGTTGCCTCGTTTCATGCCACTCTGACCGAGGCGTTGGAGGCGGATGTGTTATTGCATGTCATTGACGCGTCAAACCCGGCGCGGGAACAGCAGATCGAAGACGTCGAAAAAGTGCTGGCAGAAATCGGTGCGGATCACATTCCGCAAATCCGTCTGTTGAACAAGATCGACCGACTTGAGGGAAATTTCCCGGCATCATTGCTGCGCGATGAGAGTGGTAAAATTTGCGAAGTCCGCTTAAGCGCAGTCAACGGAGAGGGTGTCGATCTGTTGAAGGCTGCGCTCGAGGCGTTTGCGAATGCTTCGCTAAACACGGAAACGCGTTTTCAAGACCGGTCGCCTGCTGGGGAACCTTTGGCGGCCGTTAGTACCAAACCAGCACCCACCGTTAGTCAACCATCAGAACTGCGATGGCGGCCGACATATCATTGATATTTAGTTTTGGAGTTGTGCTATGCGGTCGAGTCCACGATCGTTGTTGATTCAAATCGTTGCCGTAACGGGGGCATTGATTGTCTACGCCCTGCAGCGCCTGCAGCAAACGCTGGCTGCGCGTTACCGCCGCCAGCCAGCCTCGTCGGGTAGCGCCGCTGACGGTATATCTGAAATGTCGCTGAATGATCCGCAATGGGGCAAACGTGGCGGTGGCAACAACGGCGGGGGCAATAATGACGGCCCACCCGACTTGGATCAGATCATCAAAAAGTTTACCGACAAGATTTCCGGGTTTTTTGGCCAAAAGCCGGCGGGAAACAACAATAGCGGCGGCGGCTTCAATGGCCCCTCCGGTGCGGCAATGGGTGGCGGTTTTGTCCTGGCCGCCAGTCTGGCGCTGGCGGTATGGCTGGCAACCGGATTCTATATTGTCGAAGAAGGCAGCCGGGGTGTTGAGTTGAGGCTTGGTAAATATGCCCAAACCACCGCACCCGGCCCACGCTGGCACTGGCCTTACCCGTTTGAAACGGTCGAGGTTGTCAATATTCAAAATTTACGCGCCATCGAGGTTGGTCATCGCAACAACCAAAAGACCAAGATGAAAGAAGAAGCCCTGATGCTGACTGAAGATCAAAACATTGTTGATCTTCAGTTTGCCGTCCAATACTTGCTGAGCAGTCCTGAAGAGTATTTGTTCAATAATCGCAGCCCGGATGAGGCCGTGCGTCAGGTTGCCGAGACGGCGATGCGTGAAGTCGTCGGCAGCAGCAAAATGGACTTTGTGTTGTATGAAGGTCGCGGCGAAATTGCCTCACGGGTCAAAGTGTTGATGCAGGATATTTTGAACCGATACAAGACCGGTATATCCATTTCAAACGTCAATTTGCAGAATGCACAGCCGCCCGAGCAGGTGCAGGCGAGTTTTGACGACGCCGTGCGTGCCAAGCAGGACAAGGAGCGGCTCAAAAACGAGGGTGAGGCATATGCAAACGATATTATCCCCAAAGCCCGCGGCTTGGCTGCACGCCTGATTGAAGAGGCCAGCGGACACAAACAGCGGGTGGTTGCCAATGCACAGGGCGATGCATCGCGTTTCTCGGCTGTTGTTGCGGAATACGAAAAAGCCCCACAAGTCACGCGCGAGCGCATGTATCTGGACACGATTCAACAGGTGATGCAAAACACCAGCAAGGTGGTGGTTGATCAAAAGGGCGGTCAAAATCTGCTGTATTTGCCGCTCGACAAGCTGATGCAAATGTCGAACGCACCGCAGTCACAAAACCAGGATCCGGTCGCCAAGTCGGTGACATTGAGTGATCCTCCCGCAACCGCCGCACCGGACCCTGTCGCCGCCCGCCGCGACCTGCGTTCGCGTGACGGCCGCTAACCGGGAGAATGACATGAAAAAGAATATCCCCCTGATCAGTATTATTGTTATTGGTGTGTTGATCACACTCGTCATGACGGCATTTACCGTCGACCAGCGCCAAAATGCCATCCGTTTCCGGCTTGGTGAGGTGGTCGCCATTCATACCGAACCCGGTCTTTATTTCAAGGTTCCGCTGATTGAGAATATCCGTATGTACGATACGCGCATCCAGACGTTGGACACCAAGGATGCCGAGCGTATTCAAACCAGTGAAAAAAACAACGTGCTGGTTGATTCGTTTGTGAAATACCGCATCATCGACGTCAAACAATTCTTTGTGTCGACGCGCGGCGATATAAATGCGGCTGAACTCAGGCTTGCGCAATCGATTAACAATGATCTGCGTGATGAATTCAGCAAACGTACATTGGCAGAGGTCATTTCGGGCAAGCGTGAAACCATCATGCAAAATCTTCGCGTGAAAGCCGACACCGACGCGCGTGCAATCGGTATTTCGGTGCTTGATGTGCGTCTGAAGCGGGTCGATCTGGTGCCGGAGATTTCGGCGGACGTGTATCGCCGGATGGATTCGGAACGCAAGCGGGTGGCAAATGAGTTGCGCGCCACCGGCTCGGGTGATGCCGACAAGATCAAGGCTGACGCTGAACGTCAACGCACGGTTATCTTG
Source organism: Burkholderiales bacterium (assembly GCA_031431435.1). GTDB lineage: Bacteria > Pseudomonadota > Gammaproteobacteria > Burkholderiales > Usitatibacteraceae > UKL13-2. Next base: position 42,055 of record JANPDI010000104.1, read on the forward strand.
GCCGAATCCTACCGCGAAGCACAAAAAACCAAGGGCGAAGGTGATGCCCAAGCGGCGCGAATTTATGCGCAGGCATATGGCCGCAACGCCGAGTTTTATTCGTTTTACCGCAGCATGGAAGCTTACCGCGAGAGTTTCAAGAGCAAGTCCGACGTAATGGTGTTGGAGCCGAGCTCGGATTTCTTCAAGTACCTGCGCAATCCGGGACGCGGCAAGTAACCACTTAGTCACGATTGCTCGACTGCGCTTCTCCGGATCAGGCGCCACGGCGTGGAAACCGGAAAGTGCGTATAATTCACCAACGGCGCGTCCTGAAAAGGGCGCGCCGTTTTTGTTGCCTGTTTTTAACGTGGTAATTGCCGATACAAAGATCAAGAATGAGCATTTGGGACCTTTTGCTGGCGGGCGGCGCACTGATGCTGGTGTTTGAGGGGATCATGCCGTTTGTGTCGCCGATGCGTTGGCGGCAGGCCATGCGCCACGCCATGGCGTTGTCTGACGGTCAATTGAGGTTTGTCGGACTGTTGGCGATGATGGCAGGACTATTGATGTTGTATTTTGTTCGTTGACCTGTTGCGAAGTGAATTGACATGACGACCTGGGCGCTGCCGGAGAATATCGAAGACGTTTTGCCCGTCGAGGCGAAAAAGCTCGAGCACATGCGGCGTGCGGCGCTGGACCTTTTTGCCTTGCATGGTTACGAGCTGGTGGTGCCACCGCTGCTTGAATATGTCGAGTCGTTGTTGTCGGGGGTCGGACACGACATGAACCTGGCGACATTCAAATTGGTTGATCAGCTGTCGGGGCGGATGATGGGGCTGCGCGCGGACACCACGCCCCAGGTGGCAAGAATCGATGCGCATGTATTGAACCGTAAAGGCGTTACCCGATTGTGTTATGCCGGAAGTGTGTTGCACACGCGACCCTCCAGCCTCGGCAAATCCCGCCAACCATTCCAGGTTGGGGCGGAACTCTACGGCTTTGCCGGACTCGACGCCGATCTTGAAATTCAGCAGTTGATGCTCGATACGCTGGTGGCGCTCGGGGTCCCGGCCAACAAACTCGATATCGGGCACTCCGAAATTTTTCGCGCCCTGGTTGATGATGCACAAGTCTCAGCCAACCAGCGGGAATCCCTGTTTGCCGCCGTAACGGCCAAGGACGTGCCGATGTTGCAGGCATTTGTCCGCCGCCACGGCGCGCATTTATCCGGACTGGCGGCGCTTCCCGAGTTGTACGGCGACGCATGCAAAGACAATCACGTGATCGACCGTGCCCGCCAGCTACTGCCAAGGAGCGATCGGATCGGACGTGCGCTGGATGATCTTGAGCGTGTCGCCAAGCAATTTTGCGGACGCGATACGGCGGTATCGATCGATCTGAGCGAGCTTGGTGGCTTCAACTACGAGAGCGGAATTGCGTTTGCGGCTTATGCCGATGGCGCCTCCGACGCGGTTGGCAGGGGCGGGCGGTACGACGATGTGGGACGTGTGTTTGGCCGGGCGCGTCCGGCAACCGGTTTTTCGATGGATCTAAAGGCTTTGTTGCCGATGGCGCCGGATCGTGCGGCTGCGGCATCGCCAATCCTTGCGCCCGCAAATGTAGACGATGCGGCGCGCACCATCGTCAAGACGTTGCGCGACCGCGGTGATGTCGTTGTCACCCGCCTGGGCGAAGATATCGCCGATTGCAAACGTGAAATCAGAATGATCGACGGACAGTGGCAAGTGGTACCAATCAAGGATGAAGCATGAAGAAAAATGTGGTGGTGATCGGCACGCAATGGGGTGACGAGGGCAAGGGAAAAATTGTTGATTGGCTGACCGAGAAAGTTGTCGGGGTTGTGCGTTTTCAAGGCGGACACAACGCCGGACACACGCTGGTGGTGAATGGCGTGAAGACAATCTTGCGACTCATTCCGTCGGGAATGTTGCATCCGCATGTCACCTGCTACATTGGCAATGGGGTGGTGTTGTCGCCGGAGGCGCTGTTGAAAGAAATCGACGAGCTCACGCTGGCCGGACTGAATGTGGTCGAACGATTGCGCATCTCAGAAGCGTGTCCGCTGATTCTGCCATACCATGTTGCGCTGGATCAGGCTCGCGAGAAAAAACAGGGTGACGCAAAAATCGGCACCACCGGACGCGGCATCGGGCCGTGTTACGAGGATAAAGTGGCGCGCCGTGCGATTCGTGTCAACGACCTGCGATTCCCGGAGCGCTTCAAATCCAAACTTGTCGAGGTGCTGGATTATCACAATTTTGTGTTGACCAAATACCTTGGCGCCGCGCCGGTTAGTTTTGATTCAGTCTATGAGCCGACGCTGGCAATGGCCGAGCGCCTGAAACCCATGATGTCCGACGTGTCGGCAGACCTGCATAGGCTAATGGCGGAAGGGGGGCAACTGCTGTTTGAGGGCGCACAAGCCGCCATGTTGGATGTCGATCACGGTACCTACCCGTATGTCACATCGTCGAACTGTCTGGCCGGTCAGGCATCGGCGGGTGCGGGTGTGGGGCCCCAAGCGTTGAACTATGTTTTGGGCATCACCAAAGCTTATGCAACTCGGGTGGGATCAGGCCCTTTTCCGACCGAACTTGACGATGATGTCGGCCAACAGCTGCGCGATCGCGGGCACGAATATGGTTCTGTGACCGGACGCCCGCGTCGTTGTGGGTGGTTTGACGCCGCCGCGCTTAAGCGGGCGGCACAAATTAACGGTTTATCCGGACTTTGTATTACCAAGCTGGATGTGCTCGACGGCTTGAGTGAACTGAAGATATGCACCGGTTACCGGTTGGATGGCAAGGTCGTCGACATCCTGCCGTATGGCGCCGAGTCAATTGCCGGCTGTGAACCGATCTATGAAGTGCATTCCGGCTGGACAGAGAGTACCTTGGGCATCCAGGCATTTGATCAGTTGCCGAAAGCGGCACAAGCGTATTTGCGGCGCATGGAAACCTTGGTGGGTATCCGCGTGGCACTAGTCTCGACCGGTCCGGACCGCAATGAGACCATCGTATTGCACCATCCATTTGACTGATTACAGGTACGTTGTCAGACGGCGAACCGACAAGTTGTGCTATTGACGGCGCGGCGTTTTTTAGGCCTACTTGGGAACAGCAATTTAGACGGGGATCTAGATACCTATGAACACAACGCCCGATTCGCCGGTGGGTGGTCGCCGCAGAAGTCGCTCCAGCGAGCGGGTTGGCGAGATGTTAGTCAAGGATGGTGAAATCACACAACAGGTGCGTGACGATGCGCTGGCCACCAGTTTGGCCACTGGCAAACGGTTCGGTCAGGTGTTGGTGCAAAGTGGCGCGCTGACCGAGGACAAACTCGCCATGCTGCTGTCAAAACAACTTGGCATCTTGTTTGTCAACCTAAGCCAGTTTGAATTTCGTCCCGAGTTGATCAAGTTGCTGCCGGAAGCGACTGCGCGCCGCTGTCGTGCGGTGGTGCTCGACAACCAGGGGACGGGCCTGCTGGTCGGCTTTGCCGACCCGGACGATATCAGCGCATTGGATGATGTCGAACGGGTGCTTAAGCGTCAGGTCACGCCTGCCACCTGCCCGGAAAGCCAGATTCTTGCCGCACTTGACCGCTATTACCGTCGAACCGACGAGATTTCCGGCCATGCGATCGCGTTGGGAAAGGATCTCGGAGACGTATTCGATACCAGCTCACTTGCGGCCGACGGCAGGGAAGAGGCGCCGGTCATGCGCTTGCTGCAGTCGTTGCTGGAAGACGCCGTGCAAGTCCGCGCCTCCGATGTGCATATCGAGCCGCAGGAGCGCACGCTGCAAATTCGCTTCAGGATTGACGGCGTGCTGCAGCCGCAGGCGGAGGCAGACGTGCGGATTGCGCCGGCATTGACCCAACGCCTCAAGCTGATGGCAGACCTTGATATTGCCGAACGCCGGATGCCGATGGACGGACGATTTTCATTCAGGGCGCGCGACCGCGAAATCGATGTACGCATGTCGACATTGCCCGGCCAATACGGTGAGTCGATTGTCATGCGTTTGCTCGACCAGTCCGGCACGGTGCGGGGACTTGACGCCATCGGCATGCCGGCGGACATGGTCAGCCAATTGCGTGAGATCCTCAATTCAGGATCCGGTATGGTGCTTGTGACCGGCCCGACCGGTGCCGGTAAAACAACCACACTTTATGCAGCATTGTCTGAAATCGATTTGATGGCACAAAAAGTCATCACCGTAGAGGATCCGGTTGAATATCGGCTGCCCGGAATCGTGCAGGTGCAAGTCAACGACAAGATTGAGCTGACGTTTGCACGCGTGCTTCGCGCCACCTTGCGGCAGGACCCGGACGTTGTGCTGGTCGGCGAGATGCGGGATGCGGAGACAGTCGAAATTGGTTTGCGCGCAGCGCTGACGGGCCATATGGTGCTTTCCACCCTGCACACCCGGGATGCACCCAGTGCGGTATTTCGATTGCTCGACATGGGTGCCCCGCCGTACATGGTGGCGACCTGTCTTCGTGCGGTTGTTGCGCAGCGCCTGTGCCGTCTTAACTGCAAGAGTTGCGCTGGTACTGTCCAAGCGACCGTGCACGAACGTGCCTGGCTGGATTTGTTTGGCGGCAGCGAGGCGGCCGGCATCACGGTGCAGCGCGGTGCGGGATGCACGCAATGTGGCGGCACCGGCTATCGCGACCGGACCGGGCTGTACGAGATTTTTGTGATGGACGAAACGCTGGCCAAGGCAACCATCGACGGCGGTGGATCGGCATTCTTGTCAGCTGCCGGCGAGCGTATGCACGGGAAAACATTGGCAAACCGGGCATATGCATTGGTTCGGGAAGGCCGCACATCCGTGGCTGAAGCCATGCGTGTGGCCAGCGCCGGTGAGGACTGAGACGCGTGCCCACCTACAACTATCGTGGGCGCGACGGCGAGCGCACCAGCGTCAGCGGGACGATTGAGGCTGAATCGCCCGCCGCCGGGGTCCAACAATTGGTGGCAAAAGGTATTGTTGTTATTGACCTCAGCGCGGTACGTGCCGCCGTCAAGGCGAAGACCGGACCGTCGTGGTGGGAGACCTTGGGTGCCAAGCCCGTCACCGATGACGATGTGATCCTTTTTTCGCGGCAGATGCATACCCTGCAACGCACCGCGGTGCCGGTTTTCCGTGCACTTTCCGGCCTGCAGGAATCAACCGGCAGTCGCAGTTTTGCCGAGGTTCTGGCCGATATCCGCTCAAGCCTTGATCAAGGTCGTGAATTGTCGGTTGCCATGGCGCGCCACCCGAAAATATTCTCGGTTTTTTATGTTGCGATGATTCATGTCGGAGAGCTGAGCGGGCGCTTGACGGAAGTGTTCAGTCGCCTGACCAGGCATCTCGAGTTTGAAAAGGAAATGCGTGGGCAAATGCGCGCGGCATTGCGCTATCCGATGTTTGTCATGATGGCCGGTGTGATTGCGATCGTGGTGCTTAACATTTTTGTGATTCCGGTTTTTGTCGGCGTATTCGCCGGTCTAAACGCCAAACTGCCAATGGTGACAAGGCTGCTGATTGGCTTTTCCAGCTTCATGGTTCGCTGGTGGCCGCTGCTTGCCGCCGTGACGGCGGCTGGTTGGTACGGGGTTCGAACCGTGCTGCAAACCACGCAGGGACGTTATTGGTGGGATCGCATCAAGCTCAAACTGCCAATCATAGGCGAAATTATTTTGAAGGGGACGCTGGCGCGATTTGCGCGCAGCTTTGCGCTCGCATCACAAAGTGGTATACCCGTGCTGGATGCGCTGGCATTGGTGGCCCGCACAGCCGACAACGCGTACTTCGCCCGCCAGATTGAAGAAATGCGGGATGGCATCGAACGTGGCGACAGTCTGCATCGGTGTGCCACGGCGTCGGGCGTGTTTACCCCGGTCGTTTTGCAAATGATCGCTGTGGGGGAGGAAACCGGTGAGATCGATTCTTTGCTGGTCGATATTGCCGACATGTATGAGCGTGAGACGGCGTACGCCATCAAGGAGTTGTCAGTCAAGATTGAACCAATTCTGTTGCTGATGATGGCCGGTCTGGTATTGGTGCTGGCGCTTGGAATTTTCCTGCCGATGTGGTCGCTCGGCGAGGCGTCGATGGGACGCGGTGGGTGACCGCGCCCGCACAAACAACGGCGATCGCGCACAATGCCCTGCGGCGCCTGTTTGAACAGGCCTTGCTGATTCTATTGCTGGTTTTTGTCGTTTGGGCATTGCTGGATAAAGCACGCGACACCCGCGGTGCCGCCGAGCTCAGTGCGGTGCGCGGCAATTTGGGTGCACTGCGTGTTGCCTTGGTGCTTGAGCAAATGCGCCGCGTGACAGCGCCTTCAATGCAATCAGAAGTTGCACATCGGAATCCGTTCTTGCTGCTTAAACGCCCGCCGGTCAATTACGCGGGCGAAGTCGCGCTTGATGACGCCGTTCGCGGCATGGTTGCGCCCGGTTTCTGGTTTTTTGACCAGCGTGCCGCGTTGATTGGTTACCGCGTCAACGATGTCCGACGTTTTCATGCCGCGTCGGGGCGGCAAGTGATGGCGTTTGAGCTGTCCCAAATGGACCTGTTGGCTGCACGCGAGGTATATATTTGGAATGACGAGGTTGTTAACTGAAAATGGGCAATTGACAATCGGCCAACAGGCTGGGTGTGTTGCACCACACACAGAACGGCGATTATTGTTAAACTTTGTGAGGGTTATGTCATAGCGTGTCATTCCACGTGACTTTGCCGGATGTTTGCATCAAACTATGTCCACCAGACAAAGGCCGCAGCAGGCGCAACGATTTTATTGACAGGTGTTGATTTTTTTTCGGGAGAAACATATGAACAAGGTACAAAGTGGTTTTACATTGATTGAACTGATTATTGTGATCGTTATTCTGGGCATCCTTGCCGCGGTCGCCGTGCCAAAATACATCGATTTGAAGGCGGACGCCGCACAAGCGGCGGTCAATGGCGTCGCAGGCGGTATTTCGTCGTCCATGGCAGTTAATTTTGCCGCCCGTTCGGCTAACGTCGCCAAGGGTGTTGCCGTCGCAAATTGCAGCGATGGTGTTAACGTGATGCAGGGCGGCCTGCCCACAGCGGGCGGCGCGTATGCCATTACCGCGGCAGTCGTTGCGGTTAACGCCGCGGTTTCCTGCACACTGACGTTTACACCGACCGGTGGCGCCGCTGTGACATCAACCTTTACGGCGCTCGGTATTGCCTAACCTGGCATTGGCGTTGATTTAAATCCAAACGGTCCACGTTTCTGCAACGTGGACCGTTTGTTTTTTTTGGTGCGTGATTGGGCGCATTCAATTTCGGCAATGTTCAAGGGCACGGGAGAAACATGAATATCGTTCAACGTGGATTTACGCTGATCGAACTGATTATCGTGATTGTCATTTTGGGAATACTCGCCGCCGTGGCGGTGCCCAAATACATCGATTTGAAGCAGGACGCCGCGCAAGCTGCAGTCAATGGTGTCGCCGGTAATATGTCGTCGGCAATGTCGATCAATTTTGTCGGACGTACGGTCAACGCGGCCCAAGGGGTTCCGGTCGCCAATTGTTCGGCTGGCGCGACGGTGCTACAGGCGGGGTTGCCAACGGCGGGTGGTGTCTATGCGATTACCGCATTAGCTGTCGCCGCGAATGCAACGGCTGTTTGTACGCTGACGTTTACGCCCACCGGCGGCACTGCGGTGACCGCAACCTTTACCGCATTTGGCATCGCTTGATCGACCAATGCTGATGGCGGTGCCTGCCTCTTGCCAACCAACCAGCCGCCGCCATATTTGGGGGTTTTCTGTAATTGAATTGGTGATTGTGCTGGTGCTAATCGCCGTGCTTGCCGTTTTTGTCGTCCCGCGCATGGTGTCGACCCAAGCGATCACGCTGCCGGCGGTCGCCGCCCAGCTGGCGGCGAACGTCCGTTATGCACAAAGCATGTCGATGAGCAAGGGACAGCGCTATCGGATAAATTTCACCGCCAACAGTTACCAAATTACCGATATGAGTGGTTTGCCAATCATTCAACCGGTCACAGCAAGCACGGCGGCGATTTCGGTATCGCCCGTTGTGTTGAGCGGGTTTAATCCACCGTTGACCAGCAACTATGTCGCGTTTGACAGCCGCGGCATACCTTACATCAACGCAACGACCGCGCTTGCGGCCAGTGCGGTCATTACACTCACCTCCGGCACCGAAACGGTCACCGTCACGGTTGCCGCTGAGACAGGCGGGGTCAAATGATGCTCGATCTTTCCATCCGCCGCTCGGCGGCGTTTTCGCTGCTTGAAATGATCATCTTTATTGTTGTGTTGGGGGTGTTGATGGCCAGCATTGTTGCTGCGATGTCCTCATCGTTGCGCAATTCACCGCAGGCCGGTGGGCTTGATGCAGCAGCCGAACTTGCCCAGCAGCGCATGGAGCTGATTCTGGGGCAACGTCGCGCGGTCGGTTTTGCCGGTTTTGCCGATCCTTGCAACCCCGGTCCCGGCCCGGCAATCTGTACGCCGCCCGCGGGTTACGCTGTGGCGTCAACCATCGTATCGGGATTTGGTGCCGACCTGACCAATTACAAAGTGGTAAGTGTGAATGTCACCGGTACAGCCGCCATCACGGCGACGGCACTAGTGGCCAACTATTGATGATTGCAACCAAAAAACAACGATTCCGCCGTCGCGCTGGTTTCAGCCTGATCGAGATGATCATGGTCATTATCGTGTTGGGTGTCATCGCTGCGGTCGCCGCCCCAGCACTTTCAAATGCATTCCGGGCCTATTTCACCGGCAAAGATATCGCGGAAACAGACTGGCAGGCGAGGGCGGCACTTGAGCGCATGTCACGCGAACTCCGTACCGTACGTTCACCCGCCGACCTCGTCATCACTTCAGGCAGTGATTTGTCGTTTACAGATATTGACGGCAATGTCATCCGTTATTGTTTGGGGGCGGTTGGCACTTGTCCGGGTGCTGCCGGCAACTTGATGCGCAACAGCCAATCGCTTGCGAGCGGGGTTAGCGGCCTGACGTTGTCTTACCTGACCAGGGCCGGTGCGGCAACGGGCGTGGCCGCGCAGGTGTTTTATATCGTCACTGGTTTTACATTGACCCAAAATACCGCCAGCAAGACCTTCACCGCCACTGTCAGCCCGAGAAATTTTCCATGACGGATCGCCGAGGCCAACAGGGCTATTTGTTGATTGTGGTGCTGCTGCTGATTGTGGTGGTGGTGTCACTTGCCATCGCGCTCGGCAATTTGATTGGCAACAGCACACTTGCCAGTGGTGTTCACGTCGGTTCAATGCAGGCCCTGTTTCTGGCCGAAAGCGGTCTTGAGTTTGAACAACGGCGGTGGGCGCAAAACCTTGACTGGTATCGCAGCACCACCGACCCCAATCCGGCGGCACCGGCAGCGCAGGCTTTGGGCAATGGCACGTTCACGGTGTTTGCCAATCTGCCGGCAACCAAAGTCCGCACAGGCTTTCCGGCGGCGGCGGCCACCCTCAATGTGTTCACCACCGCCCGGTTTCCGGTTGCGGGAATTTTGCAGGTGGAAGATGACATCGGCGGCGCCGGCGAATTTGTCCGCTATACCGGGGTCACCGCCAACTCCTTCACCGGCGTGACCCGCGCGCAGACGGTGGGCACCGTCACCACCGTTGCCGGCAATCATGCCCGGGGAGATGTGGTGTATCCGGTCACGATTCTGCGCACGGTGATGGCGGCGAATTGCACGTCGCTCGCGTCGATACTGGTGGACACCAACCCAAAATTCCTGGGGGCGGGATTGCTTGATATCGAGGGCGAGGAAATCGCCTACGGAGGTCTGACCATAGCAGGCGGCAACATGACCTTAACCGGTATTGTGCGTTGCCAGGGCGCGGTCAACAATGTCGCCCACGCTGTTGGCCAGCCGGTGACACCCATTCTTGTCGGTGGCGACTCTGCCGATTATCAGGTTGAATTGCAGTCAACCGGTGTGGCTGGCACCAATCTGCGTTATGCGCGACGTACGGTTGATCGCTGAACATTGAGCACTGACCATTGAAGCCAAGACCAACATGAAAAAAACAATTTACGCGTGGTGTGCGATGACTTTTCTGGTGAGCGTGAGCCAACTGGCGTACGCGGCACGCACCTATACCATTTTGCAAACGCCCGCCGCGGCTACCCAGTTTGATATGCGCAGCGCCCAAGCAGTGAGCTACCAGATCACCAACACCGCCACTCCCAACAACACCGCCGAGCGCATTTATGAGATTCGCTTTCGCCTGCCGGGCACTGGCACCGTGTTTGCCGGTGGTACCGGACCGGCGGGTTGGACACGTATCACCAATACCACGACCAGTGTGGCCTTCCGCGCCAACACTTGGGCTGATGCCCTCATTGTTGGCGCGTCGGCCAGTTTTACGGTCAATATGACCATGCGCACCACCACGGCCGACATCAACGAGACCTTGCGCGATATTCGCGCGCGATTTACCACCACCACCACGCCGCCATTCAATAACTTGCAAAGCATCACCACCGCCCCGGCTGGTTCCTGGGCACTCAGGTCGCTCGCCATCACTTCATTCCAAATTACTGACCTAGCAGGCCTGCCGATCACCGCCACTACCGCCGGCAACAGCTTTCGGCTGGTGATGACGGTACGCAATGTATCCAGTGTGACCCAAAACAATATCGTCGCCAACCCCAATCCGCCGACGGTGGTCAAAACCGGCACGGTCACACAAGTGCTGACCGGCACAGTCAGCAGCCCCAGCCCGCTTAATCTGGCGGCTCTGGCATCGGGAACCATCACCTTTACCTACAGTACGGTCTCCACTGACAACGGCACCATCTTTTTCACCGCGACAGCCCGCAACGGTGCCACCGTCACTTCCAGGCTGGCCACCTCCAGCACGCTGGCGCTCAGCAGGCTGTCGGCGGCAATGGCTTCATCACTGGCCTGCCAGTACCCCGGTTCGAACATCACCATTAGCATGACATTGACCAATGGCTACCCTTACAACCTGTTGAATGTCACCCCCACACTCACACCGGTGGCGGGCGCACCAGTGACGTTTGTGTCGGGGCCGGTGCCGGCCGCGCCCATCGCCAGTGTGCCCTCGTCCCCCCCCACCACCGCCATCACCTGGGTATATCAAATCAACGCCGCAGGAACGACCATCCCGTTTACATTCAGCGGCTCGGCAAGCGGCACCGGCAACACGGCAGGTTCGCCCGTTCATACCTCGCAAACCGCCATCTCGGCTGATATCACACGGGGCAATTTTGTCGCGGTGATTGATCCGCCTGTCACCAATGCCGCAAGCACCAATGTGGTACTCACCACCACTATCACCAACAACGGCTGCGCCGCCGTCAACGGTGTGGCGATAACAGCACCAGCCGGGTGGGGGGCAGCCACCGATCCTTATTCGCTGGTCAATCTGAGTGCCATCAGCGCCATCGAAACATGGATGGCGGCAGGTGCCAATCCTGTGATCTTTACCGCGCCGACCATTGCCGAGCGAATGCCTCTCACATTCACCGGTGATTTCAGCATTGTTTATGCGACCTCCCCGACTGCAGCGGGCCCCAATATTTTCAATATTCGGGTGACCGATGCCAACGGCATCTTCCAGGATATTCCGTTGACCGTGACGGTGAACGCCTTCAAGTCCGGCACGCTCAACAATTCGGCCAACCGTGTCTGGCGCGAGGAATTCAAATGAATTTTGCCGTTTTGCGCATCGATTTTGGTTTGCCGCAAGCGGGCGTATTTTTGCACCCGTTCACGGCCACGGGACACAGGTTTCCAGCGTGTACAATCAGGTCTGGGCCGGGTGTTGACCGCAAGGCGCACTACGGAATGTTAGGCTCGTCACGGAGGCAAGATTGCTACAAGGATTAATGTCGGGATTGCCATGGCGCACACGAGTCAAGGGATACACCCTTGCGCTGACGCTGAACGACAAATCCATGAGATATGTTCTTGCCTCGGATGCCGACGAACGCGGTGCAACCATTGCCGCATGGGGCAGTGAATTGCGCGGTAGTCAGACCCGCGAAGCCTTTACCAAGCGAATCAAGGCCGTACTGCCGGCAGCTGAACGCACCATTGCCATTCTCGAGCCGCGCGACTACCAGATTTTGCAGGTCGAATCGCCAAACGTTCCCGAAGATGAAATGGTCAGCGCCGTACGGTGGCGCGCCATGGAGTTTGTCGAAGGGTCGCCTGCGGATTACACGCTTGATGTGTTGACCGTTCCCGGAGAGGCCGATCGCAATGAAAATGTCATTGCCGTGATTGTGCACAATGACATCATCCGTGCGCGGATGCTCGACTGTCAGAATCTTGGTCACCCATTGTCAGTGATTGACGTCGCCGAGACATCGCAGCGTAATCTTCTCCATGCGGTGTTACTTGCCGAGCAGGCCGCGCCCAGGGTTGCCGCTTTTTTGGTGGCGGAGACTGAGAGCGCCTTGATGGTAGTCGCCGTAAACGGTGAGTTGTCCTTCTTCCGCCGTTTCGAGTTTGACACTGATATTTTGGCCGCTGCAGTTGATAGCGTGCAGTCCGCGTTAATTGGTACAAATACGGGAGCGGAGGCGCTGGCGCGCTCGCTCACGCAGCTGCATCGCACGCTGGATTTATGGGACGATCTTTTTCCACAAACGCCATTGGAAACACTGCGGGTTGACGCCGGCGGCAAGACCGGTGCCATCGTTGAATTGTTGAAAGTTGAAACGCGGCTTGAAACCAGGCCGATGGATCTGTCGGGCATTTTCAAAGTCGCCGAAACGACACTTCCGCCACCATGGCTTGACTTGGAATACATGCCTTTATTGGGGGCGCTGCTGCGGCCTTCGAAAAAATCATGAAAGGCGAAATCGCAATGACCGGGTTGCGGCAAATCAACCTTTACAATGCCGCCTTGATACCAAAGCGTGAGCTGTTTTCGGCCCGTTTGATTTTATGGTGGTTGGTCATATCGATTCTGCTCATGGCGGCGGTCGGCCGCTGGGCCATGATCGAAACACGCAGCATCAGCCGCGAAATTGCCATTCAAGCAGGACAACAGGCGTCCGCACGCGCACGCGCTTTACCGATGGCAACTGATGGCGGGGTTTTGCCGACCCCGCAACAGGTGGCCGCACTTGAACAAAAGTTGCGCAGTCAACAAGAGCTGCTGGAAAAACGCCGGACCTTTTGGCGGACCTTGAATCAAGGTACGACGGCCGAAAATGGTGGTCCCAGCGCGTTGATGCGCCAGTTTTCAAAGAATATTCCGCCGCAAGTATGGTTGACCGAGATACGCGTCACTGGCGGGCGCATTGACGTGACCGGCAAGACGCTCGACCCGGTTGCCGTGAATGCGCTGGTTGACCGACTGCAGACGGCCGGATACCTGGCAGCCAAGCCGTCGGCGGCCATTCGCCTCGAACGGACTGATGTATCGTCATCGGTGCGCACGCCGTTGGTTTATTCATTCAGTGTTGCGGCGGCCCTGTCGTCAACGTTTGCCGATGAGGGGGCGCGCCAATGAAGAATATTTTTGGACCAATGACCGCCCGTATCGACGCCATGTCGCTTCGCGAGCGTTTCCTGCTGTTCATTTGTGTGATTGGTGTGCTGGGCGCGATCACCGACGCGCTGTTTATTTCCCCTTTGCTCAAGCAGCAAAAAACACTGGTGGCCCTGCTCGATAAAAAATCCACGCAAATGGATATCCAACGCGAAGAGACCGCGCTTGAAATGCTTCGACGCGGCCGCGATCGTGCCACGGAACTGAATATTGATATCCGAAAAAGCCAGCAAGACATCGATGCGGTTGAGCAGGAAATCAACAAGGCCTCGGCAACACCGACCGGTGCAACCTCGATATCCGCGACGCTGAAACAGATTTTGCGACGTTCCGAGCGGGTCAGCCTTGTTCGGGTTGTGCAGGCGGGGTCCGAGCCGGGGGCGGCATTGATCGCCGGGCCGAACGCGCGCAACGTACTAGAGATCACGCTGTCGGGCGGTTATGCCGATTTGATCGAATATCTGTCGGCATTGGAAAAGGCACTCCCACAGGCACGTTGGAGCACATTCTGGTTGCGCGCGGAGTCGATCCCGCTACAGTTGACGGTGCGCATCATCATGCCATCGGGTGATCTATGACCAATCGACGTTTCGTGCACGGGCCGGCTGTCATGCTTTTCGCCGGTGTTTTGGGTGCCGCTAATTTACTGGCACAAGTGTCGGCGGTAGTGCCTCGCGAGGCTGGCAGAGACCCAACCCAGCCGCCGCCGGAATTTGCACAGCCGGGCGGTGGCGAACGTTTGCTGCCTGAGGTGATCGATCCGAAACATCTCGTGGTTGTGAATGGGAACCGTTTTCTGATCTGGAAAAGTCGCCGACTTGCGGTCGGCGATTTGATCGAAGGTGCGCGCATCGAACGAATCTCTGAAACAGAAGTCTGGGTACGCAATGCAGCCGGCCTGCGCAAGTTGCCGATATTTTCGGGTATCGAAAAGCGGCCGCTTGACAGCGGTATTTCGACAAAATCGTCAGCGCTCAATCACGCTGTTGGCAAGAAGGGAACCACAAAATGAAGCTCAACAATAATCGCCCCACCGGCAGATGGTGCGTCACAAAAACGTTTTTCCCCTTGCTCATTGCATTGGGATTGCTAATCACCGGATGCGCCAATCGATCACCAAAAACCGATCCGGCCGAGGCGATCCGCGCCGAAATGGGGCAGGTTGCAGCCGCCAAACCCGCCGTCGTGGTGCCTGCGCAGATCAGTGATGCGCTGCAGGCACCAGACACCGCCGCAAGAATGGCGGATGCACCGGCCGAGCCGCGCTTTGACCTGATCGTCAACAACGCCCTCGCGCGCGAGGTCTTTCTGGCCATGGTGACTGATACGCGCTACAGCATGCTGATGCATCCGGATGTCAGCGGCACACTCTCCGTTACGTTGCGCGGGGTATCCGTGCGCGAGGCGCTGGAAGCGATCAGGGATGTCTACGGCTATGATTTCCGTATCGACGGCCGCCGCATTACCGTTTTTCCACCAACGTTGCAAACGCGTATTTTTACCGTCAATTATCTGAATGCCAAACGGGAAGGCAGGAGCGAGATTCGTGTCAACTCGGGTGCCACCTCAGTGCCGGGAAGTGGTGCGCCGTCGGGTCAACCGACCTCGACACCCGGCCCGAATTCACAGCCCGCGTTTGAAAACAGCCGGCTGTCTACCACGTCAAAGACCGATTTTTGGGGCGAGCTTGGCGATGTGCTGCGCGGTATCGTTGGCGCGGCGCCGGGTCGCAATGTCGTGCTGAGCCCGCAGGCCGGCATTGTTGCCGTGCGTGCCATGCCCGACGAATTGCGGCAGGTTGAGGCATTTTTGAAGGCCTCGAAGATTGCGGTCGAGCGGCAGGTGATGCTCGAGGCAAAAATTGTCGAAGTGCAATTGCGTGACGGTTTTCAAAGTGGTGTTGACTGGACCCTGCTTCGAGGCCGAGGTGCCGGTGGAACAATTAGTTTGACACCTGCCGGTCGCTTTCCAAACGTCGGCGTTACGCAGCCAACTCTGCCAGATGCTGTTGCGTTTCCAACAGTGGGCAACGGCATATTTGGGTTGGTGTTTGGTCAGCGTAACTTCGAGGGTGTCTTGAGTTTTCTGGAGACGCAGGGTGATATCCAAATTCTGTCGAGCCCGCGTGTTGCCGCCCTTAACAACCAAAAAGCGGTGTTGAAAGTTGGCACGGACGAGTACTTTGTCACCGGGGTGACCGGCGGGACAATCACCACCGGTGCCGCCGCATCGGGCAATACAACAACATTGCCGACAATCGCGTTGCAATCGTTTTTTTCAGGTATCGCGCTTGACGTGATGCCACAAATCGATCAGGGCGACATGATTACGCTGCACATTCATCCGTCGGTCAGCTCGGTGGCAGAGGTCGTCAAGACGGTTGATCTGGGTGGATCGCTTGGCGTGATCCGGTTGCCGCTGCCGGCCAACAGCACCAATGAGACCGATACCGTGGTGCGTGTGACCGATGGGAACATTGTTGCAATCGGTGGTTTGATGCAGGTCCAGTCGCAGGGGAGTCGTTCCGGATTTCCGGGTTCAACCAATGTCCCGATCATATCGAACCTGCTTGGTAACCAGCAAAAGACCGGCACAAAACGCGAGATTGTGGTGCTGATCAAACCAACCATCATCCGTTCGGCGGAAGACTGGCGTGAACAGGCGCGTGATGCCAAGGACCGCATCGAGGAACTCGGCAATGCCAGACGCATCATCAATATCGACGGTTCGCCGACGGCGAAATAACAGCCCATGTATGAGCGGCACTTCGGTCTGACCGAGCGACCGTTTTCTCTCACTCCGGATACTGCTTTTTTTTATGCGCACGAAGGTGCGCAGGAGGCGCTGAACACCCTGCTGGTGGCGCTTCGGTCGGGTGAGGGGTTCGTCAAGATTGTCGCTGAAGTCGGTTGCGGCAAAACCCTGTTGTGCCGCCGTCTGTTGGCGGCGCTGGCGACCGAATGTGAGACCGCCTCATCCCCAATCCGGCGCTTGATGCCCGCAACATGTTGCTGGCGGTGTGTGACGAATTGGGCATCGATATCGACACCAACGAATCATCTCATCGAATTGTCAAGGAACTCAAGCGCTGCCTGTTGGACCACGCCCGGCATGGGCGCAAGGTGGTGCTGATCATTGACGAGGCGCAGTGCATACCGGATGAGACGGTCGAGGCGCTGCGGCTGATGTCGAATATAGAGACCGAGAAACAAAAGCTGTTGCAGATCGTGTTGTTTGGCCAACCAGAGCTCGACGTCAAGCTTGCGCAACCACATCTTCGTCAATTGCTGCAGCGCGTGACATTTGCCGACAATATTGCGCCGTTGCAAACCTTGGAAGTGGGTACCTATGTTGATCACCGGTTGCAGGTTGCCGGGGCCAAGGATCCGCGAATTTTCAGTGACGATGCAATCGAAGAGTTATCTCGTCTCAGCCACGGGATTCCGAGGCTGATCAACATCATTGCGCACAAGGCATTGATGCTCGCCTTCGGCGAAGGTATGTCGAAAGTGGAATACCGGCATGTCCTGCTTGCGTCAGAAGACACCGATGCCGTATCGCCGGTGACTGCCGGTGGGCTCAAGCCCCTGATCAAAAAAATGATGTCATTTGCACGAAGGTCGGGGCGTCAATGAGTGTTATCAACCGCATGCTGAAAGACATCGACCGGCGCAATACCGCTAGCGCAGATGCGTCACCGGTCGGTGTCGGGCCCAGAAAGATTTCGCCGCGGCGTCCCCACGCCGGGCTTGCCGAGCGTTTTTTATGGCTGGCCGGGGTCATTGTTGCCGTCGTTGCAATCGGCATTCTTGTTTGGCGGCATTGGCAGGCGCCTGCCGCACCGGTGGCCGCAGGCGCTGCTTCGATTGTCTCGCCGACGGCGCCAGCCATCGTTGCGGTCGCACCGCCTGCAACGGCGCCGGTTGCCGCCACACAGCCGCCTGCGGTAGTCATTGAGCCTCCCGTCGCGGCGCCGGAGATTGTGACGCCGGCGCTGCAATCGCCGGCACCATTAATATCGCCGGGTCCGACGGCAACATCAATCGCGGCTGACAAACTCAAACTGTCAATGAAGCTTTCGGCTCTCGTCGCCGACGCGCCGCCGGTGGTTGAAAATGTGAAGCGTGCCGCGCCACCCATCACACCGGGAAAAACCACCATTACCAACACACCGGTACGACAGGTGGCCACGGATGAAACACTGGCGACTGCACGTGCCATCTGGAGTGAAGGCTCGCGTGCCGCGGCGCAGGCCACCTTGCGTGAGGCGCTTGCGGCAGCCGAGTCCACGCGGGATCAGCGCGCGATTGTTTTGCTTGGTCGCGAAATCGCCCGACTGGAAGTCGCGGACAACCGCCCGCAGGCAGCGCTGGATTTGTTGAAACGACTGGAGAGTCAATTGGTTGCGGATGCCGATGCGTTGGCATTGCGCGGCAACGCCGAGCAGCGGTTGGGTCTGCATACTGATGCCACCGAGGCGTACCTGGCTGCGTTGCGGTTGAGACCAGGCGAAGGCAAGTGGATGCTGGGTGCGGCGATTTCACTTGCGGCCAGCGGCAAACTTGAAGAGGCGCAGGTCTGGGTCGATCGGGCGCGCGAACGCGATGCGATCACCCCGACCATCGGCGCTTACTTGAAACAATTGGGGATTAACACCGGTCGCTAGGTCATTGGGCGAACCTGCGCCTGGCATGCGCGATGGTGCCCAGGAAGTGGCGCACTTTGTGCGCATTGGTGGATGGACTCGGTCACACTTCGCTTCGCTCGCGCGTCGAATGGCGCAGAGGCCATTCGGTTCATTCGGCGTTGAGCAAAGCAGTTTGCTCAACGAAACCCCGCATTCACCCCGCGACTCGCCCTGCATGGCGAGTCTTTCGAATCCCTTGCGCGAATGCCGCAGGGCATTCGCTCCCGCGCCCCAAATGAAAAAAGCCGCAATAGCGGCTTGTTTTCATTTTGGTGCCCGGGAAGGGACTCGAACCCCCACAGTGTTGCCACCGCTAGGACCTGAACCTAGTGCGTCTACCAATTCCGCCACCCGGGCTTCACCTTAAAAAACGCGGCGTATCAGGTATTTATCGCCGCATTTGCCGAAAACCTCGTTACCAACAGGCTTACCGCGTAAAATGAGGACGAATATTAGCCAAAAGCACACCAATTGTCCACTCGCAAACCAAAAACAACCAAAGCACAGCAAAAACGCAACGCTCACGCGGTGATTGCCGGCACGCCGTCGAAAGCACAATTTGGCAAATCCCCGCCACCAAACGCGGCTGTCACGCCCACCAGGTCGCAAGATCCACACGCGTTGCGTGAGGCGGAAAAATACGAAAACCCGATTCCATCGCGCGAATTAATTCTC
Organism: Burkholderiales bacterium; assembly: GCA_031431435.1. Classification (GTDB taxonomy): domain Bacteria; phylum Pseudomonadota; class Gammaproteobacteria; order Burkholderiales; family Usitatibacteraceae; genus UKL13-2. The sequence continues at coordinate 60,994 of JANPDI010000104.1, forward strand.
GATGTTCTCACCCAGACGGGTGTGCCGATGATGGAAGACGAAATCGCCGTTGCACTCGAAATTGGCGAAGCGGAACTTGACGGTTTCACACGCCGGTTAAACGCGATGGAGCGTGATGGACAGTTGTTGAAGAACCGTCGTGGCGCCATCGGCCTTGCCGAGAAAATGGATTTGATCGCCGGGCGGGTACAAGGCCATCCGGATGGATTCGGCTTTCTGGTGCCGGATGACGGCTCGGATGACCTGTTCCTTGGCCCGAAACAAATGCAGCGGGTTCTCGACGGCGACCGGGCGCTGGTGCGTGAAACCGGCATTGACCGTCGCGGTCGGCGTGAAGCATCGATCATCGAAGTGCTTGAGCACAAAAATTCAAGGGTGGTGGGCCGTTTGTTCGTCGAACACGGTGTGCTGTTTGTGGTGGCTGAGAACAAACGTATCAGCCAAGACCTGCTGGTTGAACCCGGTTACAATTTAAATGCGGTGCCGGGGCAGGTGGTGATGGTCGAGTTGGTCGCGCAGCCGTCCAAAAATTCAGAGCCAGTGGCACGTGTGGTCGAGGTGCTCGGCAACTATGCCGACCCCGGCATGGAAATCGAAATTGCGCTGCGCAAGCACGATCTGCCCTACGAATGGTCGGACGAAATTCTGGCGCTCGAGAAAAAAATACCAAAGACCGTG
>JANPDI010000105.1:0-4874 GCA_031431435.1 Burkholderiales bacterium
ATCAGGTTGCAGAAGCGCCATCTTCGGTAACGCGGCGGCGATATTGCAGACGCCGGGAGAGTGGGCACCGGCCATGAAAGATCAGGCGCGAATAAAACCGGAAATCAAGGGGACGATTTCCTCGGCAGCGTCTTCCAGTACGTAGTGGCCGGCATCAGCAAGGCGGTGCACCTCGGCCTCGGGCAGGTATTGCCGCCATTGGCGCAAAAAGGGTTCATCAAACACGAAGTCCCTGGCACCCCAGGCGATCAGCGTTGGCGTGGCGCGGAATCGATGCAAATTTGCGGCAACCTCCTCTATCAGCGCGAAGCCTGCATCTTTTGGGCCCAGAGGAATATCCTGTACAAAGCGCAAGGTGGCGATGCGGTTTTTCCACGAGTCATAGGGTGCCCGATAGGCCGCAGAAACCTGCGCGCTCATCTTTGTACGTTTGCAACCCAACTTGGTCGCGCCCCAGGAGAAGGCATTGAATCCACGCACCAGAAACGCACCCAAAGGCGTTCGCGTTAAACGCAAAAGTCCCGGAAATGCCTTGTCTTTTGGCAAGGGGAACGCTGCCGTGTTGAGGATAACGAGGCGCGAGATCTGTTCGGGATGTTTTACCGCCCAGCCAAAGCCAATCATGCCTCCCCAATCGTGCACCACCAGTGTCAGCGGTTCGCGCAGGTTCAAGGACTTGATCAGTGCGTCGAGATCATCGATGCGCTGCGACAGCGTATAGGAATAGGCTTTGTCGTCAGGCTTGTCAGACCAACCCATGCCGATGTGGTCGGGCACGATGCAACGGTGTGTTGCCGACAAGGCCTGCACGAGATTACGGTAATAGAACGACCAGGAAGGGTTACCGTGAAGCATGAGGACTGGGGGGCCACTACCTCCTTCATCAAGGTAGTGCATCCGCAGGCCAGCGCCGCGGTCGAAAAAATGAGACGTGAAAGGGTAGAGGGTTCGGGCGACCGACCTCACCAAATGACCTCTGCCATGCTGCAATTGAGTCCTGAGCCGATGCCCATGAGCGCAACCCGGTCGCCCTTATTCAGACGCCCGCTTTTGGCGGCCTTGGAAAGTACGATGGGCACGGAAGCGGGCCCGATATTGCCGAACTCCGGGAAAATGGCCATGACCTTTTTCGGGTCGAGTCCCAGCGTCTGGCAAAGGGTAGCGGTATGGGTTCTGCTGACTTGGTGCAACACATACTCATTGACCTGATCAACGCCTTCCTTGAACCAGCCAAACGCTTCTTTCGCGTGGACGAATGTGTTGGACGCAAGCTCAATGCCGGCCACCAGAAGTGCTTTGGCATCTGTGACCATGTGGTCTACCTGACCGCGGCAAAGTCCGCTGTGTTGCGTGGCGGCGCGATTGACGATGCCGGTGAACCGATGGCCATCCGGCGCCAGGTCCGTCCTGGTGAGGATCATGGCAACAGCGCCTGACCCCAGCGTCAACGTGGCGAACTGTTCGCGAAACTCCTCTGCAGTGGTCTCAGGGCGCAGCAGACGCGCAATGGTTGATTCCTGCACGAATCGGGCGGTCTCGCCATTGACAATGAGCCCGTAGTTGATCTGCCCACGCTCAATCATGTTGCCGACCACCTGCATGGCGCTTAAGAAGGCGAGACAAGCATTGCCTAAATCGAAATTCAGGCATTCCGGGGACAACCCGAGCCGGTTATGCGCGAGGCATGCTGTTGAGGGTTCGATGTAGTCGCGGCACACTGAGGTGTTAACGATGATGCCGATTTGCGACCGGTCGACGCCAGATTCATTAATGGCTTTCTCCGCCGCTTGTGCAGCGACCTCGCTGGGTTGCACATTTTTATCCCAGTAGCGCCGTGCTGAAATGCCCGAGGCCGACTCCAGAAGATCGAGCGGCATGCCCAACCTTTCAAGGGTCGGCGCAAGTTGAGCGGACATCTCAGCGGAGGTAACTCGGTGCGGAGCGTCGACATGTTCGAGGCTCAAAATTGAGACATTTTTGAATTGCATTGGATTTCCGATGAGGCGAAACGTTGAGATCGCTCTTTTTTTGAGGCCCGCAGGGGACAAACACCAGCGAACTTTAACACTTCACTGTCATAAACAGCGGATTTCACCACTTATGGATGGTTGATACAGCGGATTTGACCACTTTTGGACGGGTGATTGACCAGACCGTGAAGTGACGATTTGCAAGTTGTAGTGCCTCGATCAGGCCGCTCCCCTGCCCTCGGCGTTGATCGGAGTCGCACTAAATTCCAGCCGCAATTGATCCAGATAGTCCGCCCACAATTGCAGCATCGCTTTGCGCTGGTCCACCCGGCTTTTTCGGGTGGCCGTTTTATTTATTGAGCCGGACGAATGCAAAATCGAACCGCCGGGACGGTGGATAAGTGTGGGCACAAAACAAGCGCTGCGGCTTGTTTTGTGCCTCACGAATCTGCGCGCTGCGACCAACGGAAGTCCCTGTGGGACAGGGCGCAAAGTGGCTTTTTCAGCGACCCTGAAAAAGGATTCCGACCGGCCCTGCGCCGCGCAAAGCTGCATTAAAAAGCGTTACCGCCCGAACAGCCCCTTTAGCTTGTTCACCGTATCTTTGACTTCCTTGACTTGATCCGTGGCCGAAGCCGGTTCAGCCGGCTTGGCGGGCGGCGTGGGTGCGGACGTGCCAGTGTTGGCAGAGGCGGCAACCGGCGCGGCCTTGGTCGGCACTGCAAGTGGCGCAGCAGGAATTGAGTTTGCCGGTGTCGCAGACACGGTCGGCGGCGGGGATACGCTTGACTTGGCCGCACGCGCGGCGGCCTGTTCGCTCTGGCGTTCGGCATCGGCCACTTTTTGCTGCTCAATGGCCTGTGTTCTGAGCAGTGCAATGACGTCATTTTGTTTGGCGATCGCAGCCTGCGAGTCCTCGATCGACGGGATGTTGCCCGCCACCAGGGCCTGCAATCTTGTCCGGTCAATGAGTCCCTTGAGCACCGCAAATTGTTCGGCTGTGGCATTCTCGTTGCGTTGCAGGATGGCGACAATTCGTACTATTTTTTCGGTCGCCTGATTGGTTTTTACGTTGGCCGGCCCAAACAAAATGCGCTCGGCCCCGCCATCCGTGACCCCAACCTTGTCGTTGGCCACCAGAGAGACACTAAACACCAATTCGCGATCCTGTCTTAGCGCTTTCTCGTATTTGGCATAGATGGCACGTTGTTTTGCTTGCGTGGTCGTTGAATAATCATTGCGAATTTTGTAAGCATTTCTCGACGCATCCTTTGCTTGCTCGAATTTTGCTTTTGCCAGGTCACGGTTTTTTTCGCGCTCCGCTTCGCGTCCCTCTTTGTTCAATTTGGCATTCTCGGCTTCCAGTGCGGTGACCTGCGTCTGCAAATCCGGCGGGAGCGTATTCAGCTCGTCTAATTCGCGGCGCATGGCAACGTCGGCGGCGCGTTGTTGACGCCGTTGTTCGAGAGTCGGCGGGAGCGTATATAGAACAGACGCGCCGAATGTCACCGGTTCGTTTTTGAAATCCGGGCAAAATTTGCCCGACGGCCCCCGCTGAGAGGGTGTCTGCATCCCCCATCCCGCCGGTGGCGGCAACAATGCGGCGCGCATGGCCGCAGCGCCCCGTGTAAACAGTTCCTTTTGCTGGGCGGTTGGTTCACGCTCCTTGGTTTCACACAAATAATCGGCGTAGGCGAGTGACGAGCATGCCACCAACGCCAATGCCAAACAGGTCTGCCGGGTTCGGATCATATTCATCAGGTCTCCCATGACTAAGTTGCGACGGTCAATGCATGATACGCAAATCTTGCGGTAAATTTTATCCGCTGAATGCGGCGGCTAAGGGTCGTCCCGAACGCGCACAAAACTGGCGAATCTGGGAACACCGTTTTTGGTGACATCGCGGTAGATATAGGTAACGGTGCTGCCAACCGGTGGTGGCATTTTGCGCACCGCGTCGGTAAAACCGGTGCCGATTTTGAACACCACACCTGCCGGCGTCTTGACCTCAAGCGCGCCCAGCATGCCTTGGTATTTACCCTTGCCTGGGATGTGCGAAATCACCCTCGCCTCGGTATCAAGTTGCAACTTCAACTTGAGCAATACGTTGCTTCGACCGGTCACATACGGCGCGTCGGCAAGATGCAGCATCAGGCCCTCGCCACCGGCTCGGACTATCTCGTTTAACTTTTTCTGCAGGGCCGCGCGCCCGGCCACACGCGCCTGTTCGACTGCTTTTAGTTGGGGCCAATTGGCGGCCGCCACCAAGCGCTGCAGCTCTACCACCCGCGCTTCAAACGTGCCGGCGCCATCCGGCAGCTCAAAAACCAGGTAGGAAATCTGTTGCCACTCGGCATCGAGCGGCACCAGTTTGCGCACGGCCCCCGACAACGCTTCAAATTTTTGGCGCCCCATCCACAATTCACCGTCGAGCGGCGAGGCGGGTAACTTTGCAATGAACCAGTCAGGCGCGTTGACCAAATTGCCACTGCGAAACCGCAAAACCTTGCCATCCCAAACCGCCCTGACCCCGTCAAATTTCTCGCTGACCAGATATTGCGTGACATCAACGTCGGGACCGAGCACGTTTGCGAGCAATAACGGTCTATCGGCCGGTGGCTGTGCGCCGGCCACGACCGATAACAGCGTAAACAGCAGTGCCAACAGCATGCCGACTGCCGCAATTGCGTTGTGTTTGGAATGCGTCATCAATTTATGGTTTGGCGGTATTTGCACAATCGATCAAATGTATCACCATAGTTTAGCGAACTAACATCCCGCAAAGGTGGCATCGCGCAAAGCGCCGCAGTCGGGCAAACATGGCAGAATGGCTGCTTAGCCGTCCGGGGAGGCTGTGCCCCTGTTGTCGAAACAGGTTGCACGGCGGACGACGGCGCTCCAAAC
>JANPDI010000106.1:0-4621 GCA_031431435.1 Burkholderiales bacterium
TTACATTTTGTTTTACCAATTTGAACGCTTTTTGTCGCACCCAATCGAGATCTTTTATGTCTGGCAGGGCGGCATGAGTTTTCATGGCGGCTTTTTGGGTGTGTTGGTGGCGATGTGGTGGTGGGGCCGCAAACACGATCGTTCATTCTTTCAGGTGACCGACTTCATCGCGCCACTGGTACCGACCGGGCTGGCCGCCGGGCGCATTGGCAACTTCATCAACGGTGAATTACCCGGGCGCGTGACCGATGCCGCGACCTGGCCGTGGGCCATGTGGTATCCGCAGATTGATGCCACACCAATTGCACGTCACCCTTCGCAGATCTACAACATTCTCGGTGAGGGCGTGTTTTTGTTTTTGCTGCTGTGGTGGTTCAGCAAAAAACCGCGCGCCGTTGGTGCGGTGTCGGCGGTGTTTTTGCTCGGTTACGGCGGGTTTCGATTCTTTGCCGAGTTCGCGCGTGAGCCGGATAGTTTTCTCGGGCTGGGGGCGTTGGGGCTGTCAAGGGGGCAGTGGCTTTGCATCCCGATGGTATTGGCGGGGGTGTTCTTTCTGTGGCGTTCGCGCCGTCCAAACAAACTTGGGTCCCTGCCTGCGCAGGGATGACCGCAAACGTGCGGCTGCGCCGCGAAGGCTGCGGTCAGCTATGCATTCCGATGGTGCTTGCGGGTGTGTTCTTCCTGTGGCGTTCTTCCTGTGGCGTTCTTCCCGTCCGAACAAACTTGGGTCCCGGCGCAGTTACGTCGATAAGCCGGGATGACCGCTGGCGTGCGGCTGCGCCGCGAAGACTGCGGTCAGTTATGTATCCCGATGGTGCTGGCGGGTGTGTTCTTTCTTTGGCGATCTTCCCGTCCAAACAAACTTGGGTCCCGGCGCAGTTACGTCGATAAGCCGGGATGACCGCTGACGTGCGGCTACGCCGCGAACGATGCGGTCAGCTGTGTATTCCGATGGTATTGGCAGGTGTGTTCTTTCTGTGGCGCTCTTCCCGCCGGAAATAAATTTGGTGCGCCGCACCATTTGTTGGCCATAATTGCTGAAACAGGCAACCGGAACGTGGCATGAAATTTTGTATTGTGGGTGCAGGGGCGATCGGCGGATTTGTCGGTGCAAAACTGGCCGCGGCCGGTGAAGATGTCACCTTTATCGCGCGCTGGAAAAATCTCGACGCGATCCGCCAGCGTGGGATGACTGTCAAATACCCTGATGGGACAATCCTCGAGGCGAAGTCGGTGCACGCCACCGATAGTTTTGCCGCGGTCGGCCATGTCGATTGCATCATTCTGGCGCTGAAGTCACACCAGGCTGAGTCGGTGGTCAATCAACTCGGCCCGCTATACGGCCCCAAGACCACCGTGATCACGATGCAAAACGGTATTCCGTTTTGGTATTTTGTAAATCATGGCGGGGCCATGGCCAACACACGCGTTGAGACGGTTGATCCGCGCGGTGTGTGCCTTGATGGTATTCCGCATGAACGCATCATCGGCTGTGTGGTGTATCCGGCGACCGAGCTGGTCGCGCCCGGTGTGGTGCGGCATATTGAAGGCGATCGTTTTCCGCTCGGAGAGCTTGATGGCAGCGCGAGTAATCGTGTCAAAGATCTCTCTGACATTTTTGCGAAGTCCGGACTGAAGGCGCCGGTGCTCGACAATATTCGCAACGAGATCTGGCTCAAATTGTGGGGCAACCTCACGTTCAATCCGATTTCCGCACTCACCCACGCGACCCTCGTCGATATCTGCGAAAACCCGCACGGCAAAGCACTGGCGGTGAGCATGATGCAAGAGGCGCAAGCCGTTGCCGAAAAATTGGGCGCAAGTTTTCGGGTGTCGCTCGAAAAACGCATCGACGGTGCGGCCAAGGTTGGCAAACACAAAACGTCAATGCTGCAGGATGTCGAAGCCGGCCGCGAAATCGAGATCGATGCACTGGTTGGAGCAGTGGTCGAGCTCGGCATGCGGGCAGGTGTTGCCACCCCGACCATCAGCGCGATTTACGCTGCGTCAAAATTATTGGCGGCGACCATCAAGGCCCACAACGTTGCCATTCGCGGCATTGACCTGCCGCAGGTTTGATTCACGTTGGATGGCGGTACCGGTGATGTGCGCGCCAATCGACCCGCGAACTGAACACAATTACCCAACCGCAAGTTGCCAAAAATTGGCCGTTTGACGGCGTGTGTCGCTTATAGCGCGCATTTGGACTACAATTTATTCCGTTTTGGGACTTGGCTCTGCCGTGGTGGTGAATAGGTTCTGTTGCCAGCGCAACGGATTTTTCACCAACGTCGCCCCAACTTCATACAAGGTAAAAAATGAACATCGGACAAATTATCCCTGCCGTGACAGGTTGCGCAAACAGAAGTGCATTTTTTGCGCGTGCTGCCAGGCTTGTTGTTGGTGGAATTTCGGCGCTGGTATTTTCGGCAACCGCGCAGGTCACCACAACAACGACGGTGACTTCCAGCCTGAACCCCAGCACGCCCGGCGATCAGGTGACGTTTTCGGCGACGGTGATACCGGCGTTGCAATACAACGTGACGTTCGTGTCGCAGTTTGGCACCGCTAGCGGCCAGGTCCGCTATTTTCGTTATGCATTGGGAGGCGGTGCGACATTCCAGACAGCGGTTTTGTCGACTAACTTTACCAACCAAACGACCCCGGCAGGTTTTCAATCTGTCGTTGTCGCGCAGGGCGGAAATATTGGCGACAATTTTGTGATTTTTTCACTGACCGCCGGGGCGCCCGGCATTGCCCAGAGCGACACACTGAATCTATTCTTGCAGGGCGTCACTGCCGGCGCCGGACAAACGCCGACCATCACCTATTCGCAGCACGGAACGGCAATTTCGTCGCAGGGCGCAAACACCGCGGTTCTCGCATCATCGAGCGCAACGGATCTTTCAACGTTTGTCATCGCCAACATTTTCACCGGCGCGGTCGATTTTCGCGCAAACGGCGTTACCCTCACCGGCTGCGGCGCCGTCACACTGACCTCCGGTTCGGCAATTTGTAACGCGACCTTCGCCACCATCGGCTTGCGCACGATTACCGCCGACTATTCCGGCAGCAACAACCCCAGCACCGGCACCCTGACCGGCGGCCAGCTGGTCGGCCTGGTATTGGACCCGGGCGTGGTGCCGAATGGAGGTGTTGGTACGGCATATCCAACCACGACCTTGACCTCTTCAAGTGGCGTTGCACCCTACAGCTTTGCGATCACGGCCGGCGCGCTGCCGGGCGGACTGGCGTTGTCGTCGGGCGGTGTTTTGTCGGGTACACCGACAGTGATTGGCGTTTTTAATGTAACGGTCAGGGTTACCGATTCGAACGGCGCGACCGGCTTTCGCACCTATGCAATCACCATCACACAAAGTTCACAAACAATCACCTTTACACTGCCGACCACCGCCATTGTCAACAGCTCGGTGGTGCTGGCGGCAACCGCCAGCTCGGGTTTGCCCGTCACGTATCAGGTATCCACGGCGCTGACCTGCCGGTTGACCGGTAACACATTGAGTTATATCGCGCTCGGCGTGTGTACGGTCGTTGCCAGTCAGACCGGCAACGCCAATTACCTCGCCGCGTCCAATGTGACGACGAACCAGAACGTTGCAACAACCGGTGGCCCGCGACCATTGATGTTACGCAATGCCGCCGGTCAATCAATGCGTGGTGACTTCGTTGGCAATGTCATTCAATTCACACCAACCGCCGACCCGGGTGTTGCTTTCCGCGTGGTGGGCAGCGCCGATTTGAACGGCAACGGCTCACCGGACTTTGTTTACCAAAGTATTGTGCAGGGTGAGTTTGGCGACGTGCGTAGTTGGCCGGACTATCTGGCCGCCAACGATTTCCTGTTGCGGCCGCTGAAGCGCACGTGGGAATTGCAAGCGGCTGGCGACCTTGACGGCGACGGCCGCGGCGATCTGGTCTGGCGCTTCACCGGACAGTCGCCCAATATTGACGACACCGGCGTTTCGTATATCTGGTTCACCAACGGCTCGGCTGTCACGCAGGTCAGAAAACGCGGCGGCGCACCACTGAACTGGACGCTGTTGGGTGCGATTGACGTCAACCGCGACTTCGCGGCAGACATGTTGTACCTGAGCCCTGGTCGCGAAATCCGCGTCTTGATGGCCACACCCAATCGCACCTGCGCAAATGTACTCGGCGGCAGTCTGCCTGCCGGCTTTACGGCGATGAAAATCGGTGAATTTACCGGCAACCGGCTCGGCGAAATATTTGTCCGAGATCTGGCCACAGGACAGAATCGCATCGTTGTGCTGGATGGCAACTCGCTTACGCTGCCGCCACCGACCGCCAATCCGGATGACCCCAATGCATCGTGTACGCCGACCAATTTATCGGTGGTCAACACCGTGCGGACCTATTTTGCATCTGACGCGACCTGGCTGTTTTTCAACGCGATTGATTTGAATGGTGACGGTATTCTCGACATCATTTGGCTCAAGCCCGACGGCAATCTGGCGGTTTGGTTCTTGGCTCGTAACGGTGGTGTGCCAACGGTTCTGACCAATGTGGGTACACTGCCTTCCGGTTACACCGCCACACCGCTGCAATAACTGCCACCGGCCGCAACGCGGGTGGCGATGGC
>JANPDI010000107.1:0-1975 GCA_031431435.1 Burkholderiales bacterium
CGAAGGCGCGGTGAATATCAATATGGGCACGCTGGTCGGCAGCTATGCCAACGTGGCACAGATGCTCGACGAAATGGCCGAAGTGCCGAACACCGGCGGCGTGCTGCTGACCTTTGATGATTTCGTAGAAGGGGTCGAGGCTTTCGGCACCCATATCCAGCCACTGATGAAATGCCGTGCGCATATCGCGAGTGGCTGAGCCAACGCCGTATCGGATATCATAATTAGTCAGCGTTGTTTCTTGACCATGATTGCGGTGAAGTCGGGGTTCTTTTTCGCCACCCAATCGACAAATTTGCGGACGGTAGGGTTAGCCAGCAGGCCCTCCACATCCATCCCGTAGCGCTGCAATTCGGAATTGGTGAAATTCGTCATCAGCGTCTGCTGGCAAATGGAGTGCATAGGTACAACATCGCGCCCGCCTCGGCTCTTGGGCACGGGATGGTGCCATATAATGGTTTTTCCAGTCGGTCGACCGCATAGCCAGCAGAATACCTCGATCGCCGGAGCCTCCTCCTCACGATGCAAATCTTCATAGGGACCATGTTTCGAATGTTTGCGGGCCATGCGTCTGCCTGATTTGCCTGAATTTTCGCTGCCCTCCCTATAGCGCTGCCACCCACATTACCACACCGCATCGCCGACCAGATAAGTGAAACCTGGAGACCGCACCACTTTTGAACGCTTTGTCTCTCATCCGGCGCGCGTTGGTGAGTGGTAGGTTTTCGCAGACACAGACCATGTCAGAAACGTCAGCTATCTTGAGTTCGCGGTTCAAACTGGTCAGACAGCAATCGGCCAACTCTCGGCTAATACTCGCTGGACTTAAGCACGCACCAGTTAAGTCATTCGCTGCCAACTGCAACCTACCAGATCCGTGCCTCTCATGCTGGAGAGCGCAAATAAACCGCATCACATGGCGAGCGGAGCAGCATAGCCCGTCATTTCGAGGTAACCGCGGCCACCTTCGGTGCGCACCAAACCTTCCCAATAGACCGGCAGGCCGCTTGAGCGCGCATCAAGTTCCTGATCGCCAAACATGGGCGTGAGCGTCATGCGCTTTTGGCCCTCGGGCAATTTGATCGTCAGAATTTGCGCCACCGGATAAGTGGCCCCGGTGCGTTTTGATCGCCACGTTCGGGTTGGCGTAAAGCGGATGTCACCGGGCTTAAGCGTCACTACTACTCCGTTTGCACGGCGGAATGTGCCACCGGCCCAGACACTGCGACCGTCTGCACTACGAATGCGGAACGCCATCAAAGCAGCCCCATCGTCAAAGTTAAGCCCCGTCCAGTCCCAACCGATAGCCGCTCTACCGAGGTAACGCGATGACCATTCGCGGTCGAGCCAGCTCCGCCCCGTAACAGTCTCGGTTGAGGTGCCGCGTGTAATCGTTCCCGTGGTGGCCAACTGCGGCAGCGAGTAATAATAGCTCGCCGATTTGGGATCAGGGCCCTTGCGGCTATATCCTTCTTCGCCTTGGAGAAGCGGAGGCTGCGTTGGCTTAAACATCAAGTTGAGCGCAAATCCGCCCGCGACGACCCGGACGGAAAAGCGACCATCAGCCAATCTGAAAAAGCGCCAATCTTTAATGCGAACGTCGGCGTCACCAACTTTCGCCTGTGCGATGCCGAAACCACTACGCGCCGCGCGCTGATCATGGAGGAGCTTGCCAACCGCTGGGTCAGATATCGCCACATGGGCAAAAAGGACTTGCTGTGCTGCAAACTTGCTAGGGTTACGAAGATCAACTCGCGGGCGGGTGCGAAAAAAGGTGATCTGGAAGCCCAAATCCTTGCCTTTCGCGGTTTTGACACTTCCCGTGACATACCACCATTCAGTGCGAAAATCGGGGTGTGCGCCGTGATCGGCCGGAAACGCAAAAGTGCGGCCGGGCTTTACGTCGGGATAGGTGAATCCCGGAGTCTGTGCAATACTGACCGTTGTGAGGCACCAAGCGGCTATACTGAGTGAG
>JANPDI010000108.1:0-4829 GCA_031431435.1 Burkholderiales bacterium
CGTGCCGTCTATTTTCACCATGCGCAGCTCGCACGATTGCGGCACACCGCTTTCAACCAACTTTTTTCTGTGCAGGTAGTAGCGGTCCTCGTCTTCCATATGGATGAACCGGGTCCATCGCTGCTTGAGCAGTTCGCTGCGCGTCATCCCGAGCAGGCCGGCGACGGTGAGGTTGGCATGCTTGATCAGCCCTGCCTCGCTGACGGTGCAGTAGCCCACCGGCGCCAGGTCGTAGAGGTCGAAGTAACGCGCCCGCTCGATGTCCAATGCCAACTGCGCATCACGCAATTCCTCGTTCTGCATTTCCAGCTCGATCTGGTGCACCTGCAGTTCGTGCAGCATCTGCTGTGTTTCTTGTGGCGACAGGGATTCGATGTTTTCCGGCGTTCGTGAAGTTTTTTTCAGCAAGCGTGCTTCTGCCTGCCGCCGAAGCGTCAGGCGCGCGTTTGCCGGATCGCCATCGTCGCCTGAGGCCGACACCTGTTGCGCGGCGGCGGGTTTGTTCTTGTCAGTCATGGCGCGGTTCCCCTCGCCCCACCGATGGCCCGCTCCGTTGTTGCAATCGCATACATTTCACCGGCCGCATTCAGCAGAGCGGTCGAGATGATCGAAACCGCCATGACCACACCTTGTTTACTGATCCGTTCAGTTCGGTAAGGTTCAAGCACTTCAGCCTCACTCAGCTGCCTCAGTGTTGTCAGGGCTTTCTCGCGCAACGCCTCGGGGATGCGCTGCCGCACGTTCATCTGCAGCGCTTCGGCTTCGCTCCAGCCGTACATCCTGACGGCACCAGGGTTCCAGGCGAGGATGCGGCCACCCAGGTCCTGCACGGTAATGGCATCGTGCGCATCACGTACCACCACGGCCAGGCGCAGCTGCTCATTGGCTTTGTGCAATGCCTCGCGTGTCTGAACCGTCTCGGTGATGTCGACAAACGTGATTACCGCGCCCTCGATCACATTGTCGAGGGTGCGATAAGGCAGGATGCGAATGGTGTGCCATTTGCCGTTTGCGGTCTGCGCATCGACGGATTTGGGCTGCAGCGTGTTCAGCACCGCTTGCACGTCCGTCAACAAACTGTCATAGCCGACCAAATTGGAGACGATGTGGCTGACCGGCCTGCCGACATCGGTCTGGATCAGGTTGATGATGGCGCTGGCCGCGGGGGTGAAGCGCAGTATGCGCAGTTGATGGTCGACAAACACCGTGCCAATGCCGGTGCCGGCCAGCAGGTTGTTCATGTCGTTATTGGCCCGCGACAAATCCGCAACTTTGGCCTGCAGCTCGGCATTGACGGTGTTCAGTTCCTCGTTGACGGACTGTAGCTCCTCCTTGGAGGTTTCCATCTCTTCGTTGGTCGATTGCAACTCCTCGTTCACCGACTGCATTTCTTCATTCGAGGATTTGAGCTCTTCGTTGGAGCTCTCCAGTTCCTCGTGGGTGCTCTGGAGATATTCGTCCTTGATGCGCAATGTGTTCAGCAGTTCTTCAATGCGCTGCTCGGCATCGGACTCCGCACCCGATTTTGTGACAATGCCGCCGGGGTTTGTGACAATGCCTCCGGCATGGGCCGGCAGAGAAACCTGCTGCATGGCTTCGGGCGCCGGCACATCCTCGAGGATGGCCAGGTACAGATATGAACCGGCTGACACGGATGCTGGCAAGGCATCTTCGGCAGGTGCGTTGGATGTTGCCGGCGATGCAGGTGATGCAGGTGAAGCAGGTGAAGCAGCCGACGATAACGTTGCGGTCGTGCCGACCGCTACCGGGCAGACCGTCAGGTTGACAAACGTGAAGTGGCCGTTGGTTTTGACGCGCAGACCGGGGCAGCGCACGATCTGCCGGGTGCCGGCCGCTTGGTGCAGGGCCTTGGCCAGATCGCGGCGCAAGCCCTCGCGGGCCATTTTCAGGATATTGCTAATGCCGGGTTCGCCCGGTGCCGGCTCCAGGTACATACCGGTGCGGCCGTGCAGGTAAAGGATGTCGCCCCGATCGTTGACCAGTGCGCTATTTGGCGCAAGCTGCCGTAACAGCGCTTGCTCGGTCAGTTCACGCATGCGCAGTTTGGCCGGGATTGGCGTCCGATGGTTGCCTCCCTTTGTGACCGCCCCGGCATCCAAATTCGTCAACGGTGGCAGAATCGGCGCGAGGTACCCACGCTCGTTGTTTTGGAAATTTTCTTTGCGTTGATACAGTTTTGCCTTGCGGTCCAGCACGGCAAATGACTCGCTGAATTCGCCCACGCCTTCGGACGTGCCAAGGAACAGCGCCCCGCCGGGTTTCAAGGCGTAGTGGAACAGCGGAATGAGTTTTTTCTGCAGTTCCGCGTTCAGGTAAATGAGCAGGTTACGGCACGTGATCAGGTCGAGTTTGGAAAAAGGCGGGTCTTTGATGACATCCTGCTCGGAAAAAACCAGCATGTCGCGGAGGCCTTTGTGCACACGATATGCACTGCCGTCTGACTCGATGTTGAAAAAGCGCGCCAGTCGTTCCGGCGAGATGTCGGCGGCAATATTGGCCGGATAAAGGCCGTTGCGGGCGCTGGCGATTGCACGGCTGTCAATATCGGTGGCGAAAAGCTGGACCGTGAAGCTTTGTTTTAGTGACGCCATGCGCTCTTGTAACAAGATGGCGATGGAATAAGCCTCCTCGCCGGTGGAGCAGCCGGTACACCAGATGCGCACCGGTGAACCCACGGGCCGGTCTTCAAACAGCTTCGGGATGATCTGTTCCTCAAGCACCGCGAAGGCCTCAGGATCACGGAAAAAATTGGTCACGCCGATCAGCAGGTCTCGAAACAGCGCCTCCACCTCCGTTGGTGTCTGCTGCAGAAACCGGACGTAATTTTCCAGCGCATCGATCTGGTGAACGGCCATGCGCCGTTCGATGCGGCGGTTGATGGTGCTGGGTTTGTATTGAGAAAAGTCATGGCCCGTCTGGGCGCGCAGCAAGACAAAAATCTTTTTCAGCGCAATCTCGGTCTTGGGGGTAGCGACGGCAACGGGCAGGCGGGTATGGCCGAAGGCGCGCCTGACATAGGCGATGAGCCGCGCGGGCATTTCAGCCGGCGGCAGTTCGTAATCCACCAGGCCGGTGGCGATTGCGCTGCGCGGCATGCCGTCGAACTCGGTGGATCCGGGATTCTGCACCATGACCATGCCACCGGCACCCTTGATTGCCCGCACGCCGAGGGTGCCATCGCTGGCGGTGCCCGACAGCACAACACCAATGGCCAGCTGACCCTGGTCCTGGGCGAGTGAACGAAAGAAAAAGTCGATCGGCAGTCGCTGGCCGCGCGGCAACGAGGGCTCGAGCAATTGCAGCGTGCCGCTCAGAAACGCCATGTCACGGTTGGGCGGAATAATGTAGATGCAGTTGGCCTGCACCACCATACCGTCTTCAACTTCGAACACCTGCATGCGGGTACGGCGCCGGATCAGGTCGGTAAGAATGCTTTTGTGGTCCGGGGCGAGGTGCTGCACCAGCACGAAGGCCATGCCCGGATCGGCGTCTGCTGGCATGCCCGAAAAGAACGCCTCAAACGCCGCCAGTCCGCCGGCCGAGGCGCCGATACCGACGATCGGGAAACTGGGGTGTAAGGCCAAGGGTGTGGCCG
Source organism: Burkholderiales bacterium (assembly GCA_031431435.1). Taxonomy (GTDB): domain Bacteria; phylum Pseudomonadota; class Gammaproteobacteria; order Burkholderiales; family Usitatibacteraceae; genus UKL13-2. The sequence continues at coordinate 3,617 of JANPDI010000108.1, forward strand.
TGTCCGCGGTGTTGACCGCCTGCGCGGCAGGATCGGGCTCGGCCACGATCGATGGCAGGCCGGCTTTATTGCTCTCTTTTCTGGTTGTCATGGGTCGCTCGCGGCACCGGGCTGGCGCATCCTTCTGCGATGATACGCTGTTCGGCGCGGGGGCTAGCCTGCATATTTCACGGGGACGCGATTATTACAACCGTTCGCGAACCGCATCCTTCATTCCGTCGCACCTTCAATGTTGCAACAACAGCGGCGATTGTGCGGATGGGCTGCTGGTGGACCGGCGTTGCGACATCAGATACCTTCAGGATTCATACAGATGCGTTTGAAAATACGGTACCCTGACACGAATGGCACTTACTCAAGCCTGTCTTCCCGGCGAACATCCACTGGAGTTGCGCCGGGCCGGGATCCAAGTCGCGTTATCGTGGAATTCGACAAACTTAGGCCCCGGCCTTCGCCGGGGAGACAAGCGGTAGAGTGGCGCGATGAATCACAAATTTTTTGCCAATTGGCCGGCACTAACACGCGACAGCGGAATGGCACGAGCGTGATCAATTTATTTGGCGAAACAGACAAAGAATCGCCTCGCCGTTCCTGTCGGGAAATTTCTGAGGGAGAAAAGCCAGTGTTGTCAGACCGCGAAAAAAACGATCCCGCTCAGACCCCACCCGCGCTTGCGGCCTGATTGCGCCATTGATATGCAAAACGAAATGCCAGAAAAGCAGACCGTCAAGCAGTGGTGGGCGTTGATCAAAAGCGCCGCGGCCGCATGGATCGACGACTACGCACCGAGCATGGGGGCGGCGCTTTCGTTCTACACCATTTTCTCGCTCGCGCCGCTGTTGCTCATCGTCATTTCGGCCGCAGGCTTGTTCTTCGGCACCGATGCGGTGCGCGGCGAAATATTTGGTCAATTGCGCGGACTGATGGGCGACGACGCGGCCAAGACAATCGAAGCCATTTTGACCACTGTCAGCAAACCGTCTGAAAGCATTTCCGCGGCAGTGATTGGCGTCGCGGTACTGTTGATTGGCGCGACTGCCGTTTTTGGTGAGTTGCAGGACGCGCTCGATCGCATCTGGCGCGCGCCCGTCCCAGACAAATCAAACAGTCTGATGCGACTGCTGAAAACGCGTCTGCTTTCGTTCGGCATGATACTGGGCATCGCTTTTCTGTTGATGGTGTCACTGGTGTTTGGCGCCGTGATGGCCGCACT
>JANPDI010000109.1:0-6640 GCA_031431435.1 Burkholderiales bacterium
GAGCGGTGTTTGCAGTTAAATCCCGGACATCTGCTTGCGTTACTTTACAAAGGCGTTGTACAAGAACAGCTCGCACAAACAACTGCGGCGGTCACCACTTTTTTTCACGCCATCAAACTGGCCGACAGCGTGGCCGATGAATTGCTCATGGCGGAAACACGCAAGTTGTTAACCCATGCATCGCGCGCGGTAAGGCAATCGCTGGATACCGAACTGACCGCCGCCCTGCAACCGATCTGCGACCGGTATGGTGCGGATTCGATTGCGCGTATCCGTATCAGCGCCGATATTTTTGTTGGTAAGGTCGAGGCGGATAATCTGCACCCGCGCTGGAACCCAAAGCTGCTCTACATTCCGGGACTCAATCCGATGCCGTTTTTTGAGCGCGAAATGTTTCCCTGGTTGGCCGATCTTGAGGCCGCCACATCGATTATTCGTGACGAACTGATGCAGGTGATGGCCAATCACAGCGGCTTTGCGCCGTATGTCGATCTCGAACCCGGCACACAGGAGGCCAACGTCTGGCAGGCATTAAATCGCAATGACGCCTGGTCGTCGTTTCACTTTTATCGGCACGGCGGCGAAGTGGAAGACAATTGCCGGCGTTGCCCGCAAACGGCGGCCATCCTGCGCAAAATGGATTTGATGCGTATTCCGGGTTATGCCCCCGAGGTCATGTTTTCGGTGCTCAAACCACACACCCGCATTCAGCCGCACTACGGCAGCGTTAATGGCCGCCTCGTGGTTCATTTGCCGTTGATTGTGCCGCCACATTGTGGCGCGCTGCGGGTGATGGATGAATCGCGCGGCTGGACCGAGGGGCAATGTCTGATATTTGATGATGCGTTTGAACACGAAGCGTGGAATGAAAGCGACCAAACACGTGTGGTATTGATCTTCGACATTTGGAATCCCCAATTGTCCGGGCCGGAACGCGAGGCGTTTTCGATCTTGCTGCAAGCCGCCCAGCACTTTGAACGCCAGCACGAAGCCGGTGGTTACCAACAATTTCGGGCGGTCTAGCGGACACCACTTTCGATTTTCTGCTTCCGTTCGGTACGGGTCGGTGCGGGTCGGGACAAACCGGTGCAATTTGATTTGAACGATCTGTCATCGCCGCACTCTTACTTTTTTGCCTTTTTGGATTTCAAATGAAACGTAAATCAACCACCGCCCTGCTCGCGGCTGCCATTCTCTCCGGTTGCGCGACCGTTGACGCCTTCATCAACATCGAAGAACCCGCGTTCAACGTGATCAAACAAGATGGTGACTTTGAAATTCGTGAATACCGGCCGATGATTGTGGCCGAAACGATGGTGACGGGCTCGCTCGACGACGCCAGCGGCGACGGCTTTCGCGCCATCGCCGGTTATATCTTTGGCGCCAATATCACCAAGGGCAAATCTTCCAGCGAAAAAATTGCCATGACCTCGCCGGTGACGATGGAACGTGAAAGTGAAAAAATCGCCATGACCGCGCCGGTGACGATGACGCCTGGCACTGGCTCTAACCGTTGGCGCATGCACTTTGTGATGCCATCAAAATACACCATGGCGACACTGCCGACACCCAAGAACCCGGCCGTCACGCTGCGTGAAATTGCGCCACAACGTGTTGCCGTCAATAAATTTTCCGGCTTCTCCGGTGAAACCAAGGTCGCAGAAAAAATCGCCGCACTCAACGCGTGGGTCGCCAGTAACAAGCTCAAACCCATAGGCGTCGCCCAACTTGCGCGCTACAATCCCCCACTCACCCCACCACCGTTCCGGCGCAATGAGATTTTGCTGACCATCGAATAAGAGTTGTTCAATATGAAACTACGCTACGCCATCCCGCTGCTTATGTTTGCCGCCGTCGCCACGGCGGCCGAAGGCCCCTACAACGAAGCCGCCGATGCCAAGCTCGACATCCAGCAGGCGCTGACACAGGCGGCGCAGGCGAAAGTACCGGTGCTGGTGGTGTTCGGTGCCAACTGGTGCGGCGACTGCAAGGTGCTGGATATCGCCATGAAGACCGGCGCCAGCGCGCCGCTGATTGCCAAGGATTTTCGTGTTGTCAAAGTCGATGTGGGCCGCATGAACAAGAACGTCGACATCGCCGATGGTTACGGCGTGCCACTCAAAAAAGGCATTCCCGCCATCGCGATTGTTTCACCCAAGAATGAAGTCATGTTTGCCACCCGCGGCGGTGAACTCGCCGATTCCCGGAAAATGGGTGACACCGGCATTCACGACTATTTGAAACTTGCCGCGGCGTCAGCGGCGCCAAAGAAATAGTTGCGACTTCTCGTCCAGCGGCGGTTCGTTCCCGCTTCCTGATTTCATATTTTGATCCTGTGAATTCGATGAAAACAATGTGACCCCTAGCGTTTGAGTGCCGATACCTCGGTCAGTTTGCCGTTAATCAGCTTGAAATGGAAATTGGCGTAGACCGGCTTGGACCACAGGTCTTTGTCTTTCAATTCGCGCTGAAACGTCGGCACATCAACTTTCACCGTAGCGTCGTACGCCCCATCGCCTAACAGCGCGCTGTTGGCTGAATAATGCAAGCCGCTGCTGCCCCACATGGGCGGCAATGTCAGTTTGGCGGTCTTCCCCGTCGTTGCATTGGTTGCTTCAAACGTAACGTTTGCATAGGGAATACGCGTCTTGGTCGTTGTATCATCGAGCTTCAATTCCACGTGATAGCGCTCATCCGCACCGGGTGAATGTGCCCCCCAAACTGGCGGGGTGCCCATGGGCATCCACATCGCCTCGGCGCCTTCAAGTTCCAACTGCAGCACCATGCCGCTGGTTGCAACACGGCCGATGAGCACCGCTTTCTTTAAAGGGTCCGCCGCAACGGCAAGCGCCTTGACTTGGGCTTTGACGGGGGGCGCTGGCGCTGCTTGGGACCATGCGGTGGCGCAGGCTGTAGCTAACACTAAGGCCCATGTTGTTTGCGTAAGGTATGACATGGCTTGTCTCTCATCTCGCCATGGCGTTACAAGCATCAGCGCAGCGCTTGCAGGCGTCGGCACAGTGTTTGCAGTGATCCATGGCGTGTTTCGCACATTCGGTGCTGCACGCTTGGCAGGCTTGGGCGCACAACGCGCAGATCGCGTCTCGCTGTGCGCCTTGACGCGCGATGGATGCTGCTGCCAGGCGACAAATGTCGGCACATTCCAAGTCTAATGCAATGCAGTGGGCCATCGTCTTTGGCTGATCTTCATTCAGGCAAGCGGATGCGCATTGGAGACACGCGGCAGCACACTCATTGCAAGCGCGAAGACATTCAATTTCTTTTTGACTCAACATGTTCTTTTCCTTTGGATTTTGCCGAAGGTGCGGTGCATAAGTCTTACCGAGAACGAAGATGGTCGTCGGTGCGTCAGCGCACAACAGCTTGTTGAGGAATTCAGCGTCTCAAGGCCACTGAAATAGGTTTGCGCGTGCTGCCGTACCGACGGCGGCTAGATCCAGGGGTAACTTCAACGCTTCGGATTCCGAACGGTGGGGCGGGTCGTCGAGTGCGGCGGTGGTGGCTCTCGAATTCGCCAAGAAGCGATAGGAATTGAGAATGTTCATCGCGACGAACGCTCGCATACGTCATAAGCACTTGGAAGAAATTCAGTGCCCGCGGATGCCGTACGGCCTGTATTTCGTGGAAAGCTGTCCCGTCCGTGTATAAAAGTCCGGCATCCGCCATTTGCCGAAACTGGCGGTGGATTTTGAAAGGCGCACATGGCCGTATTGATTAATCCGGATACAAGCAAACTGCGCGCCGTACCGCGGCTGATGCAGATCCTCGGCGTGCTCACCCGCCACAAGTTCCTGGGCGCCCTGTTTGGCAGGGGGCATTGGCCGCCACCGAAGGAGGTGCGGGAGACCCTTGAGGAACTGGGGATCGTTTTTCTCAAATTCGGACAGGTGCTCGCGATGCGGCGCGACCTGCTGCCGGCTGCCTACACCGAAGAGCTGGAATTGCTGCACGACCAATTGCCGGCGATGAGCATTGCCGTCGTGCGCGCGCGGGTCAAAACCGAGCTGGGCGCCCCAGTGACGGCGTTATTCGCATCCTTCGACGAAACGCCATTGGGTTCAGCCACCATTGCCCAGGTGCATGAAGCAACCATGCTGGACGGGCGGCGGGTGGCGGTAAAGGTGCAGCGTCCCGGACTTAACGTAAAGATTGCCACTGACATGGCGGCACTGAATTATCTGGTGGCGCTGGGAGAAAAGCTGTTTCCGCGCCTGCGTGCACTTGACCTCCCGGTGGTCGTGCATGAATTCTCCATTAGCCTGAAACGGGAAACCGATTTCACCCGCGAAGCGCGCTCCGTCGTGCTGGTGCGTACCGCGATGGCGGATTTTCCCGATCTGTGGATCCCGGATGTTGTGCCGGAGTGCTCGGGGGGCGGTGTGCTCACGCTGGAGTTTTCGGCCGGCAAACGCATTGATCACTATGCCCGGCGGCACAAGGAAGCAATGCCGAAGGCGATGAACACCCTGGTGACGATGATGCTGCAGACCATCTTCGAAGAAGGTCTGTTCCACGCCGACCCGCATCCGGGCAATGTCTTCATCCTGCCTGACGGCCGCGTCTCCCTGCTCGATTTCGGCAATACCGGCGAGCTTGACGAGCCGATGCGCGAATCGCTGACACTTCTGCTCGAAGCGGTCGTCAAAGGCGATGCGCGCGCCGCCACCGAGGCCTATCTTGAAATGGCGCCGGGCAGCGAGAAAGTCGATCGGGCGGCATTGCTGGTGGACATCAAAGCCGCGCTGTATGAAATTCGCCGGACCAATCTGGCGGAGGTTTCAATCGGCGATGCATTCGAGTCCCTGCTGCGCGCCGGCAGTCGCAACGGCGTCCACAATCCCGGCGAGTTTGTCATGTTGACGCGTGCGTTCGTCATCCTTGAATCCATGATCCGCAAACTTGCCCCGGAACATAACTACATGGAATCGTTTCGCCATGAAATTTCACGCCTGACCGCGCAGCATTTCTCGCCGGAGCGGATAAAAGACAACACCACACGGCTGGCGCGCGACGTGGAGCGCCTGATCATGGATGCGCCCGGCGATACACGCAGGGTCCTGCGGCGATTTGCCGAAGGCGACCTGGGCCGGCTGCCGAGTCTTGAGGCGCTGGGAGCTCGATTCAGTCGAAATCTTGAGCGGCTCGCACATGCCGTCATCTTCGCGGCACTGATGATCAGCGGGGCGATGCTGATGCTGATGCCGCTGGGCGGCCGGCATCATATTCTCGGCGAAGCCATGATCCTCAGCGGGATTGCCGGAATAATCATCGGCGCCATCGGCGCATTGCGTCGCGATCATGGCAAACGCTGAAAATCGCCTGTGCTTGCGACATGCCGTCGCGACCGGTCATCGGCACACAAATTAAGGGGGTCAACGACGAATATTCCGTGCGTGACTACGTTAAACCGCCGCTTGTATGGGAAATCGCGATGTTGGCTTTGGGTCAGCAGCAGACAAAAACGCTGCTGGAAACCCCACTCTTCCTGCAACAGTGAGACCTCACCTATAATTGTGCTGCCCCGCACCATGTGCGATGCCACCGACACCATGCGGTTTTAATCAACACGGACCCTTCCCATGCAGCTCGCTGATCGCCTCTCACGCGTCAAACCCTCTGCCACCATCGCCATTTCCGCCAAGGCCGCCGCACTGAAAGCGTCCGGCAAAAGCGTGATTGCCCTGTCATTTGGCGAGCCGGATTTTGATACCCCACAAAATATTAAAGACGCGGCGATTCGTGCGATTCAATCCGGTGATACGAAGTACACCGCCGTTGACGGCACCCCAAAATTGAAGGAAGCGATTGTCGCAAAATTTAAGCGCGAAAATGGCCTGACCTACACGACCAAACAAATCACCGTCGGCACCGGTGGCAAGCAGGTGTTGTACAACGCATTTATGGCAACCCTTTCAGCCGGTGATGAAGTGGTGATCCCGGCCCCGTACTGGGTGTCATATCCGGAGATGGTGTTGTTGGCCGAAGGCACCCCGGTGATTGTGCCGTGTAGCGAAAAAAATCATTTCAAGCTCGACCCCGCGGATCTGGAACGTGCGATCACCCCACGCACCAAATGGGTGTTGCTCAATTCGCCGTCCAATCCTTCCGGTGCCGCCTATACCCGCGCCGAGTTGAAGGCGCTCACCGATGTGCTGATGCGCCACCCGCACGTTTGGGTGTTGACCGACGACATGTATGAGCATCTGGTGTACGACGAGTTTGTATTCGCCACACCGGCGCAGATTGAGCCGGGCTTGTATGACCGCACACTGACCATGAATGGCGTCTCGAAAGCGTATTGCATGACCGGCTGGCGCATTGGTTATGCCGGTGGTCCGGAAAAACTCATCAAGGCGATGGGTGACGTGCAATCACAATCGACATCCAACCCCTCCTCGATCGGCCAGGCTGCCGCAGTCGAAGCCCTCAACGGCCAGCAGGACTTTATTGCGCCACACAATGCGGAATTCAAAAAGCGTCGCGATCTGGTGGTGAAAATGTTGAATGACGCCAAAGGGCTTGCGTGCCACACACCGGAAGGCGCGTTTTATGTATACCCAAGCTGCGCCGGCTTGATTGGCGCGACCACGCCGTCGGGCAGCGTCATCAAGAATGACGA
>JANPDI010000110.1:0-3662 GCA_031431435.1 Burkholderiales bacterium
ACGGTCAGAACATTGCCCATCCAGCCGGTCATCATGTCCATCACCGACGGCTGGTAAACCAATGCACCATTGCTGACGCGTTTATCCGCCAGCACCAGTGGAATGTCTCGCGCTCCGGTGGGCAAACCACGCTGGGCGTCATTACCGTCGTCGATAATCAACAATCCCGCCAAACCAAAATACGCCTGCCGTGCCGTCGCCTCATGCGGATGTGGGTGATACCAATAGGTGCCGGGCCGCTCAATGAGTGGAAACTGATAGCGGCGGCTTGAACCTGTTGCCACCACTTCCATCGGGTGACCATCCATACCAAGCGCGGCGGCCAACCCATGCCAATGAATATTGGTCGGCTCGTTGAGCTGATTTTGCAGGGTTAGATCAAGCACCCCGCCACTCGCCAGTCGAATCAGCGGCGATGGCCACAAACCGTTATATAAATTGGCGCCATCACGGCTACCACCACCCAGATCATAGCGACCTGCCGCCGCGGTCAGCGTGTTGCCCGACAGTACCGACAGCGTACGTAATACCCCGCCGCCGGTGACACCGGGGGACGGCAAACCGGCACCGCCCATATTCATGCCGCCATTCATGCCGCCGGCATCGCCGCCCCCGCCACACCCGGCCAAACCGGCCAAACCAAGCATGGCGACGTTGGATAGAAACTGCCTTCTGTTTTCGATAAGTGGACCGTGCATCGTACCTCCGGCATGGAAAAAACGCGCCTTGATTGTCAATCTAGGCGCAAATCCATCCCTTGCTGTTGAGGCACATCAACCGATGATCAGAAACAGCGCTGTTTGCGTTCAGCCAGGTTGCCCGGCCGCCTCAATCAGTGCTTTTTAGCCATCTTTTTGTCAATACTTGCTGTTAAATTTTAGATTCAGCATCAGCTGTCGTCGTGGTTGGTTATAGCCCCGGGCCAAATCATAGACACGGTCACCGAGGTTGTTACCGACGACTTCAATGAGCCAGTTTTGGTCAATGCGATATCGCAACGCGGCGTTAACCAACATGTAACCGCCCATCCGCGAGCCCGCTGATTCATTGGCAGAATCAAAGCGCAAGCCATTCATCACGGCGTCAATCCGCCATTGCCACACACCATTAGTCTGGCCGGCACCGATTGCCCCAAACGACTTGGCACGGCTACGCAGCAATTTGCCTGTGATTGCATTTTTGGGGTCCTGCGCCGTGAGTTGTGCACGCCAGTCGACGCCGAACACCATCGAATCAATGGTCACTTCCACGCCGCGAATCGTTGCCCGCTGCACGTTTTGTGGCTTGGATGTCACAAAATCAAACGCAATCAGGTTTTCGATTTTGTTTTCAAATATCGCGGCGTTGAATCGGAGATTTGGCTGCGTGATGCGCCAGCCCGCTTCGGTGGCGCGTGATTTTTCCGGCTGCAACAAGGGGTTGGAAAAGCCCGGAAAATAAAGATCATTGAATGACGGCGCACGAAACGCATTGGCTGCGCTCACGTACAGAAGCTGCCCCGCATCAATGTTCCAGCCTAACGAGCCGCCGCCCGTCATGCGTGAACCAAACTGATCTTCACGATCGCGACGCATATTCACGTTAATGGTGAATGCCGCCACCCGCTGACTCGCCGCAACAAAGATGGCATCAGTCGTCCGGGATTTGGTCGTATAGTTGGTTGTGCTGGAAAGATTTTCGTCGCGACGCTCCACGCCTGCGGTCACGTCACCATACAACAACGTGAATTCGCCCTGCCAAGCCAATTGCCGCTGCCGGGTTTTGAATGTACCGGGAAAAGCGGATTGGATGCGGATATCGTCGGTTGTCTCCCCCACGTGCGCGCGTGAACGCCAGCCGTCGGCAAGGTCATTGTCGAGCTCCAGACCGAGCCCGGCGAGCCGCTGGTCGTTGCGCGCACGAACGGACCCCGCGCCACCATCAAAATCGGTCTTGCCCAGCGACTGCCAGATATCGAGCGCAATACGGTCAGTTTTACGGAATTGATGGGAGAGTCCCATTTTCACGTTGGTGTTTTGGTATGGATCGCGGTCCGGGTTGAACGTAAACGAACCGGCGAGTGGATTGGTCGCCGATGGCGCATAAAATTTTTGTGTGCCCGCCACCAGCGTGAATTGTGTTGCATCACCCGCAACACTGAGTTGCGCATTCGCCTGTCGCGCGCCGATGTTGCCTGCACCGAGTGTCACGCTGCCGTTGGTACCCCGGCCTTTGCGCGTGAAAATCTGAATCACGCCACCAATCGCATCAGCACCATACAGACCAGAGCGCGGGCCTTTGACAACTTCGATGCGCTCAATTAAATCGAGCGGGATGTTTTCAAACGCCGCGCTGCCGGATGTTGATGAGCCAAGCCTCAACCCATCCACCAGCACCACTGTGTGGGTCGCATTCGCACCCCGAATAAACACACCCGATGGCTGACCCGGCCCGCCGGTGGCGCGGATTTCAACGCCGGCACGGCGTTGCAAAAGGTCGGTGAGACCCACCAGTCCGGCCGCGTCAATTTCGTCGCGGGTGATGATGGTGGCTTGGGCAAGCACGTCGGCGAGCGGCTTGGCGGTACGGGTGGCGGTGACAAATAGCGTGTCGATTGGCGCGGTCTGCGCCATTGCGCCGGGTGCGATACAACTGCCGATGGCGACAAAAAAAGCCAGGCTAATAAAAGCCGACGTTCGAAAGCGGCGTTGTCGGCGGGGTGAAGGGCTATTGCGTGCGACGGTGAAACGATTCAGGTTTTCCATGTGATTTTCATCAAAATCCACGAGCGTCCCCGCAAGTGGCATATCGGTTGCACGCACGGCAAAGGCAATCAGTGATGAATGTCCGTCCTTGCCATGCGCGCGCAACACCGGCGGCATGGATCGTGTCGCCGGCGATGCGAGGCCGGTCTCCGGACTGATGGATTGACGATTTATTTCTTCGTCGTCGGCATTTCCTTCCCAAATCAAGTTTCGATTCAGTGGAACTGCAATGCCGAATATTCCAATCACCGTTGCGGGGGCAGTGCGCGACTTGTCGACGGTATTAACCGTCGGCGTACGCGCTTCCCGTTTAACGTTTATGCGCAAACATAAACGCACCTTGCATGTCGCACAGTTTAGCGCGGTATCATCCTGCTTTGACTTATGGCTTCACATATGCGCCGCCACTTCTCGTTGATGTTGCTTGTCGTATTGATCCTGACCGGCTGTGCCGGCGTTGCGCCGGTGTCGTCACCGCCAGTCGCGCCAAGCGCCCGGCAGATGGAAGCCGGCATAAAAGTTGGTATCGATACCGCCGCCCTCACGGCGCTCATTAACAAGCCGCTGTTTCGGATGGTACCGGCTGAGGTCGGCCGTTATCTCGCCTATCTGCAGGTCGTTGAGCCGGACTTCCGCGCACGCATCGCGCATCTGGGGCGCAAGAATATCGGCCAGCCGTATGAAATCTACCTGCTCGGCGAATTTCCCTACGAAACCATTGACGATCAGCCGCTGTTCAATCTGGCGAAAAGTGATTGTGTGGTGTTTGCCGAACACACCTACGCGATGGCGATGTCACAATCGTGGCAGGAATTTTTTTGGATGCTGCAACGCATTCGTTATCGTGATGGCGTGATTGGTGTCACCACCCGCAACCACTACACCGAGACCGACTGGAATCCGCAAAATGCGTGGTTG
>JANPDI010000111.1:0-7854 GCA_031431435.1 Burkholderiales bacterium
TATGGCGAAACATTTTGGCGTCAACAGTGGCTGGGGATCAAGCGGCTGCTGCGCCTGCGTAACGCCTGAGGCGATACATTGTCAGTGGTAGATTGCCGGTGCATTGCGACGACGCGGATCAGCCAACAAACGATTGCCGAAGGCACCTGCCGGCAGGTAGTTCGCTGCATCAACCGCTCTTGCGCCACGTCCGGCATCCTGCGCGATGAATGCCAACGGCGCAACTGGTGCGACCGGCGCGCCGGGTGTGCCAAAGGCCGCAATTCCGGCCATGCCATCTCCATTGAGGCTGCCAAGGGTGAAAAACGCCCGTCCGGCAGTGCCAGTATTGCCCGTAAAGAAGCCGTCAAAGCGTCCCACTGGTTGCACGCCCGCACACGCACCGCTGCAGGTCACGGTTAATGCACCAACGTTGGTCGGCAACCCTGTACCGGTTGCGGCGGAAAATCCGACGCCAACCAGCGGCAAATTTGACGCGCTGGCGGTGAAGGTTGGGCCAGCCGCGCCACCCGGGGTCGTGGTCGAGCTGACCGTCGCATTGAAGCCGACCGTACGGTTGGAGAAGTTGGCATTGACGGTGCCACTGATGGCATTTGGCAAATAGTTTGTATTGTTATTTGTGTTGAAACCAGCCGTCACGTTTGACAGCGACCCAAACGATAATGTTGCCGTGCCTGTCTGTGGCACCGATATGCCGACCGTTGGTGCCGTCGCGGCTTGTAACGCAAAAAAGCCTGAAATGTGATCAGGCATCGCGCCGCCGCTGCCCTGCACACCCGTCGGCGTAATGCGGTATTGGCCGGCGGCAAACTGGCCGGTGGCGCCGGCCAACCCGGTGCTTGTCACACCAACGTAGCCGCGACTGCTGCAATTTGACCCGCTGCAGGTGATCGCCATGGTATTTGCTGCCAGCGTACTTGGATTGTTTGGATCAAGCGAGACCCAATTTACGAAGGGGCTGCCCTGCTGAAACGGCGTGGGCTGGCCGACGATCGTGAGATTTTGGTTGTTGATACTCAGCGAGCCGTTCAGCGTTGCCGTCAGGCTGTTGAAGTTGAAACCGACGGTCCATGAGTTGAGCCGTCCGACATTGCCGGCGCCGTCGGTCGGCAGTGTTGAACCGATCAGTGAATAGGTGGTGGTGCCGGTGAAGGTACTGGCGATTGCGGAATCGGTATACCGGAACACGCCATATGCGGCGCTGCGCGCGCCAAGGTTATAAACGCGTGCGGCGCTATTGGGCTGGCCGTTGTCGCGAACTTCGATTGCGCCACCTTCCCAGCGGCCCAGAATGACGCTGCCATCGCTGGTGCGAAATGCATCGCGATGTTGGCCGCCAATTAATTCATAGCTGGCGTCGTTGGCGGTAACACCTATGTAACCGGCAGGAACGATCCCGCCGACGCCGCCAGACGAGATAAATGCGGTGAAGGTTCCATTGCGTGCGCCAATCATCTGACCCGCGGCATTAAAGACGGCCGTACCGCCCTGTGGGAATATACCTTCGTAGCCGCCGGTTGACAGTGGATTCGACGAGCGCATTGCTGGAACCGCGTTGGGATCGGAGATACTGCCACCAGCAACGGGGTTCGTCGAAGTTTGCAATACAAAGTGGCCGGTAATCAAATCGGCCAGCGCGCTGCCGGCAATACGAATCGGGTTGATCCGATATTGGCCGCCGATAAAACTGCCGGTTGCGCCGGCGATGTTGGCCCCAACACTGCCGTTGTAGCCGATACCCGCACAATTGCTGCCACTGCAGCCAATATTCAGCGTGCCCGAACCTGACGTCCATTGCAGTAAGGAACTGCCGCGGGCGAAGCTGCTGTTGCCGGACAACGTAAGATTTTGATTATTGACGGCGAGTGCAGCGTTCAATCGTGCGGTGAGCAGGCTGAAATTAACCCCGATGGTCGCGGACGATAATGTGCCGACATTGCCAACCGCATCGGTTGGCGCGGTCGCCGCAAGCAGGTTGTAGGTGCTGCTGCCGGTGAAGGTGCTGGCCACACTGGCTAGCGTTGGCGTCACCAGACCGTAGGAGAGGCTACGATTGCCCAATTGCGAATCAAATCGATAGTTCGGATCAGTCGGCGCCAGGGTGTTATTGAGCAGCGAAATATTACCACCCGTCCAGCGACCAATTATCACGCTTCCATCGGGCGTTTTGAATCCGTCCCGGTGGGATCCGCCCGAGAAACTGACGGTGGCATCAGGCGAACCTGACGGCGTATAACCTGCCGGAAATGCGGCGTTGCCGTACATGTTTACCGAAATATCACCATTGCGCAGTTCAATCAATTGTCCGGCCGCATTGAGGATTGCCGTGGTATTGCCCGTTGCGCCGGTTTGTACAAACACGCCCTGGTTGCCGGCCGGTAACGACGCATCAATACCGCGTACGGTAAAAACACCGCCGGTCAGGGTGGTGGTTGCCGCAACAATTGCGGCAGTCGCCGCTGTGTTGGCTTGGGCAGCAGACGTCGTTGACGGCGGTGGTGGCGCGGCGGTTGCGGCACTGGTGGTGTTTGCCGGCGGGGTAGCGGTCGGCTCGGCGGCTTTCTCGGTTTCACCGCTGCTCGAAGAACTCTTTGGCGCGGGTGACGCGGCCTGGGCGATAAATGCCGGCGTCGGGATATAACGCGGCGCCTGTCCCGCCAAGACTTGAATGGTTTGTCCCGGCATCGACACCAGGGTGCCACCCGCATTGCTGGTCACGCTATGTGCCCCGGTGAGCGTGTGATTGATGGTGCCGATCGCATCGTAATGCGCCAACACATTGCCAGAGCCACGAATACCGAGGGTGGCGACCGCTGTGCGCATCTTGAATCGATCACGGTTGCGACTGACAATTTCGCCGGTGAAGGTGCGCAGCGTTCCCTTGAGCAGCCCGATCACGGCGTCGCCGACCGTCGTTTGTGTCGGGCTGAATTCATATTTTTCGACGCGCATCTCGCTACCGGGACGCAGCGACAAAAACGCACCGTCGATCATGTTCATCTGGATATTGCCGTTTGGCGAGGTGCGGATGAGGTCGCCCACATTGACCAGCGTGGCGCGCATTGCCGGAAACTTCTGGTCGCCGCGCTCAATTTCGACGCCACCACTAACAAATTGTATGTTCCCCGCCGGCTGCGCGGTGGCGGTTCCAGCGAGCAATACAAAAATTACCGCCAGGAATATGGCCGCCACGGCGCTGAGCCGCGTGGAGAATGTTGCTGCGATCGCTTGATGGGTAATCATGTTCGTTCCCTATTTAAAATCGCGACGAATGACAAAACCACCATCCGCTTTTCGGAATGCGTACAACGGTATGTTCGACCGGTTGTCCATATAGGTGATGTATGGCAGGATCGACCAGGCTGGCGTGATGCGCCAGCCTACGCGGGCGGTAAAGTCGTAAAGATTGTCCACGCCAAACTCAACCAACCCGGCACGGGCAAATGGTTTTTCATCGGCCCGGCGTGTCCACGCAACGCTGGCGGACCATGAAAAGGCCTCGCGCGGGTCGGACGCGACGGTGAAGCGGGTACCGTAGGACTTGCGCGAGACGCTGGTATCAACAAATTCGTTGAGCGTTCGCTTGGCGCGCTCCTTGGTAAAAAACGCCAATGCGGAAACGCTGCCACCGGTCATCCAGGTTGGTGACGTCTGCACCGAGGTGGAGAACGTCAGTTGATCGGTATCCTGGGTCTTGTTTGATTGGTAACGCACGCTGCCTGCTTGCAGACCCAATGCAAGGTTGGTTTTCGCCGACAGTGGTGTCCGCCAATCAGCCGCAATTCCACCGATGGTACGGTTATTGGTGACGCGGACGGCGGCTGAAGCCGCGTCAAATGCGCCATCCTGTTTGAACTGTTGGGCAAACGCCGACAGACCGAGGCTGCGTTCACCAAACCGCCATTCATGGCCACCTACCGCATCGATCAACGTGTGATTGAAGTCGTCGTACTCGCCAAAAAACCGCGCGCGCGCGTTGGCGGCAAAGAAAAACGTCCGGTCTTCGCGGTAGCGGTTGACGAGGTCAAGACCAACATTCACGGCACCATAATTGTCACCGCGGCGGATCGAATTGCCCGTCGGTTGAATACCGGCCAGGCCAAAGGAATTCAGAATGGCGCCGGGGAAATCGCGTGTGCTCGACGAGAGATTGTTGTCGCGCCCGCCGCCGGCTTCAACATAACTTGACATTGAAAACCGCTGTTTGGCTTTCAAGCGTGAAATTTCGGCGAGGTAGCCCTCCAGTAACGATTTTCCCTGAGGATTTGGTGCGCGGCCGACGAGTCGTTTAAATTCCTGTTCCGCCAGGTCCAGTGAACCCATTCGCAGGTAAGTGCGGCCCAATTCAAGTCGCGCACTGTCAAAATCCGGATTGGCGACAAGTGACCGTTCGAACGCCATCGCCGCACGTTCAAGCCGGTTGGTTTCAAATGCGGCAACACCAAACCAGTAGTCAAACACTTCTTCACCGGCGCGCTCATTTTCCAGCGGAAACAGTAGCTTGTAGGCGGCCTCAGCGTTCTTGCCTTCGATCAGCGCCTTGGATTTTGTGATGACATCAGCGGGCTTGGCCGTTGCCGATTGTGCGTTGGCACTTGACGCCGGATGGGAAAGCGCGGCAATTGCAATGAATATCGAAATGCCAGCCGACAGCAACAGTTTTCCGCGATGATGAACGTGATGACGATTTTTCATGAATCTCCCAGACACACTGATGCATTTAACATAATTGTTATTTTCGTGCCGCAAGGTTATTGGATTTTTGGGCGCGAGGCAACTACAAATGACGAATTGGCATTGTCCGGCCCGTCACCATCGAGACGAGGTGGCAATTTTGGCGATTGATAGGTGGATTTTCGGGTTTCGCCGATGCAAATGCAATAATTCCGGCTCAATCATTTTGATCGGGAAAGTTTTTGTCAGTGGAAAGCCAGCCCCCCCCAACAGATCCGGCTGCCGCCGTGCGGTCGGATGGCCCATTCATCGCCAACATCGAATCGCTCGACCATGAGGGTCGCGGGGTCAGCCATGTCGATGGAAAGGTGGTATTTATTGAGGGTGCACTGCCACGTGAGGCGGTGGTCTACAAGCCCTCGCGCAAGAAAAAAAACTTCGAGACCGCCACGCTGGTGTCAATCAGACATCAATCGTCAGACCGGATAACACCGCGTTGTCGCTATTTCGGAATTTGTGGTGGCTGCGCGTTGCAACATGCCAGTCCGCAAATGCAAGTGGCCACCAAGCAGCGTGTGCTGGAGGACAATCTCGCCCGCATCGGCAAAGTTACGCCTGAACGGGTGTTGCCACCAATCTACGCCGCGCCATGGGCATACCGGCATCGCGCCCGCATGTCGGTACATTACGTTGCCAAGAAGGGTGGTGTGTTGGTGGGTTTCCGCGAGAAAAAAGCCGGCTTTGTTGCCGATATGCATTCGTGCGAAGTGCTGGCGGGTGGTCTTGGTGGGTTGATTGATCCACTACGCACGGTGTTGACCAGTCTGGATATTCGCGACCGCATTCCACAGATTGAAGTTGCGGTCGGCGAGAACGTCACGGCGCTGGTGCTGCGCATCATGGATGCACTCACGCTTGAAGATGAAACCAGGCTGAAGGCGTTTGCGGATGCGTACAGAGCGTCACACCGTCTGCAATTTTGGCTGCAGGTGAAGGGGCCCGAAACCGCCGTGCCGTGGTACCCGCTTGATATGCCGGCGGTGACCTATACCTTGCCGGAATTCGATCTCGAAATAAATTTTCGGCCGACCGAATTCACGCAGGTAAACCACGCCGTCAACCGGCTGATGGTGGAACGCGCCATTGACCTGCTTGACCCGCAGCCGGGCGAGCTGGTGGCGGATTTGTTCTGTGGGCTTGGCAATTTCACACTGCCAATCGCACGTCGTGGCGCCACCGTCGTCGGCGTCGAAGGCAGTGAGGCGCTGACACAGCGTGGCGTCGATAATGCCGCCCGGAACGGTTTAGGCGCAAACGCGACGTTTTTTACCGCCGACCTCTATACCGACCAGGAGCGTGCAATGGCGCGTGTGCCAAGGGTCGCCAAGATGTTGATTGATCCGCCGCGTGATGGTGCGTTTGACGTTTGCAAATTGTTGACGCGTGAATTGCGCCCAGAATTGACGCGGGTGGTTTATGTCTCTTGCAGTCCCTCGACGCTTGCGCGTGATGCGGACGTGATGGTGAACACCAACGGCTTCCGGCTCACGGCGGCGGGGGTGGTGAATATGTTTCCGCACACCACCCATGTCGAGTCGATCGCGGTATTTGAGCGTGACAGATCTTGAACAGCAGGCGAAAAAAACGGCCACACTTGTGGCCGTTTTTTTCGTGCAATAACGTCAATCGCTAATCTGAATTGGTAATGCCGAGCAGGGCCAACAGATTCGCAAAAATGTTGTAGATGCTCAGGTAAATTGCCAGCGTCGCGGAAACATAATTGGTCTCGCCACCAGTGATGATGCGGTTGATGTCATACATCAGGAATGCCGAGAAAATACCGATCGCGACCACCATGATGGTCAATGTCAGCGCGGCAATTTGCAGGAAAATATTGGCAAAGGCCGCCACCAGCAAAATGATCATGCCGACAAACAGAAACTTGCCCATGTTGGTGAGGTCGCGCTTGATCGTTCCGGCAAGTGTTGCCATGCCGAAGAAAATCACCGCCGTGCCGCCCGCTGCCAGCGCAATCAGTTGACCGCCGTTGGACAGACCTAATACACGGCTGATCACGCCCGACAGCATCAGTCCCATAAAAAACGTGAAACCCAACAGGATGGCGACACCCCATGCGCTGTTTTTGGTTTTTTCAATGGCGTAGAAAAAGCCAAACGCAATCGCCAAAAACGCGATGAAACCAAACACAGGGGATCCGGCAAAAAACGAAAACTTCATCGTTGTGCCGATAAAGGCGCCCAATACGGTTGGCACCAGCGAAAGCCCCAGCAGCATATAGGTATTGCGCAGCACACGATTTTGCGCCGCGCCGATGGTACCGGCGGTTGACGGGTTAATGCTTTGAATTTCGGATTGCATTGACGTTTTTCCTTTCAAAAGAAAACGATTTGTTGCACGAGCGTTCGACAGCAATGATGCGTGGAAGTTTCCACGAAGTTTGTGTGGGTTTCAACCACATTTCATTTGCGGGTATTGGCGATGTTGTATGTGTTATTGACCCTGCCCAAGCGAGTAACCGGGTTTGCCGTCAAACAGGCAAAGCGATTCGGTCTTGATGAAGTCCAGTCCAGCCTCGGCCACTTGACTGAGCATCGCAACGATGTCACGGTGGCGGATGGTGCCGGCTTCTTTTGCCATGAATCGGCAGCGCCAATGGTCGGTCAATGATGTTTCCGGAATGCCGTTCGGCCAGGCTTTTACACCGCGGCTGGTAATCAGCACAAGCTTCAGATTGTGATGGTCAATGCCATTAAGAACGGCAGCAAGGTCCTCGGCGTCACCCGCACCTGACGCGGTGCGCCAGTCGATAAATACGTCAATCCCGACCATGTCCTTTCTCGCCGGCGTTGCGCTGAGTTTCACAGTCGGCAGGTTAAGGGTTGGCATTGCGCCGGTATTGACCGCTTGTAATGTATTTGGTGCGCGACCAAGGCGTTCAATCACGGCATCGGCAAATTCAGTCGTGCCGGCCAGCTTTTTTGAATTCTCGCCGGCAATATCACCGGTATGAATGCCGTCTTCAATGGTCGACAACCAGGCGTTGGCGACGCGGTTTGCGACCGCAACCTGACCAACATGGCGCAACATCATGACGGCGGCATTGATCAGGCCGGATGGATTCGCTTTGTCCTGTCCGGCAATATCCGGCGCGGTACCGTG
>JANPDI010000112.1:0-4083 GCA_031431435.1 Burkholderiales bacterium
CCGCCGATTCTCGCGCTGGCATGGGGTGCGTTGGCCGGCGGTGTGGTGCAACTTGCCTTCCAGATTCCGGCATTGCGCCGCATCGGCATGTTGCCGCGGTTGACCTGGCGCTGGTCGAAGATCAAAGAAGCGCGCGCCGACGAAGGCGTCGGGCGCATCTTAAAGCTGATGCTGCCGGCGACACTCGGTGTGTCGGTTGCGCAGATTTCAATCCTGCTCAATACCCAGATTGCGTCACATCTGGGCGATGGTGCGGTCTCCTGGATTTCGTATGCGGATCGTTTGATGGAATTTCCATCGGCGCTGTTGGGCATTGCCATCGGCACGGTTTTGTTGCCGTCGCTGGTAAAACATCACGCCAATGCCGACACAGCTGAATACTCCAAGCTGCTCGATTGGGGATTGCGACTAACCCTGATGCTGACGCTACCGGCAGCCGTTGGCATCGGTATTTTGGCGACGCCGTTGATTGCCACCATCTTCCAACACGGCAAATTTCTCGCTGACGATGTCTTGATGACGCGCGCTGCGTTGATTGCGTATTCGGTCGGGTTGGCGGGCATTGTGCTGATCAAGATCCTCGCGCCCGGCTTTTATGCCCGGCAAAATATCAAGACACCGGTCAAGATTGCCATTTTCACGCTGTGTGTCACGCAGCTGTTCAATCTCGCCTTCGTGCCATTTTTACAGCACGCCGGGCTCGCGCTGGCGACCGGTCTGGGCGCGTGTGTCAATGCCGGGTTGTTGTTCTATTTCATTCGCAAACATGACAACTACCATCCGCAACCGGATTGGCTGGTGTTTTTCCTCAAGCTGATGGTCGCGTTGTACTTTATGGCCGGCGCGCTGTGGTGGATGATGGGCACCGAAACATCCTGGCTGACCATGGGAGCGTGGACGCGCGCGGTCAAACTCGGCGGCTTGGTTGTTGCCGGGGTGGTGGTGTATTTCGCCAGTCTTTGGTTGATGGGATTTCGGCTGCGTGAATTTTCGCGGCGGGCCACGTAATGCGACTATTGCGTTGCATCGCGCCATCCACCCAACCGTTGGCATTGGCCATTGGTAATTTTGACGGCGTCCATTTGGGCCATCAGGTGATTTTGGCGCGCGCCGGCGAGGCCGCCGGCCGACTCGGACTTGAGGCGGCAGCGCTGACCTTTGCCCCGCTGCCGCGTGAATTTTTTGCCCGACTCAACCAGGCACCGGACATCGCGCCGCCGAGGTTGATGAGTGTCAGTGAAAAACTCGCCGCGTTCCAGCGTGCCGGTATTGGCCGGGTGGTCATCCCGCGGTTTGACGCGCGTTTCGCCGCACAATCACCAATCGCATTTCTGGATGCGTTGCGCGCGGCCAATGTTCGCTGGTTGATGGTCGGCGACGACTTTCGATTTGGTGCCAAACGTGCGGGCGACGTGGCGCTGATGCGTGGCTACGGCGCCGAACACGGCATCGTGGTGGAAACCATGGCCGATATTGCCGGCATTGACGGCGCGCGCATATCGTCGTCTGCCATTCGTGCATCACTCGCGGCAGGGCGGTTGGACGCCGCCGCCGCAATGTTGGGACGGCGTTATGCCATGATCGGCCGTGTCACGCACGGCAAAAAACTCGGCCGCACGCTGGGCTTTCCGACCGCAAACGTCGCGCTGACCGGCCGAAAACCCGCGCTCGGCGGGGTGTTTGCGGTACAATGTCGGCTTGTAACTCGCGGACTCGAGGGAGTGGCGGGACAGGTAGTAGAGCGTGGCGTCATCCTCAACGGGGTCGCCAATCTTGGTACCAATCCGGTGGTTTCATCAGAAAACCGCCCGCATTTGGAAGTCTTCCTCTTCGATTATGCAAGCGATCTGTACGGCAAACGCCTGCAGGTCACCTTCATCGAAAAAATCCGCGACGAACAAAAATTTGCGAGCCTCGACGCGCTCGTTGTGCATATGCATGACGATACCGCGAAGGCCCGGGAAATCTTGTCAAGGATGAATGCCGATGGACGCGCCAACTGACGTAAAAGAGCCGGATTACAAAACCACCCTCAACCTGCCGGATACGCCGTTTCCGATGCGGGGCGATCTCGCCAAACGCGAGCCGGGCTGGGTCAAACACTGGCAGGACAGCAAGCGCTACGAAAAAATTCGTCAGGCCAGCAACGGTCGTCCTAAATTTATCCTGCACGATGGCCCGCCCTACGCCAACGCGGCGATTCACATCGGCCATGCGGTCAACAAGGTGCTGAAAGACATCGTGGTGAAGTCCAAACAGATGTCGGGCTTCGACGCGGTGTATGTGCCGGGTTGGGATTGCCATGGCATGCCGATCGAAATTTTTGTCGAGAAGCAGCACGGCAAAAATCTGCCGGTGGAAAAACTCATGGGCTTCGCCCGTGAACACGCCGAATCACAGATCGAATTGCAGAAGGCCGATTTTGTCCGGCTCGGTGTGCTCGGTGACTGGGATCATCCGTACAAAACGATGAATTTTGCGACCGAGGCTGCAGAGATTCGCACCCTCGGCACGTTGTTCGACCGTGGTTATGTCTATCGCGGCCTGAAGCCGGTTAATTGGTGTTTTGATTGCCAGTCGGCGCTTGCCGAAGCGGAAGTTGAATACGAAGACAAGACGTCTACTGCCATTGATGTTGGCTTTGCGTTGCAGGATAGCGAGCGTGACAAATTGGCGAAGGCATTTGGCTTGGCGGCGCTGCCAGCGGGTCCAGTGTACGCAGTGATCTGGACCACCACGCCGTGGACGATTCCGGCCAATCAGGCGCTAAACATTCACCCGGAATTTGACTACGCACTGGTTGAAACGACGCGGGGTTGTCTGGTGTTGGCGGCGGCACGGGTTGACGAATGTTTGAAGACCTATGGGCTGGAAGGCAAGCTGTTGGCGACAGTCAAAGGCCAACAACTCGACAGCATCGTGTTTAAACACCCGTTCTACGACCGCGCCTCGCCGATGTATCTGGCCGACTACGTCACGCTCGATACCGGTACCGGTATGGTCCATTCCTTACCCGCCTACGGCGTGGATGACTTTGCCACCTGCAAAAAATATGGCATGACCAACGAGGAGATTCTTAATCCGGTGATGGGAAATGGTCAGTATGCCTCGACCCTGCCGCTGTTTGGCGGGGTCAATATCTGGAAAGCCCAGCCTGAGATTGTGAAAACAATTGAAGCCGCCGGCGCGCTTTTCCATACGACCAATTTCAAACATTCCTACCCGCATTGCTGGCGCCACAAAACACCGACCGTGTTTCGCGCGACCTCGCAGTGGTTTGTCGGTATGGATCGCATCGGCAAGGGCGACACCAAGTCGCTGAGGGTATTGGCGCTTGAGGCCATTGAAGCCACCAACTTTTTTCCCGACTGGGGTCAGGCGCGCCTGCACGGCATGATCGCCAACCGGCCCGATTGGTGTATTTCGCGGCAGCGCAAGTGGGGCACACCGATTCCCTTTTTCTTGCATCGTGAAACCGGTGAATTGCATCCGCAGACGCCCGTACTGCTCGAGAAAGTTGCCGCTCGTGTCGAACAAGAGGGCATCGAAGTCTGGCAGCGTATCACCGCCGAAGAATTGCTTGACAACGACGCCGCCATGTACGAAAAAAGTGGCGACACGCTCGATGTCTGGCTCGATTCGGGCGCGACGTTTAACACCGTGATGGCAACCACGTCCTCGCTGCAAAGCGTTGATAAAGATGGCAAGGCTTCGCAGGCCGATCTGTACCTCGAAGGCTCCGACCAGCATCGCGGCTGGTTTCATTCCTCGTTGTTGGTCAGCTGTGCGGTGAACGGTCGCGCACCATACAAAAATTTGCTCACCCACGGCTTTGTCGTCGATGCCGACGGCAAAAAAATGTCCAAGTCCGGCTTTAATGCTGTCGCACCGGCAAAAATATCCGAACAACTCGGCGCTGAAATTTTGCGCCTGTGGGTGGCCGCGACCGACTATTCCGGTGAACTCACCATTTCGGATGAAGTGTTAAAACGCGTCGTTGAAAGTTACCGGCGCATCCGCAACACGCTGCGATTTTTGTTGGCGAATACCGCCGATTTTGATTTTGCCAAGGACGCGGTGACA
>JANPDI010000113.1:0-5108 GCA_031431435.1 Burkholderiales bacterium
TGGGGTGCGCTCAAAGCGGGCGCGGGCAATATGGATTTGCTGGTCGCACTTGGCACCTCCGCCGCTTATGGCCTGTCGGTGTTTTTGATGTTGCGCGCCGGGTCGGGCGACATGCCGCACGACGTGCCGCACCTTTACTTCGAAAGCGCGGCGGTGGTGATTACGCTGGTGATGTTTGGCAAATGGCTGGAAGGCCGCGCCAAACGCGAAACGACCGCCGCCATTCGTGCGTTGCAGGTGCTGATGCCCGCCACGGCACGCATTGTTGAAGCCAATGTCGAGCGTGAAATCGGCATTGGCGATATCAAGATCGGTGATTTGATGCGGGTGCGGCCCGGTGAACGATTTGCCGCCGACGGCGTACTGGTCAACGGCCACACGCACGCCGACGAATCATTGATCACCGGTGAAAGCCTGCCGGTCAACAAAACCTTTGGTGACACCATCACCGGCGGCTCGGTTAATGGCGATGCCTTGGTCGACGTGCGTGTCACGGTCATTGGTGCCGAATCCACCGTACAACGCATTGTGCGTATGGTCGAAGATGCGCAGGCAAAAAAAGCGCCGATTCAACGGCTGGTAGATCGCGTCAGCGCCGTGTTTGTGCCGGTGGTCTTGGTCATCGCGCTGGCAACGTTGCTGGGATGGGGATTGACCAACGGCGACTGGTCACACGCGGTGATCAATGCGGTGGCGGTGTTGGTGATCGCCTGTCCGTGTGCGCTTGGTCTCGCCACCCCGGCGGCAATCATGGTCGGCACCGGCATGGCCGCCAAACAGGGCATATTGATCAAGGACGCCCCGGCGCTCGAAGCGGCGCACAACATCACCATTGTTGCGTTCGACAAAACCGGCACGCTCACCGAGGGCAAGCCGGTTTTGATTGCGGCGAAGTCATTTAACTCATCGCGTACCGAAATGTTGGCGCTGGCGGCGGCGATTCAATCGGGCAGCGAACACCCGCTGGCAAAAGCGGTGTTACGCGCCGCGGGCGATGAACAGGTGTCATTCACCCCGGCCGAAAATATTCGTGCGCTGCCGGGGCGTGGTGCGAGTGGGACGATTGACGGCGATATCGTCTTGCTTGGTAGTGAACGTCTGATGCGTGACGAGGGAATTGAAACGCAACCTTTGCACGAACGCGCCGCCGTGTTTGAACAGGCCGGACGGACCATCACCTGGCTGGCACGTGCTGGTACCATCGTCGGTTTTTTTGCGTTTGGTGACAATGTCAAACCAACCGCACGCGCGGCAATCGATGCGCTCAAAGCCATGGGTATCCGCACGGTACTGATCAGTGGCGACAACCAGTCGGCTGCTGACAAAATTGCCAAGGAACTCGGCATCGAAGAAGTGCACGCCGGGGTGATGCCACAGAAAAAAGCCGAGGTGGTGCAACAGCTCAAGATCAACGGCAATGTGGTGGCGATGGTCGGTGACGGCATCAACGACGCGCCCGCGCTGGCAATTGCCGATGTCGGCATCGCCATGTCAGGCGGCACCGATGTGGCCAAAGAAACTGCCGGCATCACCCTCATGCGCAGCGATCCGGCGCTGGTGGCGGGTGCGATCGATATTTCGAAACGCACCACCGCCAAGATCCGTCAAAACCTGTTCTGGGCGTTTTGTTACAACGTCATCGGTATTCCGCTGGCGGTGGCCGGATTGTTGAGCCCGGTGATCGCCGGCGCCGCCATGGCGCTGTCGAGCGTGAGTGTCATTACCAATGCGTTGTTGCTGCGGCGGTAAATTGTTTTGCCGCAGATAAACGCGGATAAACGCAGATAAAACCGAATCGGATATTGATTGCTTTTGCCTTTGACCTTATCTGCGTTTATCTGCGGCAAAAATGTTTTTACCCGTCTAAGCCCCATGGGATAATGCCGCATGTTTATCGACTCCCATTGCCACCTCGATTTTGCCGAGCTGCAGGCCGACGCCGACAATATTTTTGCGCTGATGCGTGCAAACGACGTCACCCATGCGCTGACCATTTCGACCACACTCAAGACCTTCCCCGATGTGTTGCGGGTGGCTGAATCACAGCCGAATCTTTGGTGCAGCGCCGGTGTGCATCCGGATGAGCAGGTTGACGACCATGAACCGACCGTCGACGAATTATTGCGGCTGGCCGATCACCCCAAGGTAGTCGCCATTGGTGAAACCGGGCTCGACTATTACCGGTTGCAGGAACCACTCGATTGGCAGCGCGAACGCTTTCGCACGCATATTCGTGCCGCGAGGATTTGCAAAAAGCCATTGGTGATTCATACCCGCAATTCGTCGGCCGATACGCTCAAGTTGATGGCCGAAGAAAACGCGCAGGAAGCAAGCGGTGTGATGCACTGTTTTACCGAAAACCAAATGGTCGCCGATGCCGCATTGGCGATGGGTTTTTACATTTCATTGTCCGGCATCGTCACGTTCAAGAGCGCCAAAGAACTGCAGGATGTCGCCCGCAATATTCCGCTTGATCGCATGCTGATTGAAACCGATTCGCCGTATCTGGCGCCCACACCGCATCGCGGCAAAATGAATCAGCCGGGGTACGTGAAACATGTCGCGGAATTTGTCGCGCAGTTACGTGGTGTGTCGGTTGCGGAAATCGCCGAGGCAACGACCGCGAATTTTTATCGGTTGTTTAAGGGAGCGGTTGGCAGGTAACTGACGGGTTACCCGTTTTTGACCCTCCCCGGACATCGTGGCACGTTCATCGGCCATTTAGTCCGGGGTCCAATTTGATTTGTGATGGTGATTGTGAAATTCACCTTGGGCACCGGACGTGCGCGAAACGATGAAACTGTTTCGCTGCTCCGGTGAAGGTAGTTCGGGTGGTGAAGGGAGTTAGGCAGCCGGGTGTTTTGACCTTCCCCGGGTTTAGTCCGGGGTCCAATTTGATTTCTACGCTGGTGAATAGGTGCGTCGACCAGATACACGAACCATCACACACCCGCAAATATGTTTTTGCCCCCGCCTCCGGTAACATCCTGCCATACAAGATTAAAAACGAGGAGCAGCGTCAATGTCCGAGGTAACCCGTAGTTTGTTTGGTGTGGCGTTGCTGATTTTGATCGGCTGGTTATTTTCGATCAACCGCAAGAGCGTCAATTGGCGCATTGTGTTGTCGGCGCTGGTATTGCAAATGGGCATCGGCGCGCTGGTGTTGTTCTCGGATGCCGGCAGTGCGGCACTCAAGGCGATTGCCGAGACCATGACCAACATTCTCAAATTCGGCAACAAGGGCACCGAGTTTTTGTTTGGCGGCCTGGTCAGCGACAAGATGTTTGAAGTGTTCGGCGGCATGGGCTTCATTTTTGCCTTCCGTGTGTTGCCGGCGATCATTTATGTCACTGCCCTGATTGCGGTGCTGTATCACCTCGGCGTGATGCGCTGGATCATCACCATTGTCGGTACGGTGTTGCAAAAGCTGCTGGGTGTGTCAAAGATCGAATCGTTTTGCGCGGTCACCACTATTTTCCTCGGCCAGAACGAAATGGGCGCGGCAGTCAAACCGTTTGTGGGGCAACTCAAAGGCCCGACCATATTTGTCATCATGACGTCCGGCATGGCGAGTGTGGCCGGTGCCGCGCTGGCTGGGTACGCCGGGCTCGGCGTGAAGATGGAATATCTGATCGCCGCATCATTCATGGCCATCCCCGGTGGGTTGTTGTTCGGCAAATTATTGTGTCCATCCAACGAGCCGGAGAATATCCGTTTCGACAACATCCAGTTTGAAGAGAAGAAACCGGCAAACGTGATCGAGGCTGCCGCCAGTGGTGCGGCACTCGGTTTGCAAATCGCGCTCGCGGTTGGTGCCATGTTGATTGCATTTATCGGCTTGATTGCGTTGCTCAATGGTGCCGTCGGTGGTGTTGCCAACTGGATGGGGTATCCCGGCACCAATATGGAAACACTGATTGGCAAAGCGTTTGCGCCACTCGCCTACATGCTCGGGGTGTCATGGGAGCACGCCGCCTTTGCCGGCAATCTGATCGGCCAGAAATTGATTCTTAATGAGTTTGTCGCTTACGTTGGGCTGGCGCCGTATTTGCAGGAGCCGGCAAAAGTCGCCGCCGCCGGCCTGACGGTGATTGATCCGCGCACCCTGGCAATCCTCTCGTTTGCCTTGTGCGGCTTTGCCAACATCGCCTCGATCGCGATTCTCGCCGGTGCGTTTGGCGGCGTTGCACCACATTTACGCAGCATGGTGGCGCAATACGGTTTACGGGTGGTGGTGGCGGCAACGTTATCGAATTTAATGAGCGCCACCATCGCCGGCATTTTCCTCTCGGCAAAGTATTGATCGGTCATGCTGGCGCAGGAGATCATCCGCAAGAAACGTGATGGCCTCGCGCTGAGCGCGGCGGAGATCGCCGGCTTTATTCACGGCGTTGCCGCTGATACGGTCAGTGAGGCGCAGATTGCCGCCTTCACCATGGCGACGTATTTAAACGGCATGTCGCGCGCTGAAGCCGTCGCCCTGACCATGGCCATGCGTGATTCCGGGCGTGTGCTCGATTGGCAATCGTTCAAGCTGAACGGGCCGGTCGTGGATAAACATTCGACCGGCGGCGTAGGCGATGTGGTGTCACTCATGCTGGGGCCGATGGTGGCAGCGTGTGGTGGTTATGTGCCGATGATTTCCGGTCGTGGGCTGGGTCACACCGGCGGGACGCTGGATAAACTCGACAGCATTCCGGGCTATCAAACCAACGTCACGATTGAAAAATTTCAACGCGTGGTGGCGGACGTTGGCGTGGCCATCATCGGCCAGACCGATGAACTGGCACCGGCCGACAAACGTATCTACGCCACGCGCGATGTGACGGCCACGGTGGAGTCGATTGCGTTGATCACCGCGTCCATCCTGTCCAAAAAATTATCGGCGGGTCTCGACACCCTGGTGATGGACGTCAAAGTTGGTTCCGGCGCATTTATGCCGAGCCTCGACAAATCACGCGAACTCGCCCGCAGCATCGTTGACGTGGGCAACGGCGCGGGGCTGCGAACCACCGCCTTGCTCACCGACATGAATTCACTGTTGGCGCCGTGCGCCGGTAACGCCATTGAAGTGCAATGCGCGGTCGATTACCTCACCGGTGGTTATG
>JANPDI010000114.1:0-7046 GCA_031431435.1 Burkholderiales bacterium
CGGGCTGTACGAATGGACCATCGAAATCTGGTGCCCGATGCGCGAAGCGGGGATCACCGGTTACAAATACATCGACTGGTTCCGCTCGCACCCGGTCGAAGACGATCTGAAGATGCTGGCGTGGGCCGACAAGGAACTCAAGGGTAAAGGCTACATCGAATGGAAAAAATTCAACCATCCGCAGTTGGGCGAAATCGAAATCGGTGGCTGGGACAAGATCTACGCGTTCCGTAATCCACCGCCACATTTCCTCGAAAAGGAAGTCGCCAAATTTCCGGAATGGCTGCTGTACAACGCGATGATTTCGCCCAAGCTCGAGCTGTTTGAACTCAAGACGGAAAAAATCGCCGAGGATACCCACGCGATCACGTTGGTCGTGCAAAACACCGGGCATTTGCCGAGTTATGTGTCGAAGCGGGCGCTGGCACGTGGCCAATCACGCGGTGTGATTGCGGAGATTTTGTTACCTGACACTGCCGTGCTTGTGTCCGGCTTGAGCCGTGAAATGATGGGGGAACTTGAGGGACGCGCCTATAAACACACGCTGATGAGTTTCTGGACCGATACCTCGCCGACGGCAGACCGGGCGGTGACTAAATGGGTGGTCAAGGGCCGGGGTGTGATTGATATTGTTGCGCGTCACGACAAGGCCGGTGTGGTCCGCCAGCAGGTCATTCTCAAATGAAATTTAATCGGCGCAACTTTTTGCACACATCGGCTGCCGCCGGATTTGCCACCATTTTTGGAGACAGCGTCATGGCTGCACCATCGTTACCCGCCACCGTCAATACGATCACCGCCAATCTTGCCGAGGCCGGTGTCATCGAGCTGCAAGCCGCGATGACGTCCGGCAAGACCACCAGCCAGGCGCTGGTGCGAGCCTATTTAGCGCGCATCAAGGCGTTTGACACGGGTGGCCCGCGCATCAATTCGATTATCGAACTCAATCCGGATGCGCTGGTGATCGCGCGCGAGCGCGACAAAGAACGCAAGGCCGGCAAGGTGCGCGGCCCCATGCACGGCATCCCGGTGCTGATCAAGGACAATATCGCCACCGCCGACAAGATGCAAACCACCGCCGGTTCACTTGCCCTGCAGGGTTCGCGTGCCGTGAGTGACGCCTTTATTGTCACGCGGTTACGTGAGGCCGGCGCCATCATTTTGGGTAAAACCAATTTATCCGAATGGGCCAATTTTCGTTCGACACGGTCAACCTCCGGTTGGAGCTCGCGTGGTGGTTTGACCAAAAATCCGCACGTACTTGATCGCAACACCAGCGGCTCGAGTTCAGGATCGGGTGCGGCAGCGGCGGCCGGCTTTGCCACCGTGACGGTCGGCACCGAAACCGATGGGTCGATCATTTCGCCGTCAAATTCAAACGGTATTGTCGGGATTAAACCGACCCTCGGGTTGGTCAGCCGCAGCGGCATCATTCCAATCGCCGCGTCACAGGATACGGCCGGACCGATGACACGAACTGTCGCGGATGCCGCGGTGCTGTTGTCGGTGTTGTCGGGAACCGATACAAAGGATGGGGCGACAAAAGAAGCCAATACCCGCATGCAGGACTACACCAAATTTTTGGACAAGGATGGCTTGAAGGGCAAGCGCATCGGTGTGGTACGCAGCCAGTTTGGCGGCCGCAACGACCTGGTATCAGCTGTCATTGAAAAATCCCTCGAGGTATTGAAGGCGCAAGGCGCCATCCTGATCGATTTGCCCGACATGCCCGGTGCCGGTAAATACGGCGCCACCGAATTTGAAGTGCTGCTCTACGAATTCAAGGCGGGCATCGCGGCCTATCTCGCCGAATACGCGCCGGATTCACCCATCAAGTCACTCGCGGACGTGATGGCGTTTAACGAAAAAAACAGCAGTCGTATGATGCCGTTTTTTCAACAAGAAACAATTGTGCGTGCCGTCGGCAAGGGTGGTCTCGACAGTAAAGAGTATCTCGACGCATTGGCCAACAACCTCAAGTTTTCGCGCGAGGAAGGCATCGACAAAGCATTAAAAGACAACAAGCTCGATGCGCTGGTGGCACCGAGCGGCAGTCCCGCTTGGCTGACCGACTTTGTGCGCGGCGACTTCGCCGGTGGTGGCTTCTCGCAAGCGGCGGCGGTTGCGGGTTACCCGCATATCACCGTGCCGGCCGGGTTTGTCAGCGGTCTGCCGTGCGGGCTATCGTTTGTCGGCGCAGCGTGGAGTGAGCCGGCGTTGATCGCGATGGCGTATTCGTTTGAGCAGGCGAGCAAATCACGTCGTGCGCCGAAGTTTGTGAAGAGCATTACCGTCGCAACGGCCTGAGCCATCTGTCCACGGTTTGTCCACATCTCGCCGGGCTTGGTTGCAATCACGACGCTGCTGGTGGAGGCGGTGAGTGTGGTGGTGCTTGGTATCGCAATCTCGATTGCGGGGTCGGTTGTCTTGACCCGCGCCATGCTCGATGCCGCTGAACGCATGCTCTTGCACGTCAGTGTGCCATTGATATTTTCATCGTCAGGCATGTTGCACCTGTGTGCCAGTGCCGTATTGATCGTTGTGACCGTCTGGGTGTGTTTGTACCTATCGCTGCGCCGCTCGGTGGTGACGGCACTTGCATACGAGTGACGTCGTCGGCACCGGCGGAATACAAAATCAAAGGTCGCTGTCCAGCTTGCCGTTTCAGGCAAAAAGACCTCAAAGGCAGCGTGGATGCTGGACTTTGTCAACCCGCCGCGTGCGCGGAAAAGTGCGGGTTCTCAATCAGCCCGATGACGTTGCCAAACGGATCGACCACCGTCGCGGTCTTGATGCCGCCACCAACATCGGTGATCGCATCTTTGATGTTGGCACCAAGCGCCAACACACGCGCCACCTCGGCGTCGATATCATCAACACCCCAATAGGTGGCCACACCGTCACCGTCGGGTAACAGGCCGAGCTCATACCCGCCGACATTAAAGCCGACATAAAACGGCTCATCAAAGTAGGGCTCGTGCCCGACCCATTGTGTGAACCAGGCCTTGGTGGACGCGAGGTCGGCGGCGCGGTAGATGACGGTACGCAGTCCGAGCAGCATTTTCATTTTTTCCAATCGGGATGCGCTTGGCGCAATTCGCGTTGCTGCTCGATCAGCGCCTGATAAAACGCAAAACGCTGCGGTTCAATCTTGCCAGATTCTGCCGCGGCAATCACGGCGCAACCGGGTTCGTCCATGTGTGCACAATCGTTGAATTTACATTCGCCAAAATACGTGCGGAACTCCGGCATCGCATAGGCGATATCGTCTTCCTCTAAATGAAACAAACCGAACGACTGCATGCCGGGCGAATCAATGATCGCCGTGTCTTTGTCGAGCCAATACATGCGTGTGTAGGTGGTGGTGTGTTTGCCGGCGTTGAGCGCAATTGAAATCTCGCCTTCCTTGGCGACATCACGCATCACCAGATTATTCACCGTGCGCGATTTGCCCATGCCGGACTCGCCGACGAACAGGGTCTTTTTGCCTTCCAGCAGCGGTCGCAGCGGACCGATGTCAAATTTGGCCGAGATTGGCAGCACGTTGTAACCGATGCGTTCGAGATGTCGAAGCGACGCGTGTGACGCTTCAAACTCGGGCAGATCCATTTTGTTGAGCATGATCGTTGCCGGAATATTGGCGGCTTCACAGGCAAGCAGACAAAGATTCAAGAAGGTCGGCGAAAACGGCGGGCTCGGTGCACAAATGATGACCGCCTGATCGATATTGGCGGCCAGCGTCTTTTCGCGCCAGACGTCCTGACGAAACAACACATTCTTGCGCGGCAGCAACTCATCGATACGTGCCGCTTTCGGACCGGTCATGCTGACCATGACCTCGTCGCCGCAGGTCACATCCTGTTTTTTGCCCTTACGGTTTGCCACACACTCGGTTTTATCGGCTAATTCAATCAGGTAGTCGCGGCCAAAGTCACCGGTCACCAGCGCTTTTATCGATTTGGTCATTGGCTGAGCGCGTCGATTTTGGCCGCACAAATAACATCGTTGAGCGTAATGCCGCCAGCGTCGTGGGTCGAATAGGCCACTTCACAGCGGTTGTAATGCACACCCATATCGGGGTGGTGGTCCTGTTGATGCGAGACCCATGCCGACGCGTTGACAAAGGCGATGGTCTCGTAATAATTCTTGAACCGGAATGTTTTATGAATCTCGTTGCCCACACGCGCCCAGCCGTTTAATGTCGTCAGATGTGCCGCGATGGTGGCGTCATCAAGTGCCGTGGCCTGGCCACCGGGTGCACAGTGCATGTTGGCGAGCGTCGCGATGGTCATATGGGCAGATGGTCGAAAGGTTGAAAGGTTGAAAGGTCGAATGGTCGATGGATTGAAAGGTCGAAGGTTCAAAAACTCAAACTGGCCGGGCAAACGATTGTAAATGGGCGATACGAATGGCTGCCGGCGGGTGTGAATCATAAACCGCCGAATGCAACGGGTCGGGTGTCAGGGTTGACGCATTATCACGATAAAGCTTGACCAGTGCCGAAACCAGATCGCGCGCGTCGGTTTGCGACGCCGCGTAGGCATCGGCTTCAAATTCGTGTTTGCGTGACACCAGACTCGATAGCGGCGTCATCCAAAAGGTAAATACCGGCAGCACGGTGAAAAATAATACCAGCGATACCGCCACGTGTGCGGTGCCAATTTGTGGCAGCCCCAGCCCGGCATAGAACCACGGCTTGTCGATCACCCAGCCCATCAATGCCAATATCAGGAATGTCACTGCAAAGGTACCCGCCATGCGTTTGACGATGTGTTTGTGTTTGAAGTGTCCCAACTCATGTGCCAGCACCGCTTCGATTTCGGTCGGTGTCAGGCGCGTGATCAGTGTGTCAAAAAAGACAATCTTTTTGGCGCGGCCCATGCCGGTGAAATAGGCGTTGCCGTGCGACGAGCGTTTGGAGCCGTCCATGACAAACAATCCGTTGGATTGGAAGCCGCATTTTGTCAGCAGCGCTTCGATACGTGTCTTGAGGCTGGTATCCTCCAATGGCGCAAATTTGTTGAACAACGGCGCGATATAAGTCGGGTAGACGGCGTTCATCAATACGGCACAACCGGTCCATACCAGCCACACGTAGAACCACCACAGGCTGCCCATTTTTTCCATCAACCAAAAGGTCGCCAGCATGATCGGCAAACCGATCACCGCCGCCAGCAGCCAGCCTTTTAGCATATCAAGCACATAGGTCGTGACGGTGGTTTTGTTAAAGCCATACTTGGCTTCGATGCCAAACGTCCGATACAAGTCAAACGGCATGCCAATGACGCCGGTCACAACCGACAGGCCGACGATGAAGGCGACACCCAGCGAATAGTTACCTTCGGTCAGTGCGCTGGCAGTGGCAAACAACCATGCGAGCCCGCCGCCGAGCGTCAGCAACAGCAGCACCACCACGCCGAGAATTTCTTCGATCACCCCCAACCGTTGTTTGTCGAGGGTGTAGTCGGCGGCCTTTTGATGCGCTTCGATATTGACGGTATCGACAAATTCAGCCGGCACCGTCCCGCGATTGGCGGTGACATGGCGCATGTGGCGAAAGGTCAGCCACAGGCCAAAACAAACACTCATGGCGGTGAACGACAAAAACAAGTTGGTAAAGTTGGCGGTGGTCATTGCGATAAGTTTGGTTGGCGGGTTCGGAAAAATGGGTTGATGCAGTGAAGAAAGATGGCTTGTGTCAACTACGGTTTCGCAAACAAAATCACATGGGGTAACCCGTCAAAATGTGTGTCACAGGTGAGCAGCGGCACCCCACGCTCCAACGCTGTGGCATAAACAATTGCGTCCGCCGTTGCCAGTTTATGGCTGCGGTGCAACTCCGCCGCCCGCAGCGCGAGCCGTGTATCGAGCGCCACCACGGTACACTTTTGGGTATAGGCGATCACACGATCCGTTTCTTCCTCGCTCACTTCGCGCGTCAGCCATTTGGCCAGCTCGAGCTGCACCATGGTTGGGACGATGCAATCGGCTTTTTCAGGAATTTCCCTGGCCAGCCGTTTGCCGAGTGTGCTGCCGACCAGCCATTCGATCCAGGCGGACGTATCGACAACCCGCGGGACAGCGGCCATCAGGTGCGATCCTTGCGATCACGATAGCCTGTGGTGCGTGCGCCCCCGGCGATTCCCGCGAGTTCTTTCCATTCCGGCACGGGCATCACCAACACCCCTTTGCCTTTGGGGATGAACACAAATTCTTGCCCGGCTTCCCATTGCTGTTCTTGTCGGACAGACTTTGGAATGGAGATTTGAAATTTGCTGGAAAGTGTTGTTGTCGCCGCTGCACTCATTGTCATACTCCATTTTGATCGACAGCAAAAGAGTAAGAATATCGCATGACGCGTGTGCGCGTCAAGTGCATCCTCGCTGACATCAAAACATGGGAAACAGGGCCGGGCGGTGAATCCGCATACAATGCAGCTTGATTAATCCACCAAATTTGCCGCCATGCCCCAAGATCAAAACAACCTCATCTGGCTCGATATGGAAATGACCGGCCTGAAGCCGGAATCCGACGTCATTATTGAAATTGCCATTGTCGTGACCGATGCGCAGCTCAATACCGTCGCCGAAGCGCCGGTGTTGGTGATCCATCAGCCACAAACTGTGCTCGACGCGATGGATTCATGGAATCGATCGACCCACAAAAAATCCGGGCTGATTGAAAAAGTACTGGCCTCAACTCTGACGGTTGAGGTGGTTGAACGGCAGATGATCGAATTTCTGCGTGAACACGTGCCGGGCAAAACGTCACCGATGTGCGGCAATTCAATCTGTCAGGATCGTCGATTTATGGCGCGCGGCATGCCGCAGCTCGAGGAATATTTCCACTACCGGAACCTTGACGTATCCACACTCAAGGAACTCGCCAAGCGCTGGAAGCCGCAGATCATGTCGGGCATGGTCAAACACGGCAAACACGAGGCGCTCGCCGATATTTATGAGTCAATCGAAGAACTGAAGTACTACCGGCAACATTTCCTCAACCTCGGTTAGGTTGTTCCCGCTAGTCCTGGCTCATTTCGCGTT
>JANPDI010000115.1:0-2093 GCA_031431435.1 Burkholderiales bacterium
ACATAGATTGCCGGCAGCGTCACGAAATTTCGCTACCGTCCCCCACGCGTGTGATTGAACGTCAACCAATATGCCCCTGCCTCGCAGAACATTTGCGCACGCTTCAACATCTGGCCCATTTAACCGCAAACAAATGCGGTCGTCGCCGGGCAACACTTGCGGCAAAGCGGCATCATCACACTCGACCATAAGACAACTCGCGCCAAGGTCGAAGCAGGTAAGGGTATCTGTGAAAAAGGGAATGGGCAGTGGCAAGGCATCCCGGTAAAAACCAACAGTCTCTTCGTATTGATGAACATAGAGAATCAAACCCGTACGTTTGAATGCCCTGCCGCCGCCGGTGACTGACATGGCCGCGGGCCTATTTTCGGCGTCGGCGAGAGTTGGTAAACGCCGGCCAATTCAATCAAACATATTTTTGATTTACTTATCCGCCACAGCCGATAAACTATCAGTCCCGCCCACCAACCTGCCCAAGACATTTATGCGTTTCTCCACATCGATCGTGCGTACATCACTTGTCGCCGCCTGTTTTGCGGCAACATCATTTCTTACCAGCACCGCATCAGCCGACCCCGTCAAAATGGACAAGGTCCTCGCCGGCGAGCATCGTTCCGACGCCAATAAGGCGCGTGACAAATTTCGCAATCCAAAAGCCACACTCGAATTTTTTGGCGTGAAGCCAAACTCCGTTGTGGTTGAAGCCCTTCCCGGCGGCGGTTGGTATACCGAAGTGCTCGCGCCGTACCTTCGTGAGTCTGGTAGTTATGTTGCACTTTGGCCGGCAACGGCGGAGCGCGGCATTAAGGCGCATGAAGAACGGATGGCGGCCAAGCCGGCGGTCTACGACAAGGCCAAGCTTGCAAAAATCACCACCTCACCGAATGCAGGTGCCGTGCCGACCGTTGAAGGTGTCGTCGCTGGTAGCGCAGATGTCGTCTTAACGTTCCGGAACATTCACAACCTGATCAATCCGGATCTGGTCGATGTCTATATGCGCGCCTTCTTCGACACGTTAAAGCCGGGTGGCGTGTTGGGTGTGGTTGAGCATCGCGCCAAGCCAGGGTCATCACTGAAGGTCATGATTGATTCAGGTTATGTCACCGAGGAATACACCATCAAACGCGCGTTGGCGGCCGGCTTCAAGCTCGATGCCAAGAGTGATGTAAACAACAACGCAAAAGATACCAAAGACTATCCAAAAGGTGTCTGGACGTTGCCGCCAACCTTGACCGAAGGTGAAAAGGATCGCGCCAAATATTTGGAGATTGGTGAATCCGATCGCTACACGCTGCGGTTTGTGAAACCGGCGAAGTAACACCACTCGCATGAGATGACAAAAGGGGCCGAGCGCCCCTTTTGTTTTTATTGGTTAGATGCTGGTGTGAGGACGGCTAGGGTGTGGTGTCAAAAAATCGATGTTCCACCCAGTGCAGCGCGACGTTGGCGAACAACAAAATGACCGCCGCGACAATCGCCAGCTTCGGGAAATTCAGCCCCGCCAAAATGCCGATCGCCGCCGTGCACCACACTGTGGCGGCGGTATTAAGGCCCTTGACCGTGCCACCCTCATGCCAGATCACACCGGCGCACAAAAAACCAACGCCGGTTGCCACTTGTCCCGCCACGCGTGACGGGCTGGAATCTTGCACCAGCAACAAAGAAACCAACACATACGCTGCTGAGCCCAAACAAACCAGCGCGTTGGTATGGAGCCCTGCCGGATGCCTGCGCGACTGCCGCTCCAAGCCGATTGCCGCACCGAGGAAAAGTGCCAACAAAAGGTTGAGAACGGCCTGTAGCTCAATTGTGCTCATGGTTGGTTCCATGATACGGGTAAAACCGCCGCGTGGGCGTCAGTAGATCGACGAGCGACTTGTCCGGCCGCAACGGCAATCTGGCGGAAGCAGACCGCGCATTGGACGCCTTACTCGAGGAATGGGGACAACGCCCATGTATCCAGATTGCGAAGAATTATCGTGTGCGTGGTGATGCCGATCGTACGTTCGAATGGCTGGAGCGCGCCTACATTGCGCGCGACACGGGGCTTTCGTACGTGCGGTCCGGCTGGCTGACGCACCAGGTTCAGGCCG
>JANPDI010000116.1:0-2726 GCA_031431435.1 Burkholderiales bacterium
GTTTCAGCATCCAACAGATTTGTCAAACACAGTTCAGCCCGATCAAGGGCAGCCGTATCCGTCTTTATTTCGCCAATCAATCGATCAATATTGCGAATCGACACAAATGACGAGATGACGCCGCCCAAAAGCACCGCAAACGCGAGTCCACCAAACGCAACGATAAAACGGTTGCCACCCATCAGCGACACAACCGGTTGATCATGCAGGCACCGATGCGGCGACACATACCGCTAACAACGTCGAATGGTGCGACATGGTGAAGCCGGGCTATGTAGTGGGGTTGGTGGCGTAGTGACGTGGCGGCGTGGCGGCGTGGTGGAAAATCGGCGCGGCACCGCAACAGCCAGGGCAAGGATGGTGTTCGTCGTTTTATTGAGAGATTGCCTTGCATGCCGGATGCTAGCACCATTGACCAACTGGGCTATGTGCGCTACCAAACAGACTGCCGACGATTTTGCGCGCTGCCATGTTTTGCCGATGCCGACCAATGGGTACTTCTTAAAACCTCGTCGCCCCAGCGTATTAACTTCGTCGTCCCAGCGCAGAGCTTGCCCCAGCATGCTTGAAGGTGGGGCTGGGAGGGGCTGGCCATATCCGGCCACCCAGTCCATTGTATTACTGACCAACAATCGGACTGGATTCCAGCCTTTATCGAAGTGTATCCCGCGGGACGCTGGAATGACGGCGAATTTGAGATTTCTAGAAGAACCCCAATCGGGGAGTCTATATTTGTCGACCGCTTCCAGCCACTTTTGCTTGGAAACGCCCGTCAATCGGCGTGTTTCTGCCGTTTGTGTGGTGTTTGTATGATGTCGCACAGAAAAGCTGACGGACAATGCCTAGATTTGGAAGCTTGGTCAAACATGAGCATCCAATGAAGCCCGACCCGCTTAGTGCACCGACAGCAAACGCCGCGCCGACAGCGACGCCACTGTCGTCAGAAAACGAACAGATCAGCCAAAACATCAACGCCGTGCTGGACTTCTACACACGTGCCGACGAAAAAATAGGTTATTGGCAACGCATGCTCGAACGGATTAGCGATGTCATCGGACAGCCGCTGTTTCTCGGCCTGATTTTGCTGTTTGTACTGATATGGGCGCTCAGTAATTATGTGATGCGGTGGTTTGGTGTGCCGGAATTTGACCCGCCGCCATTTTTTTGGTTGCAGGGCATCCTCGGTCTGGCGGCGCTGTTGACCACCACGATTGTGTTAACCCGACAAAACCGGCTGGGCAGGTTGGAGGAGCAACGGGCACACCTGGACCTCAAGGTGACACTGCTGACCGAGCAAAAGGCGGCAAAATTGATTGATCTGCTGGAGGAGCTACGACGCGATTTGCCAAATGTGAAGAATCGTGATGATCCCGAAGCGGCGGTGTTGCAGCAATCGATGAATCCGGATCTGGTGCTGGCGGCGCTGGACGAGCGGGGCCCGCATGATGCGCCATCGACCGACACGGCAGAAATCACCCATCCGTCAGGCGCCGTGCAATCAAAACCGGTGTGAGACATTTCCCCGGCATAGGTCTTGACGCTCGGGCATAGCCGTACGCTGCCGGTGCGCGACGTTGCGCGTGTTGCCGGCACGTGTTTGTGTTGCAACACGTGCCGGTAAAAACTTTCGCCGACAAACATCTCGTGTTGCTTTCTAATGTCGGTTCGTTAGCGAACAGATTTTTGCACCTTGTTCAGCCAATGTGCCTGTAGCGTCACTTACGGTCCGCCAGGATTCTCCTGGTCCGCCGATTCGGGCCAAAGGGACATTGATGGCAATCTTGAAGCAACGGTCCAAGCACCCGTCGACGGGCGCGTTGAACGTCGGCGTGGCATACGCAGCGATCATTGAGGATGTGCAACCCGCAGCCGCGATAAAAGGTGCAAAGGGTGCAAAGGGTGCAAATGGCGCAAAGGGTGCAAAGGGCGCGAGGAACGTAACAGACGCAAGCAGCCTAAAAGACGCAAACGACGTGGCAATGCCAATAACGCCGCCGTTGACGTCCAGCGCCCAAAAGCCGGCGTCATCCACCCAGAAATTTTCTGAGATTACCGAAGGCCGTGTCGAGTTGTTGCGGCAGGAAGCCCTGCTAAAAACGGGTGCGCTGCAAGACGCCATCTTTAACAGCGCCAACTTCTCCAGCATAGCCACTGATGCCAAAGGCGTGATCCAGATTTTCAACGTCGGGGCCGAGCGCATGCTGGGCTACACCGCTGCTGAGGTGATGAACAAGATCACGCCAGCCGACATCTCGGACCCGCAAGAGGTGATAGCGCGGGCCACGTCACTCAGCGCCGAGCTGGACACCACGATCACGCCGGGCTTTGAAGCGTTGGTGTTCAAAGCCTCGCGCGGCATTGAAGACATCTATGAGTTGAGCTATATCCGCAAAGACGGCAGCCGCTTCCCTGCGGTTGTCTCCGTCACCGCGCTGCGCGATGCCTCGGACGCCATCA
The DNA here is from genome assembly GCA_031431435.1 of Burkholderiales bacterium. GTDB lineage: Bacteria > Pseudomonadota > Gammaproteobacteria > Burkholderiales > Usitatibacteraceae > UKL13-2. The sequence continues at coordinate 2,458 of JANPDI010000116.1, forward strand.
TTGGTTACCTGCTGATCGGTACCGACAACACCGCCCGCAAGCTGGTCGAGGCCGAACAACGCAAGCTGGATCAGCAATTGCGTGATCAGCAGTTCTATACCCGATCATTGATTGAATCCAACGTTGATGCGCTGATGACAACCGATCCGGCCGGCATTATCACCGACGTGAACAAGCAGATGGAGGCGCTGACCGGTTGTACCCGCGATGAACTGATCGGCGCGCCATTCAAGGACTGTTTTACCGACCCGATTCGCGCAGAAGCGGGA
>JANPDI010000117.1:0-4503 GCA_031431435.1 Burkholderiales bacterium
AAGAATTGTGTGGACACGGACATTTTTTTGACCAGCTCGCAGAACCGGTCTGTGTTTGAATCGTCAAGCGGCGCATCGACCTCGTCCAGCAGACAAAACGGCGCCGGATTCAGGCGGAATAACGAGAACACCAGCGACAACGCCGTCAGCGCCTTTTCACCGCCGGACAAAAGCTGGATCGATGTGTTTTTCTTGCCCGGAGGCTGTGCAAACACCTGCACACCGGCATCGAGGATCTCTTCGCCCGTCAGACGCAGGTAGGCATTGCCGCCGCCAAACAACGACGGAAACAGCTCCATGAAATTCTTGTTCACAATATCAAACGTTGCTTGCAGCATGTCGCGCGTTTCGCGATCAATACGTTTGATCGCCGACTCGAGCGTCTCGACCGCCTCTTTTAAGTCAGCCGACTGGGCATCCAGAAACTCCTTGCGAACGCTGGCCTGCTCCAACTCCTGCAATGCGGCCATATTCACCGCGCCCAGCGAGGCAATATCCTGATTCAACCGGTTGATTTCCGCTTGATACGCCGTTGACCGGCTCTTTTTTTCCACCGCCTCGGCCAGCTCGTCGAGATTGCCGCCGTTGTCGAGTAACTGCTGCGCAAATGTTTCCTCATTGATGCGCACTTCCTGCTCTTTCATGCGCAACTCGGTCATTTTGTCGCGCAATGGCTGCAGGCTTTGTTCGATGGCATGGCGCCGGTCGTCAAGCTCGCGCAACTTGCCGGATGCCGAGTCCATGGCGTTACGCGCCGCGGCCAGCAATTTTTCCTTTTCGAGTCGCAAATTCAGCGCCTGTTGCAAACGCTCGCGGATATTGCCTTCCTGCAGACCGTCGAGTTCGGCGGCCAATGCCGTCCGGCTTGATGTCACCGCGTCCCAACGATTCGCCAGCTGCCCGACCATGTCGGTGAGTGATTTGATCTTGTCGTGGCACGAGCGCTCAAAATAATTTGCCTCCTGCGCACCACGCTCCGCTGCATTGACGCGTTCGCGCGCATCCGCCAGCGCCCGCTCGGCTTCGCGTTGCTGGTCTTCGAGCGCCATCAACCGATCGGTGATCTCGGAAATTTTGTTGCCGCCCTCTTCCAGCGCCGCTTGGGCGGCAGCCATTTCGCCGCGCTCTTGCTCAATCTCGCTGTCGATAATGGTTGTTTCTTCGCGGATCGCACCGCGGCGTCCTTCCGCCTGCGCAATCGCCTGTGAAAGTTTTAACGCCTCCATTTGCAGCGTGTGTTCGCGGTTTTTTGTCTCTTGCTGCTGCAAACGCAACTGCCGCAGCGATTCTTGTGTGTCGGTCAAACCCAGTTCAATTTCCTTTTGAGTTGCTTCGATCGCGTAACGCGCCTCGATTTTTGCCGGCAGGTCCGCTTTTAATGATTCGATTTCACGCTGGCGCTGTAACACGCCGTGCAATTCCGATTGCGGGCCGTGGAAGGTCACACCGTGTTGCGAATAAAGGTGGCCATTGGCTGTCACCAGAATCGCGCCAAACGGTAACGCCGCCATCTTGGCACGTGCATCGGCTTCATTCTCCAACACAAAAATGTTGGCAAGACATTCATGGACAAATGGCAACACGCCCGGCGTGTCTGAGGTCACCATGGTTGACAGTCTGACCAGTCCGCCCGCATCCGGCAACCTGCCGTTGCCGTTCTCCAGATACAACGAGACACTTCCAGGCGGCGCATCATTCGCAATGCGGTCAATCACACTTGCATCCGTGACCTTCATCGCATTCAGCCGCATGCCGAGCGCCGACTCAAGCGCATCTTCCCAACCGGCCTTGATCTTGATCGATTGCCAAAGGCGCGGCGCATTGTCCAGACCGTATTTGGCCAACCACATCGCCAGACGGTTGTTGTTGTCCATTCGCGCCTGCTGATTTTGCAGGGCAAGCAATGCCGCTTCAATACGGGCAAGTTCGCGTGTCGCGTTACCAATTTCTTCAACCGACGCGCGCCGCCTTTGCTCAAACTCATTAACACGCTGCTCGGCGTCGGTCAGTTGTGCATCAACTTGCATCAATGCTTCCTGCGCTTCGGCGCGCTCGGCCTCGACGCGTTCCATCTCACCGCTTTCGGGCACCACCAGCGCCATGTTTTCCATGGTCAGGCGGCTTTTTCGCTGTTCCAGCTGTGACAAAATTTTCAGCGCGTTGGCTTCGCGTGATTCATTCAGCGCCTGATCACTTTCAGCCGCGCGAACTTCATTGTCCGAGACCTTGACCGCGGCAACTGCCTCGCGGACTTTTTCTTCAAATTGCGGAACCTCTTCACGCAGCGCCTCGGCGCGCTCGCGCGCTTCGCCGACCCGGTCAATGCCGCTCGCCAACTCACGATGCCAGCGATCAAGCTCATTGGTGGTGGCGTCGCGATTGGCTTCAATTTCCTGCGCCTGCTGCGCCAGCGCATCAACCTGCGCACCCAGCCTGCGGCGGTTTTCACCGAGATAGTTGATCTCCTGCTCGAGCTGCACCACCGCGGTATTGGTCTCAAACATTGCCGCCTGCGCGTTGGTCAGCTGATCGGTCTCGGCATAGTGTTCCTGACGCAATTTGTCGAGCGCCGCCTCGACTTCGCGCAACCGGGCGGTTTCACCTTCAAAACCGGTTTCGGTCTTAATGATCTCGTTGGCGTAACGCTCCTTGGCGGCACGCACTTCACGTTGTTTGGTGAACGCCCAAAGATTTTCGTTCAACTTCAGCTCTGTGTGCCATTCCTGATACTTCGCCGCCACCGCCGCCTGTTCGGTGAGTTTTTCGACGTTCTTGGTCAACTCACCGAGAATGTCATCGACGCGGTTGAGGTTTTCCTTTGAGTCTTCCAAGCGCGCTTCAGTTTCCTTGCGGCGCTCGCGGTACTTTGATACGCCCGCAACTTCCTCCAGAAAAATGCGCAGCTCTTCCGGTTTGGAGGTGATGACCCGCGAGATCATGCCCTGCTCGATGATGGCGTACGCGCGCGGACCAAGACCGGTGCCGAGAAACACGTCGGTAATATCACGACGACGCACATGCTGGCCGTTGATGTAGTAATCCGAATTACCATCGCGTGACAGCACGCGTTTGACGCTCAATTCGGCATATTGCCCCCACTGGCCACCGATGCGACCCAGCGAGTTGTCAAACACCAATTCAACACTCGCGCGCGCCGAGGGTTTGCGCAACGTCGAGCCGTTGAAAATGACGTCTTCCATTTTTTCGCCGCGCAGGTTTTTTGCCGAGGACTCGCCCAACACCCAACGCACGGCGTCGATCACATTTGATTTTCCGCAACCATTCGGACCAACAACGCCGACTAGTTGGCCGGGAACGGCGATGGTGGTGGGATCAACAAAACTCTTGAATCCGGCTAACTTGATCTGTGTAAGGCGCACAACCCATCCTCTACATTTTTCTCAGACACTTGCAGCAAAAAATCGCCAACATATGTCTCTTTTATATAACAAGCCCGCCGCAGCATTTCGCGGCGGCGGGCGAGCTTCCCGTACAATCCAAGATTCTAACGTAACGACCCTCTGATTCCCATGCCGAAACAGCCCAAAACAGAATCCACTTCAATAAAGCGCGGTAAGTTGTTGGTTTCTAAAGCAGCAAAGGCCATGCCCAACAACACGCCTGGCCTACACAGCAAGCTGACAAAATTGGGCGACACGCCAACGGCGCGCCCGGGCAAGAATCTCGAGGTGTTTCCCAATCCGGCGCCAAAACGTGATTTTGTGATTCATATGCAGATCCCGGAATTCACCTGCCTATGCCCTAAAACCGGGCAGCCTGATTTTGCGACGTTGTATCTCGACTACATTCCGGAAAAACGCTGCGTGGAATTGAAGAGCCTAAAGCTCTATATCTGGTCGTATCGCGATCAGGGCAAGTTCCACGAGGCGGTCACCAATGAGATTTTGGACGACATCGTTGCGGCGACATCCCCGCGTTTTGCGCGGTTGACGGCGAAATTTTGGGTGCGGGGCGGCGTTTTCACCACCGTAATCGCCGAACACCGGGCAAAAGGCTGGAAACCGGCGCCATTCGTTGCGCTGCACGAGTTTGCCGACGAAAAAAGTGTGACCGAACGCGGTTGATGGGGCTGCGCAAGTCCCCCGGACTTGCTGGTCGAACCCAGGCGGGTTCTCACCTCCGTCAACCGTCCAAAATTCAAAAGCCACCCGTCGGGTGCGGCTGATGGGGCTGCTCACGGCGCGGTTACATCCCGCGCCATTCGGCCTGCGGCCCGTCGCGGTAACGGTCCCCCGCTGCGCCGGCAGGCCAGAATCCTGCCGGTTCGGCAAGCAATGCGCAAAACCGTTTGCGCATCGAAACCCTTGCCGAACGCTGCGCAAGTCCCCCGGACTTGCTGGTCGAACCCAAGGTGGGCTCTCACCTCCGTCAACCGTCCAAAATTCAAAAGCCACCCGATGGGTGCGGCTGATGGGGCTGCTCACGGCGCGGTGACATCCCGCGCCATTCGGCCTGCGGCCCGTCGCTGTGCGACGTCCTGCG
>JANPDI010000118.1:0-42292 GCA_031431435.1 Burkholderiales bacterium
ATGTGCAGCACGTTTTGCTTCCATGCGTGCATTTGCACGTCACGCAGCAACACCTGCTCTGACTTGCCATCAAGTTCCATATCGAGAATGGAAGCGTGGAACGCTTCCAAGCGGAGCTTGTGATAAATCTCGTTGTGATCCAGTTCAATCACTGCTGCGTCTTTACCGCCGCCGTAAATGATGCCCGGGACTTTGTCCGCGCGACGTAGGCGGCGGCTCGCACCCGTGCCCTGTACGCTACGCGAGGTTGCTTTCAATGCAATTTTCATGTTGATACTCCAGGTTAAAAACCATTCGCGACCAAATGGTTTGTTGCAAACACAAATCGAAATGCCGATCTGCGGTAAATCTATTCTGTAAACAGCGAGCTCACCGAGCCACCCTCTGCAATACGCCGGATTGTTTCAGCAATCAATTCGGCCGTGCCGATCTGACGAATCTTCTTGCATGCCTGCGCTTCCGGCTTCAACGGAATGGTGTCGGTCACCACCAGTTCGTCAATCACCGAATTTTCCAGCCGCTCAATTGCCGGGCCCGACAAAACCGGGTGCGTACAATACGCAACCACCCTTGCCGCGCCACGCTCCTTTAATGCTTTTGCCGCTTCGGTCAAGGTTCCGGCTGTGTCAACAATATCATCCATGATGAGGCAGGTATGCCCACTCACATCGCCAATGATATTCATCACCATCGACACGTTGGCGCGTGGACGGCGTTTGTCAATAATCGCCAACTCCGCGTCCAGCTGTTTTGCAATTGCCCTCGCCCGCACCACCCCGCCGACGTCCGGCGAGACCACAATCAAATCCTGATAGTCATGTTTCCAGACATCACCAAGCAAAATCGGCGTGGCGTAAATGTTGTCGACCGGGATGTCAAAAAATCCCTGAATCTGATCCGCGTGCAAATCCATTGTCAGCACACGGTCCACGCCCGCACCCGTCAGCATATTCGCCACCACCTTCGCCGAAATCGCCACGCGCGCTGAACGCGGCCGGCGATCCTGGCGCGCGTACCCGAAATACGGAATAACCGCCGTAATACGCGCCGCACTCGAACGCTTCAGCGCGTCGGTCATGACCATGATTTCCATCAAATTGTCATTGGTCGGCGCACACGTCGACTGCAAAATGTAGGCGTCCTTACCCCGGACGTTTTCCAGAATTTCCACCATCACCTCGCCGTCGCTGAACTGTGCGACTTTGGCGCGGCCAAGTTGCGTTCCCAACAGCTTTGCCGTTTCCCGCGCAAGCTTTGGATTCGCGCTTCCGGCGAACACACTTAAATTATCAAAGATCACGGCAGTGCCTCATTCTCACGGTTGGAATAAGCAACTACGCAAAAAACGTTGCCGAGCGGACAATTCAGCCGCAGGACAACATTTTGCTTATCTGGCTGGGGAGGTAGGGATCGAACCTACGAATGCCGGAATCAAAATCCGGTGCCTTACCACTTGGCGACTCCCCAAAATCTCTGACCCATGAAACGGCGAAAACGCCATTTAATGGGCTGGCTACACAAACATTGGATGTTTGTCCAATCCTTGCGCAACAAATCCGGTGTATTTCGGCGAAAGCTGTTGAAAGGCGTCCCGAGCCAATTGTTCAGTCTCAAAGGCGGCAAACACACCTGCCCCTGAACCCGTCATCCGCGCACCAAATACCGATTTTTTGGACACTTCAGACAACGCCGCAAGACTGGCTGCGACTGCTGGAAACGCTTTCAAAACAACCTCTTGCAAATCGTTTTTGGTCTTCAAAAACGCTTCTGCAATGTTGGCCGCCGAAAAGTCCGCTATTTTGACGCTTGCGGTCGCTCTTGTCAAATCCGGCTGACTGAAGACAAATGGGGTCGGAACCAACACATTTGGCGTCAAAACGACGTACCACCACAGCGGAATTTTGATGGGTGACAAGACTTCGCCCACCCCCTCGGCAAAGGCGGTTTCGCCAAACAGGAAAAATGGCACGTCTGCACCGAGCGCCAGGCCGATCACACGCAACTCTGCGTTGGTCAAAAAAAGCCGCCAACGCAGGTTCAACGCCATCAATACGGTTGCGGCATCCGAGCTGCCCCCACCCAAACCCGCCCCCATCGGCGTTAGCTTGGCGAGACCAATATCCGCACCGCGCGGACAGTTTGTTGCCCTTTTCAGCGCGTTTGCAGCGGCGATCGCCAGGTTGCTCTCGGCGGAAATGCCGGCAACCTCACCGACCTGCCGAATCTCGCCATCGTTTCGCACCCCAACATGCAGGGTGTCGCCCACGTTAAGCAGGATAAATATGGACTGCAGCAGATGGTAACCGTCGGCGCGGCGACCCGTCACATGCAAGAATAAATTTAATTTGGCCGGCGCAAAAAAAGTTTCAGTTGCCATCAACGCGCCCTGAATTCGTCAATGACAATCCGTATCACGGTATCACCTGAAATAGCATCCACCCGATTGGCAACACGTGCGTCATCAATCATTCGAAAATTCTCCACACGCACATTCCAGGTCTGTTTCACACCGGCCTCGGCAAAGGCAACCAGATCCAAGGTGTTTTGTAAATCAAATCCCTGCACCCAGCGTGCAAGCGCCGCAGTATCAAGCCGCACGCCGATCACGGCTCCCATCAAATCGGCAATATTCGCCGCGCTGGCAGAGACATTTCCGTCGCCAGCACGACTGACAGCGGCGCCATTTTGATCGGCGGTAACTTGCGCAATCTGCGCGCCAAACGGCGTGAATATTTGCAAGGTTTCGTTTGGCGGCAGGCGCGCCCAGCTGATTTTCATAATATCGACCCTGTCAGCCACGCGCAGGCTGATTCTTGCAGTCAACTCAAATCGTTCAACAAACGCGACCGCGGGTTCGACGGTATGCATTTGCGCGACACGATGGTCATCTGGCCGCAGGGTGGCACAGCCTCCCATTGCCGCCGCCAGTAATGAGATGGCCAGCATTGTTGAACCGGTCCGCTTGGGTTTTAGGCGCGATAATCCTGACATCGTTTATTCACGCTTTCATCAGCGTGCCAGGCGCTCCATGACGGCGGTCAATCCCGGATTGCCGGGAGACTCTTTAATCGCACTTTGCCAAAGCGCGATTGCCTCACTGCGCTTGCCCAAACGCCACATCACTTCGCCCAAGTGCGCGGCAATCTCAGGGTCCCGCCGGATTGCATAGGCGCGTTCGAGTGTTGCCAGCGCGTCCTCGAGCCGCCCAAGCTTGAATTGCACCCAACCCAGACTGTCCTGGATAAAAGCATCGCCCGGGGCAATGCTCAAGGCTTTTTGAATCAACTGGTATGCCTCATCCAGCCGGATTCCACGCTCAGCCAAGGTATATCCCAGCGCATTGTAGGCATGCGCGTGATCTGGTTTGATTTTAATCACCGTGCGAATGTCTTCTTCCATCGCTTCAAGACGATCCAGTTTCTCTGCAAGCATGGCGCGGTCATAACGCAATTCGGTTGACTCGGGTTTTTTCTCGAGCGCAGTTGTCAACACCTGGTAGGCTTCGGCAAAGCCTTTGCTGCCGCCCGACTCACGTAATAATTGCACTTCTGCCAACACCAGTTGTGTTGCCGTATCGGGCAAATCGGCGTCCACTTCCTGCGCCTTTTGCGCATCCCTTAGGAAACGTCGCCCCGCCTCAAATCCATCCCGCTTGACCAGTAGATTGGCGATTTTTAGCTGGGCGCCGACAAAATAGTCGCCGCCGGCGATTTGTCGATACCAGTTGAGGGCGGCCTCAATATCTTTCTTCCCCTCCGCAACAGCGGCAAGATTGAAATAGACCGGATTTTTGTCACGCGGCTGCAACCCGAGCGTACGGACAAACTGGGTTTCTGCTTCAGCCAAGTCTTCAATCTGCAGCGAAATCAAACCGATGGCATATGGCAATTCGGGGTCAGCCGGGATTTCCCCGGCAGCGCGGCGAAATCCTTCCCTCGCCTCCAGCAGCGCCCGCATGCCGACCAACAAACGGGCATGCGCAATTCGCACATCGGTCGCGGCAGGTTGATCACGTAAAAAGCCCGCCAGGAAATTTGCGGCGGCGGCATCCCCATCGGATGCGCCGACTGCCTGACCATTCTCGGTTCCGCCCCGAATCAGCTGCGCCTTGGCGATCGCGGCGCGCGAAAAACCGGGTCGCAGCACAAGCGCGCGATCGAGACCGGCCGATGCGGCATCCCGATTACCGGCCATCATTGCGGTCACACCAACCGCAAATTGCGCCTCAGCCATATGCTGAAAAGGAAGCGCAAACTCGGCAACCGCCATGGCGATTTTCAACCGATCAGGGTAACGCGCCAAAAGATATGGCATTTGCGCAAACAACACCGCTGCATATTTCGTCTCAGCGTTTTCCCCGCCAAGCCATTGCGTCATGGTTTCAAATACCTTGGCGAGCGGACCGTTTGTACCGAGCAAAGCGCCCAGCGCCTGTCTGGCGAGCTGGGATTCAGGCTCCAACTCAAGCCATAACAACAGCGCTATTTTTGCTTCCGTGGTTTGTCGTGCCTGAAATGCAATTTCTGCCGCGCGGCGTGCGACGCGGGGGTCGCGCAGTCGGATGGCCAAATCAAGCATGCCTTGTGCGGCAAGCTCGGTGCGGCCCCGCTGTCCTGCGATTTCGGCAATCAAGAACTGATACATAGCCTGTTGCGTCGAAATTTGCCGCGTTCCGTTTTGTGCGTCCGACGCAGTCGCCGACGGTTTCGACACCGCCCCCGATTTTTTGACAGCCGAAGGGGCCACTGGCGACGGCACCCGCTCGGCAGCAGCAGCAGTCGAGACCATGATCGACAATATGGCAGCCGTCCGTCCCGCGCAGGCGGCTAACTGCCGTCGCGCCATGACCCCCGAGAAGTAATTGAAAACTGACAGAACGACTATTTTTTTCATGTCTGCATCATAGCGCAACAGAAAAAACTTTTCCGCAACAGCGACAATGTGGCATCGGGAAAAAAGGCATGTCAAAATCAGTTATTGCAACCCGACTGCGGAACCCTTCATGCCCGAACTCCCGGAGGTCGAAACAACGTGCCGCGGCCTTTTGCCGGCAATACTCGGTAAAAGAATCGACGGCATAACGATTCGGGACCGCCGACTGCGCTGGCCGATTCCCGTAAACCTTGCGAAACATCTCGAAAAACGCGTGGTTAGTGGCGTTTCGCGACGCGGCAAATACCTGTTGTGGGACATCGAGGCGGCCGCTGGTGGCGGCTTTTTGTTATGCCATTTAGGCATGTCAGGTTCCCTGTTTGTGACTCGCCCGACAACTGCGCCCACTAAACACGACCATGTCGACATCTCCGTCGACCACAAAATTATTGTTCGTTATCACGACCCGCGCCGTTTTGGTGCAATGTTATGGATTGATGGACCCAAGCCCTGCCATCCTCTATTGGATAATCTGGGGCCGGAGCCCCTCGGCGACCTGTTTGATGGCGGACATTTGCATTCATTGTCATGCGGACGCTCGATCAGTGTCAAAGAGTTCATCATGAACGCCAGCGTGGTTGTCGGCGTTGGCAACATTTATGCGTCTGAAGCGCTGTTCATCGCCGGTATCCGTCCGACCACGGCAGCAGGCCGTATTTCACGCGTGAGGTTCGATGCGCTCGCTGCGGCGATCCGGCAAACCCTGACCCGCGCAATTAATGCGGGCGGATCAAGCCTTCGCAACTACGTAAAAGCGGATGGCGGGAAAGGACACTTTCAATTGGAAACATACGTTTACAACCGCAGTGACGACCCGTGCCGATCCTGCGGCGGCAACATCCGCCTAATTCGTCAGGGCCAACGCAGCACGTACTATTGCCCGCATTGTCAGCGATAATTGGGTGGACACTGTCGCCGACCAACAAAACCTGCGCCTTCATACTGCCCAATGCAACCCAAGCACGCACTGACTGAACGTTTGGCTTCGCTTCAATCGTGGCGCCACGGCATCATGGCACAAATCTCACGAGTTGATGCTTTCCTGCGTGAACACGGTTACGCCAATGCTGATTTGGCGGCAACATTCGCCGCACTCAAATCCGGCGTTCAAGCAGAGGCAATTACGATCATCTTTGTCGCTGAGGCCGGGCGTGGAAAATCAGAGCTCATCAACGCATTGTTTTTTTCCGATTTGGGTTGCCGCTTGCTACCTTCGGGAGAAATGCATGCAACAAGATGCATAACCGAGATCAGGTTTGATCGCAACCGCAAGACCGGTCTGCGCCTGCTGCCGATTGAATCGCGCGAGTTGCCACAACGATTTCAGGATATTTATGATGATGAAAATGCCTGGCGAAGTATTTCTTTTGACGCTGGCAACCACGAAACCATGGCACACGCGTTTGCCGCACTCGCCGAGACAAGGCGTGTAACCCTCGCCGATGCGTTGTCCTGGGGGCTTCACCAGGAATCATCGATGAATTCAAGCAAAGAGAGCGGATGGGTCGAGGTGCCATGCTGGCGCTACGCCGTGATCAACTATCCGCATCCCTTGCTCGATGCCGGGTTGGTTGTCATCGACACACCCGGTTTGTCCGCGTTAACGGTCGAACCCGAATTTACGCGCGAAAATATTCCCGCTGCGGACGCAATCATTGTGGTGCTTGATGCCGCCGAGGGCGTCACCAAACGGGATCTGGCAATTTGGAAGGACGCCCTTGGCGGTGCGCGTAGTTTGCGCGATCGCGAGCGAGTGGAATCAACGCAGGCACGGCTGGTCGCCGTCAACAAGATCGACCTACTGACAACCGGACATTCGGAGGATCAAAAGGAGTCCGACCAGCTTTGGCTGCGCGAGGTCGACAAACGTGTTCAGGACGTGGCGGATCTGATGCGCGTCGAACCGATGAAGGTGGTTGCGATCTCAGCAGCACAGGCTTTGCAAGGCAAGTTAGGGCAAAGCGCAGATATCATCGTGAAGAGCCGCCTGTACCGGCTCGAGCAAGCGTTGGCCACCTACCTGCCAGACCAACGCCAGGCGGAATTCAGCAAGGATATTCTGTCAGTACTGTCGACCACACTTGACGGAATACAAGCAGCCCTCGACCAGTCACGTTTCCAAGCGCTGGAATCGCTGCGCGCCCTCGGCGAACTGCGCCACAAAAACTTACAACTCACCGACGCGATAAATGCGGATGCCGGTAACAAGTTATCAATCTTGCTGGCGGCACTCGAAGAGCTTCGTGTGGTTAAGCCGATACATGCTCTGCTGGGCAAAGAACTTGCGGAATTGACCACCCCAGCACATGCAAAAAGTGATGCTGAAATCACCCGCGCGCAAATCGCCGACAGTATCCTGCCGGGCAAAACCAGCGAGGCACTACAGATTTACTTTACAGCGTCACGCGCCCGAATTGCGGGGATAGACGCCAAGCTTGACAATATTCGACTGGTGTTTGGCAATCTTGGGGAAAAGACGTTTCGCACGCTAAATTTGGGGCGGCATGAAATTCATTCGTTTCCGACACACCGTTTTTTAAGCGAAATCGACAAGGCCGAGGAAACGGCGACCACCGAGCTCGCCCGAACCGGAAATTTGCTCGTCCGCCGCCCAAGCACGCTTGCAGAACAATTCATGTCAACAATCGCACCGCGCATCATTCACGTGTTTGAAATTGCCCACCGTGAATCGGCGTCATGGATGCGTGGCGTTTTCAGCGGCATCGAAACGCCTGTTGGACAACTACAGGATCGGATGAAAGGACGGGCCGGAAAAGTTGATTTAATTCGCTCTGCGGAGCTGGATCTTGCTGAAAAAATTGCCGAGATTCAGGCAAATCTTGACGTCATCAAATCAAAACATGCCGCGCTCATCTTTGCCAGGGATGGCCTTGACCGGTTCAGCGGCAAGCGTCGCAGCGACGACTGATGGGCGAGACCCCAATCCGCCGGATAGCAAAGGAGGGCATTCTTGAAGGATAGTCATGCGGCAATTTTGTCTTTTGCCATGGTCAGTCTGATAAATTTTTGATGGAGCGCGTCGTTGGTTTCGACATGCATTTCATCGAGCGGAATACAGTCTACCGGACATACCTCGCGACATTGCGGCGTATCAAAATGTCCGACACATTCCGTGCATTTGGCGTGGTCAATCTCATATATTTCAACGCCTTGATAGATCGCGCCGTTCGGACACTCCGGCTCGCAGACGTCACAGTTGATACACTGGTCGGTAATTTTTAGCGCCATTTCACGGGCACCTTCATTTACCAACCTTGGTTTTAAGCGCGCTCATCACCAGCGGATGAACAAAGTCAGAAACGTCACCGCCGAGCACGGCAATTTCCCGCACGATGGTTGCCGAGATGAACATGTATTTATCCGACGGCGTGACAAACATGGTCTCAACGCCGGGATTCAGACGGCGGTTCATGCCAGCCATTTGAAATTCGTATTCAAAATCTGATACCGCGCGCAATCCCCGCAAAATGACATTTGCATCGTGCTTGTTCAAGAAATCGGACAGCAGGCCGGCAAACCCAAGCACCTTTACATTTGGGTAAGGTGCCAAAATCTCCCGCGCCATGCCGACGCGCTCCTCCAGGGTAAAAAACGGTTTTTTTGCCTGGCTGTGCGCCACGGCAACAATCACCTCCCCGAACAATTTTGCGGCACGTGCCACCAAGTCTTCGTGACCTTTGGTGAGGGGATCAAATGTTCCTGGATAAACGGCTCGGATCATGAATTGTTGGACTGTTTGTTGGGTTGACTGGCTGCTGGAAAACGTATCTTAGCCTGTTGTCTTGAGCCGAAGCAACCCAAAAAATACCGCGCCAGCCCTTGCTGACTTCACCAGGTCATAACCAGCCGCGACGACCGGAAGTTTGTCCTGCGGTGCACCAGACTCGACGTAAACAAGCGACTCCGGCATGATATGCGAAGAAATCGCGCTTAAAAACGGCTCATGCAGCCCGTCGGCAAATGGTGGATCGCAAAATACAATATCGAATACGGTCGACGAACGCTCAAGCCATTTGACGCTGTCACCCGCGATGATTGTGCAATTAGCCGCGTCCAGCGCTAGCGCATTCTCCCGCAGGAATATCAGCGCTGACCTGTCCAATTCGCACATTGTCACGCTGGCGGCCCCTCTGGATGCCGCCTCAAACCCCAATGCGCCGCTACCGGCAAAGGCGTCAAGACAATGCTTACCATGAAGGGATTGGCCCAGCCAGTTGAACAACGTCTCTCGCACCCGGTCTGCCGTTGGACGCAAACCGTCCACATCCGGAAAACAAATGTTGCGGCTTCGCCAATGACCGCCAACGATGCGGACCCGATTTTTTCTGCTCAGTTTCATCCACACTAGTTTCGCACGGCTTGTGCTCGGCCGGACCCTTCGTCATTTACCGCACCACCATCACCGATCCTCGCCTAAAATGGTCTAAACATAATTCGGCGGTCAAACTTGTTCTCAATATTTTCGCCTAATCCCCCGTCAACGAACCCGCCGACAGCTGATGGCAGCTGGTTTTCCCGCTTAAAAGCGGGTCTCGCAAAGTCGCGCGCGGTTCTTAATACTGATATCACCAAGTTATTTGCACAATATCCGGCGATTGATGAGCGCTTGTACGACGAGCTCGAAACAGCCCTGATTGAGGCAGACGTCGGTGTGCGCGCTGCGGGCAGGCTGATCGACGATTTGAAGGTGGTCCAACGTGAACAGAAGATTGCCAGCGGTGAATTGTTACAGGCCGCATTCAAGTCGGTGTTGACAGCCCTGCTCACCCCTCTGGAAAAACCCTTGAATGCAACCGGCGCCAAACCGTTTGTGATCATGATTGCCGGCGTCAATGGCGCGGGTAAAACAACAACGATCGGCAAACTCGCCAAATATTTTCAATCGCAAGGCTTGTCAGTCCTGCTGGCCGCAGGCGATACATTCCGTGCGGCCGCACGCGAACAACTGGCGGAATGGGGAAAACGCAACAATGTCACTGTTATCGCCCAAGAAAGTGGTGATGCCGCCGCCGTCATTTTTGATGCCATCAACGCCGCAAAAGCGCGCGGTATTGATGTCGTACTTGCGGATACCGCCGGGCGATTGCCGACCCAAATGCATTTGATGGAAGAAATTCGCAAGGTCAAGCGTGTGATCGCAAAGGCGGATGCAACCGCACCGCATGAAACGTTGTTGGTCATCGATGCCAACACCGGTCAAAATGCGCTTTCCCAAATCCGGATATTTGACGAAGCGCTCGACGTGACTGGTTTGGTTGTGACGAAACTCGACGGAACCGCCAAAGGCGGCATGATTGCGGCACTCGCCTTGGAACGCGCAGGCACGCCAATTCCCGTCAGGTTCATTGGTGTTGGCGAGGCAATTGATGATTTGCGCCCGTTTGTGGCAAGGGAGTATGTCGATGCGCTCCTCTAGGTTGCATGTGCTTGCATTTCGAGTGGGTGCCGCCCGACCATGATTGTTTTTTCTTCCACGACCAAGCGATACACAAACGGCTTTGAAGCCTTGAAGAGTGTTTCACTCACCATTGAAAAAGGCGAAATGGTCGCGGTGACCGGCCACTCTGGCGCGGGGAAATCCACATTGCTAAAGCTCGCTGCAGGAATCGAACTTGCCAACGCTGGCAAGGTGCTTGTCAACAACCAAAATCTATCGCAACTCAAGGAGGCGGGGCTTGCGGTATTGCGGCGCAATCTTGGGCTGGTCTTTCAGGATCACAAGCTGTTGTTTGAACGCAATGTGTTCGCCAACGTTGCGCTGCCGTTGGAAATTGCCGGGTTCACCCGCACCGAGACCGGCAAGCGTGTACGCGCTGCTCTCGATAAAGTCGGACTACTCAACCGTGAAAAGGCAAATCCGATTGCGCTTTCCGGCGGCGAACAGCAACGCTTGTGCATTGCGCGCGCGATTGTTAACCGACCGTCAATTCTGATTGCTGATGAACCGACGGGAAATCTGGATCAAACCTATGCGGCGACCATTATTGATCTTTTCAAGTCGTTCAATCAGGTTGGCGTAACCGTACTGCTATCGACACACGACGCTGCGGGGCTGGCACGCCTTCAGTGCAGGCGCATCGAAATTGACCATGGAACGCTCGTTGAATGAACAGTTGGTTGACATCCCACGTCCGGGCGCTGACACAGGCGCTTGCCCGAATGCGCGGCCAGCCTTTGGCAACCGCCCTTTCGATCGCGGTTATTGCCGTCGCAATATTGTTGCCGTTGGCGCTTTATGTCGTTTTTGCCAATGTTACCAATGCTGCGACACGCTTGAACCCAGACCCGAGCGTGAATGTCTATCTCGCACTTTCGGCGAATGACACAGAAGCAAAGGATGTCGAGAAGCGACTGCGGGGGCTAGAGAATTCCGCGACCGTACGCTTCATCCCGCGCGAATCGGCATTGGCGGAAATGAAGCGGATCACGAATTTGGCGGATCTACTCGCCGGGATAGATGGCAACCCGTTACCGCACGCGTTTGCGATCAAACCCAAGTCGAACGACGCCGCGATGCTTGAGCGAATGCGGCTCGAGATCGGTGGTACGCCAAAGGTTGAAACGGTCACGATGGACTTTGAGTGGGCAAAAAAGCTGGCACGCTTTGTCGATTTCGCGCAGCGTATTGTGATTCTGTTCGGGCTGGTCTTGTCGGCTGCTGTTGTGTTCGTCATTGGCAACACCATTCGGTTACAAATGCTCACCCAAAAAGAAGAAATCATCGTCGCCCGATTGATCGGGGCCACCCGTCGTTTTGTGCGCAGACCTTTTCTCTACTTTGGCGCACTACAAGGTGCCTCGGCGGGCCTGATTGCCGTGCTTTCGCTAACCGGCCTCACTGTTTGGGTTGGCGGCGAGGTTAATGCGTTGGCAGCGTCGTATGGTGCCGATTTTGCGTTGCAGGCACCCTCCGCCATCCAATCAATTTGGATCATTGTTGCCGGCGGTCTGCTGGGCTGGGCTGGCGCCTATATTTCGGTTTCAATGTACTGGCGGCAAATCGAATCGGGAAAATAGTTTCCAGACACCCGGCGAGTCTGCAAGGAAGACATCTGCCCTGGTTGTAGCGTGTCCGATATTTGCGCCCGACTCGATTCCGTGCAACTTTCCTGAATCACCAAAATGATCTTGCCGCGTGCTGACAGATTCCATTAAATTTTCCGCCACGTAAGTCAGCAAGCGCTTACTTAATGGGCTATGACGGGTATGTCTAACTGCTGATCTCTGCCAATATAATCTGGGCCAGTCATTTCGGACAAAATAACATTAAAACAATAACTTAGAATCATCTTTTGCAGGGTTATTTTGCAACCTCTGAGGCGAATGACCCAAACTTTTTTGGCATTTCGCCGAAGATATTGGCAAAGATCGACTGCCTGGGAAAATTGAACGTTTTGGTTGATTAGCACTCCGAACATGGGAGTGCTAAAATTGCCGCTATTGATGGCCCATTGGCTTGAAACAAGCTGGTTCGGCCTGATTTGGCCTAAAAGGAGTTCAGACATGACAACAGCAACATCGATGAATTTGCCCACATTGTCCGTGGCGAGTCTTGAGAGTTATATTTCGCGGGTAAATCGTATTCCGATGCTCACGCCCCACCGGGAGCATGAACTGGGTGTTGCGCTCAAAGAGCGTGGCGATCTCGCCGCCGCGTCGGAAATGGTCATGTCGCATCTTCGTCTGGTTGTCGCTATCGCCCGAAATTACGCCGGATATGGCTTGCAGCATGCGGATTTGATTCAGGAAGGCAATATCGGTTTGATGAAAGCGGTAAAGCGCTTTGATCCGGACCGGGGTGTGCGCTTGGTGTCATTCGCGGTGCATTGGATCAAGGCGGAAATCCACGAGTACATTTTAAAAAATTGGCGCATTGTCAAAATCGCGACCACCAAGGCACAGCGCAAGCTGTTTTTCAACCTTCGGTCGATGAAGCCGAATTTTGGAACGCTGTCACCGTCTGAAGTCAAAGAAGTTGCGCGGCAGCTGAACGTGAAGGAAACTGACGTCACGGAAATGGAAAAGCGCCTGACCGGTCAGGAAATTTCTCTCGAACCAAATGATGGTGACGATGAAAATTGGGTAAGCCCGATCGCCTACCTGCAGGACAATTCCGTTGATCCCGCGGCTCGTTTGGGCGCAATGCAAAAAGAAGCCGCCGCGACGCAGGGCATGGAAGCGGCATTAAGATCTCTTGACGATCGCAGCCGCCGCATTATTGAGACACGCTGGCTGGTTCAGGAGGGCGAAGGCAATGAGAAAACATTGCATGAGCTGGCTGCGGAATATGGTGTATCGGCGGAACGGATTCGCCAGATTGAAACCAAGGCGATGCAAAAGATGAAACTGGCGTTGACGGATTACGCCGCAGCCTGATCCCACTTAACAACATTGACATCAACAAAAGGGCACCTCGGTGCCCTTTTGTTTGACTGCCGGTCGTATCACCGTGAAAACTAGAATACGCCGGCTTTAGTTTCTGTCCTGCGCCGCGACCACCAACATTTCAACCCGCCACTCAGGCTTGGCAAGTTTGGCTTCGACCGTTGCGCGAGGCGGCGTCGCACCGGGAACCACCCATGCATCCCACACGGCGTTCATGCCCGGGAAATCGCGCATATCGGCAATATAAATGGTTACCTGGAGGAGCTTGGTTTTATCGCTACCCGCTTCAGCCAGCAGCCTGTCAATGGCGGCCAACACTTGACTAGTTTGGCCGGTAATATCCAGCGAGTTGTCGTCGGCAACCTGTCCGGCAAGATATATGGTTCCGTTGTAGATTGCTGCTTCAGAGAGGCGCTTACCGACATGCAGGCGTTCGATAGTCATTTTATGTTTTCCTGTTGGTTACATGAGTCGCATGATGTCTGCCGCTATCTTTTCGGCGCCCAATCCATACGGTGCCATTAATCGAAGTCGGCTCTGGCCGTCAAAAATCAGCATGCCCGCCGTATGGTCAACCGTATAGGACTCAGGCGTCTTGCCGGTCACAACACGCGCAATAATTTTGAAGTCTTTTGTAACCTGCGCGGTCGCGATGTCGTCGCCGTAAAGACCAAGAAAAGTCGTGTTAAATGATGGCACGTATCTGGCCAGCACCTCAGTGGTATCACGTTTGGGATCGACCGTAATAAACAGCACCTGTAATTTTTCGCTGTTCGGACCGAGCCGCTGCATCACTTGGCGCATGTCGGAGAGCGTGGTCGGGCAGACGTCTGGGCAAAACGTAAATCCAAAAAAAATGGCAACGACCTTGCCACGAAAATCTGCCATGGTGCGCGGCCTACCGGTATGGTCCGTCAGCCGGAAATCGCTGCCGTAACCCTGGATGCCGGTGATATCAACACTGTTAAATGGTTGTTTTGAAGGCGCACAACCAGACAGCAACAACATGAACGCGGCGCACGTAATGATCAAAAGACGCATATCAGAACCAGCGGCCGAATATCGGTGCGTAGTGATCCACGAGCAATGCCGCAAACAGCAGGGCCAGATAAAGGATTGAAAAATTGAAGGTTCGTTTCGCCAGGGCATCCGTATAGCGACGGTATAGCGCGATCGCATAGAGGATAAAGATGCCGTTCAGAATCACCGCGCACAACAGATAGAACCACTTTGCCATACCAACCGCAAACGGCAGCAATGTTGCCGCAGCAAGCATAAATGTGTACAACAACAAATGCAGCTTGGTGAATTGATCCCCGTGTGTCACCGGCAGCATCGGCACGCCCGCTTTGGCATATTCGTTTTTGCGATACAGTGCCAACGCCCAAAAGTGCGGCGGCGTCCACGCAAAAATAATCAGGAACAGCAGCAACGAATTAGGATCAACCACGCCCGCCACAGCGGCCCAACCCAATATTGGCGGCATCGCACCAGACGCACCACCAATGACGATATTTTGCGGTGTGGCTGGTTTCAGGATCACGGTATATATGACTGCGTAGCCGACAAATGTGGCCAACGTTAACCACATGGTCAGCGGGTTAACGTAGCGATAGAGCACAAACAGACCGACTCCGCCCACCACACCGGTGAGTAACACAATCTGCCGGGTAGTAATCGTGCCGGCGACCGTCGGGCGTGCCCGGGTCCGCGCCATATTGCGATCAATCGCTTGTTCGACCAGACAATTAAACGCGGCGGCGGCACCCGCCACAAGCCAGATGCCAATCGTGGCGGTCAACATTAACGGCAGATCCCAGGCAATGTCAACCGGGTACGCCAGCATCATGCCGATGATGGCCGTAAAGACAATCAGCGAGTTGACCCGCGGTTTGGTAAGTACCAAAAATTGTGCGAGGACGTTTGGCTGCTGATATGTAATGAGGTTTTCAGCCACGGAAAGTTAAGATCTATTCAAACGGTAAAGAATCACTGTCATAAGCGCGAGCAGCAACGCCGCCACGCCATTGTGTGCGACCGCCACCGCAATCGGCAGGCTAAACCACACATTCGACAACCCGAGTAAAACTTGTACGGTGAGCAAAATTGCCAGCATCCTGCCCACCTTGAGGCCGGCCTCTGTCTTCATCATCCGCCAGGCAAATACACCAACAACAAATATAACCACTATCGCCCCGAGACGATGCATCCAGTGGATCGCACGCAATGCCTCAATCGTCAGCAATTCACCGTTTGGCCCGATTCCCAGAGGACGGATCACATGAAACGCGTTCGCAAAATCCATGTTTGGCAGCCATTGCCCGGCACATTTCGGCAAATCTGTGCAGGCGAGCGCCGCGTAGTTGGTGCTGACCCAGCCGCCCAATACAATTTGGGCAAACAATACCGCTGTGGCAACAATTGCAAAAGTGCGCAAGCTTCTGTGCGCAATTATACGCGCGCCCAGCTTTCCAGCGCCTGGCTGGCTGGCCAGCAACCAAGTGAGCAAGGCCAGAATCGTAACGCCACCCAACAAATGGGACGTCACAACGGCTGGCTTCAACAGCATAGTCACAGTCCATGCGCCGAGTGCCGCCTGAAAAATAACGGCGCCGGCAATGACGGTTGCTAGCGCCGGATTCTGCGCAAAGTTGCGACGGTTTGACCAGGCGGCAAGCAAAATTGCCGCGATCATCGCACCAACGACCATGGCGAGGTATCGGTGTGCCATTTCCTTCCAGGCCTTGGCCATCGTCACAGAGCCACCTGGTTGAACCGCTTCGGCTGCGCGAATTTCTTGCGCCGAATGATGTGGCGTTAGATTGCCGTAACATCCGGGCCAATCTGGGCAGCCCAACCCCGCGTCAGACAAGCGCACAAATGCGCCAAGGATGATCAAAACAAATGTGGTCGCGGTGGTGATGACAATCAGTCTTCGATATCGGATGTGGTCGCGACGGACCCATAAAAATGCGCCTGCAACGATGGCCAGCGTAATCAGCCCAATGACGCCATGCTCGAATGCACTCATTTTCATTTCTCATTTGCCTTCAAATTCTTTGCCTAACTGGGAAGCCTTTAAAACCCGCCTGAAATCAGCCGCCAGCTCCTTGATGTCTTCACCAGCCTTGTAGCGCATAAACAGATTTCCCATCGGGTCGACCGCATAGATATAACCTCGACCGTTGCTTGCGTCAGTTTGTTCACGTGGCAATTTTGCCAGCCACGCAGATTCCTTCGCGCTCACAAATGCGGTACCTGCGAAATCCCGCTGAAGCTGGACGGACGTTGCCATACCGTCATCCAGCAGCAAAACGCGGGCGACACGATCAAGATCCTTGTTCAACATCAGCCGTGCCTGTCGCATCGTATAGAGTTTTTTTACGCAGACCGCATCACATGAACCACTGTCGCGCGTGACGATCAACCACCTTCCCCGCATGGCGTTCTCACTTGCGCCCGCCGGCGCATCCCCGCCGTCAAGCGACAGGAATTTTTCAGCCGGCATGGCAACAACCGGGACAATCAGTTCGCCGAAGTTGTTGGTGATGGTTGGTTTCCAGAAAAAAAACATCAGATACGAGCCAGTAATGGGCAGCGCAAACAGGATGAACATCAGGACAAACTTGATACGCGGGGAAATAGTCATGCGAAATTTCATCTCTGAAAAAATAGTTAAATTGCAGGCCTGCTGAACTTTAGGTTGAGTGAAAACCACAACACAACCACGGTGGCCGCCAGCGAATACCAAGTCAACATATATTCAATGTGCTTCTCGACACGCGCGTCCGGCCGCTCGATTTGTGCGGTCAGCCCCGGCTCGGTCGGATTAGCCAACAACACAAAAGGCAGCACATCGCGGCTGGTCAGATCCCGATAACGCTCTGTTGTAACGTTCTGCCAAACATTACCCTGAATCGCCCCCTCGGGGACTGCAGTCGCCGCCGGACTGAACGCGCCGCTCGACGTCGGCACAGCACCCAATTCAAGAAATTTTTTCGTCGGACTGACCAACATTCCGGTCGCGCGAATTTGGCCGGCGGGAACCGGGACAACCGGCGGGGTTGGATACGCTGTGCCGCGACCGACAAAGCCGCGGTTCACCAACACAAATGTGCCAGTGCCGGCAATGTGCATCGGCGTGAAAACATGATAACCAACGATCATGCCTTCAATCTTGTTATCGACAAAAAACTGTCCTGGCGAATCGAATTCGCCAAATGCCTCCGCCCGGCGATACGCCGCATCCGAGGCAATGCGTGGAGTATCGTCAAGTCGCAGCGGCGGCAAATTAAGCCGCTCATCAAATTGCGCCTGCAGACCACGCTTCTCGTCTGCCCGACCCTGCTGCCAGGTAGCAAGATACAAGGTCAATCCGAGCGCAAACAATGCCGCCAGCGTCGGGATTAGGCTGGGTTTAAATCGAATGTCAGAAAATCGGGAATCGTGGGAAACTGAGGGCATCGGATTTGCGGATGATCGTCGGGTAAAAAAACCGGCGCGAGAAAGCGTTGCGTTGCATGCGGTGGCTAAAAGGCCTGCTTGCCGAACATGCAACTTGCGTTGTTCGATAGAATGGACATTGCCGTTTAGGACAGCGGTTGCGCAAATAAATTGCGAATTTTCTGAAAAATATAGAGGCCTTGTTGATGAAGTATGTATTGGTAATCCTATTACTGCTGGTGGTGATCAGTCTTTTTGCCGGGCTCTATTTTATGTACAAGAACAAAGGTCATCCGAACCGCATGGTTAATGCGCTCAAATTCCGGGTTGCCTTTTCAATCATTGCGTTTCTTGTCGCGATCGGCGGGTTTGTGTTTGGCTGGTTTCCGCGCATCTGACACAACGCGTCCGGCTGGGCGGCCGATACAGACCGTTCCATCAAAAAAAAGGCCGCCGATGTTTCCAAGGCGGCCTTTCTGATTG
Source organism: Burkholderiales bacterium (assembly GCA_031431435.1). Lineage (GTDB taxonomy): Bacteria > Pseudomonadota > Gammaproteobacteria > Burkholderiales > Usitatibacteraceae > UKL13-2. The sequence continues at coordinate 18,265 of JANPDI010000118.1, forward strand.
TTTGCAAACGTCAAACCAGAACGTAAACAAAAATAAACAGCCCCAACCAAACAACGTCGACAAAGTGCCAATACCACGCAACGGCTTCAAAGCCAAAATGGCTGTCGGGTTTGAAATGCCCCTTCATACAACGGACCAAAATCACCATCAGCATGATTGCCCCCAAGGTTACGTGAAAGCCGTGGAACCCTGTCAGCAAAAAAAACGTTGAGCCAAACACGCCCGATGAAAGCTTCAGGTTGAGATCGGTATAGGCGTGGACATACTCATAAACTTGGAAGCCGAGGAAAACCACGCCAAGCGCGATGGTGGCAACCAGGCCCCAGATCAGGCCACTGCGGTTGTTGGCGATCAATGCGTGATGCGCGTAGGTGATGGTTACGCCTGAAGCCAATAACAACGTTGTATTCAGCGCCGGGATACCCCAAGCACCCATGGTCTGAAATACCAATGCGGGATTTTGCTCAAAATACGGGCCAAGCGTGGGCCATTTCGCATCGTAGCCCTGCCACAAAAATGCATTGTCAAAATCACCCAGCCATGGAATCGAGAACACTCGTGCGTAATACAGTGCGCCAAAAAACGCCGCAAAGAACATGACCTCGGAGAAGATAAACCAACCCATGCTCCAACGGAACGACAGGTCCACCTGGCTGTTATAGAGGCCGGATTCGCTCTCGCGGATGACCGTGCCGAACCAGCCAAACAACATATAGAGCAGGATCGCAAAGCCGATCACCTGACAGACGCCGCCCCAGGGTTGGATCTGATTCATCCACATGACCGTACCGGCACCCAGGAACAGTAGCGCTATCGAACCGACAAGCGGCCATTTTGATGGCGGCGCAAAATAATAACCGCCAGTTGCCGTATTTTCTATACTCACAAGTCTCTCCCAAGTTTCAATTTTCCGGCGATTTGCCACCAACGGGCACTTACTTCGCTGTAACCACTTTGACCAGCACCAACAGCGTCAATACAAAACAAAGTGCGCAGCCGATTCCGACCAGGATGACATGCCTGACTTTTAGCTGCGCGCGGTCTTTGTCGTAACCTTTGCTACTGCGAATGCCAAAAAAACCCCACAAAACCGCTTTGATTGTTGCCCACATAATTTTCAAGGTTACGTTTTGCGCGCCTCGCCAGTGACATCGTGAAATGTGTACGACAAGATGATTGAACCAATTGATGCCGGCAACTTTGGATCAATGAAAAAAGTCACCGGCATATCGCGTGTTTCCCCGGCTTGCAACGTTTGGTTCGAAAAACAAAAGCACTCTATCTTGTTGAAATATATTCCGCCCTCTGCCGGGGCATAACTCGGCGATGCCCGGCCGGTGGTGGCGTAGGGCATTGTATTGGTGACACGGTAATTGATTGTCATGATGGCGCCGGGATGGACATCAATATGTTTTTCAACCGCCTGAAACGTCCACGCAAAATTCCTGTTCAAGCTTGCATCAAAATCAACCTTCACCAACCGCGACAAATCAACCTGGGAATTTTGTACGATCGCGCGCGTTGCGGTGATGCCAAGAACTTCACATATCTGACGGTAAATCGGCACCATCGATGCACAGAAACACAGCATCAACACCACAATCATCAACAACTTGCCCAACGTGACACGATTGGCTTCGCGACGCTCAACCGAACTCGGAAGATCATCCCCCTGAAACACGACCGCTTCATCATGAGTGGCCATTACCATACCTTCGCAAACTTCAAGATCGTCAGCGTAAAAACCGTCATGACGAACACAACCAATATCAACAAGGTGATCAACTTTCCCTTTGAATTGGTTGCAGCAGCGGACACGGCGGTTTCTTCCGTCATCACAATGCTCAATGGCCCGCCATTTTGGCGCCGCGCAAATCCGGCGGTGTTTCAAACGTGTGATATGGCACTGGCGACGGCAAATGTGTCCACTCGAGTGAGTCTGCCGAATCCCATTGCTTTTGTTCGGCCTTTTTGCCGGAGCGAATTGTCGAAACAACGTTATAGACAAATAACAACTGACTGAATCCGAGCACAAAAGCGCCGACTGTCGAAATTTGATTCCAGTCACTGAACTGCAGCGCATAGTCCGGAATCCGTCTTGGCATGCCCGCCAGCCCGAGGAAATGCTGTGGGAAGAAAGTGACGTTAAACGAAATTGCCGATATCCAAAAATGCCACTTGCCGAGTGATTCGTTGTACATACGACCGGTCCATTTTGGCAGCCAAAAATAGACCCCCGCCATCAGCGCCCAGATCGCCCCGGGGAACAGCACATAGTGAAAATGCGCAACAACGTAATAGGTGTTGTGCAAGGTGATGTCGACCGGAACAATTGCCAGCACCAGACCCGAGAACCCGCCAAGGGTGAACATACACAGAAAACCGATGGCAAACAACATTGGCGTTTCAAACGATATCGAACCGCGCCACATGGTGGCAATCCAGTTGAAAATCTTCACACCAGTCGGCACCGCAATGAGCATGGTCGCATACATAAAAAACAGTTGCCCCGCCGCCGGCATGCCGACGGTAAACATGTGGTGTCCCCAGACGATGAACGACAAGATGGCAATTGAGGCCGTGGCATAAACCATCGAGGCGTAACCAAACAACGGCTTGCGCGCAAATGTTGGAATAATTTGCGACATGATGCCGAATGCCGGCAAGATCAGGATGTACACCTCCGGATGACCGAAAAACCAAAAGATGTGCATAAACATCGTCGGATCGCCACCACCTGCTGCATTAAAGAATGAGGTGCCGAAGTGACGATCCGTTAACAGCATGGTGATACACCCTGCCAGAACCGGCATCACTGCGATGATCAGGTAGGCGGTAATCAACCAAGTCCAGACAAACATCGGCATGCGCATCAACGTCATTCCCGGCGCGCGCAAATTGAGGATGGTGGTGATGATATTAATTGAACCCATGATCGATGAGGCACCCAGAATGTGGATCGCCAGAATCGTCATGTCGACGCCAATGCCACCCTGCGTCACCAATGGCGGATAAAGCGTCCAGCCCGACGCCGCCGCACCACCGGGAACAAAGAACGACGCCATCAGCAAAAACGTCGCAGGAATCATCAGCCAGAAAGACCAATTATTCATGCGCGGAAACGCCATGTCGGCCGTGCCAATTTGCAACGGGATCAACCAATTGGCAAAGCCGACAAAGGCCGGCATCACCGCGCCAAAAATCATGACCAGCGCATGCACCGTCGTTAGCGAATTAAAGAACTCAGGCTGAACAACCTGCAGGCCGGGTTGGAACAATTCAGCACGGATCAGCAATGCCATCGCGCCACCGACAAAAAACATGACCAGGGAGAACCACAGATACATCGAACCGATGTCTTTATGGTTGGTGGTCGTAAAAATTCTTGTCCATGGGCCCGGGCCATGATGATCGTGTGCATCGTGTCCGGCGTGGCTTTGGTCGTGGGTGGTTGCTGATGCCATGTTGCTCTCCTAAAACGATTTCCGGTTCGGTGCCCGACAATACGGGCAGTCGGTGTTCAATTTTGCGAAAGTCTTGCTAGGACTTGCGTTTGGCCTTGATATCGGCGGGCTGGACAACCTTGCCTGTTTTGTTGTCCCAAGAATTTTTGGTGTACGTCATCACGGCCGCAATGTCGGTATCGGACAGCCGCGCAAACGATGCCATGGCGGTGCCTGCTTTACCATTCAGCAACAAATTGATCTGTCCATCGACCGGTCCCAAAACAACCTTGGAGCCTGATAAAGCAGGGAAAGCAGGCGGCGTTCCTTTGCCGCTAGCTTGATGGCAGGCGACGCAGTTTGCGGTGTAAATTTTTTCGCCGGCGGCTTTCGTCTCGGCCAATGTATATACCTTGGTATAGTCGTCGGCGGGAGCCGCCGCGACGGCATCATTTTTCTTCGGTTTCCACTTGGTCTTCGATTCGTCGAGCCACTTGGCGTAGTCCGCTTCCGACTTGACGACGACCGTCACCGGCATATAGCCATGCAACTTACCGCAAATCTGGCTGCACTGCCCTTTGAATGTGCCGACGCGATCGGCCTTGAACCAAACGTCCTTGATAAAGCCCGGGATGCCGTACTGATTGATGCCAAGTTGCGGGACATACCAGCCGTGAATAACGTCGTTTGACGTCACCAAGACACGTATGCGTTTCCCAACCGGCACCACCAATGGATTGTCGACCTCCAAAAGGTAGTCATCACCCTTCTTTTCGGTTGCCGGCTCGCCGGGTTGGCCAATTTGATTCCAGGGTGTCGAAAGGGTTGAATAAAAACCAAAATCGTCCGCGGCATAGTCATATCGCCAACCCCACTGATACCCGGTCACCTTGATGGTCATGTCGGGATTCGACGTGTCTTTCATGTCGAGCACAGATTTGGTTGCCGGCACCGCCATAAAAAGCAAGATAAAAAATGGAATGATCGTCCAAATAATCTCGATCAGCGTGCTTTCATGAAAGTTCACGTCGGCCTTGGCGCCTTTCGATTTCCGAAATTTGAAAATCGAATAAAACATCGCCGCAAATACCACAACAAAAATGACCGCACAAAAATAGAGGATGTACATGTGCAACCCGTAGATTTGGGTCGCAACCGATGTCGCGGGGGGCGGAATATTGACATCGTATGATGCAAAAGCCGTTAGCGGGCTGGCCAGAAGGGCAAAAATGGCGGCGACTGCGCCCAGTAAACGGTTGCAACCCAATCCGGTAATAGGCTGGCCGTCGGTCAAACTGCTGGCATTCATTGACATTTTCGATTCTCGTAAATTATTTGCAGTGCTGTCTAAAATTTTGCCATGCCTGTGTTTGCCAGGCCGCCAATTTATTGTTGCGTTTGTTGTATCGCTTGCGTTATCAAGCGGGTGATTTGCCCGATGCGTCCGCAACAACATTGCTATTCGCTAATGTGACGCCGGGCGAGTCCGGCGCTTCGAATCTGGTTTCCGACTTTCTCGGCAAAAATTATACGGCCTTCCTCTGTCAAACCACTTCCCACAGCAACCGACTGACCTGCGTAGCGCAAAACTATCAACATTCTGCCGCCGTGATTGCTTGATTCAAATTGGGCCCACGCCATGTTGCCGCGCATTTCTCGGACCGATTTCCCGTCACGACGTTCCCACAAAAACATGCCGTCTGATAATTCAAGGCGCTCGTAGTCTGCGTCATGCAACCCGACCACCCAGAAAGCGGTCGCAACCAATGCCAGCTCGAGTCCGGCGAACGGTAATACCGGCCATGCCCCGATAATTAACCCGACCCCGGCGATTGCCATTGCATTTGCGCCAATGAGGAACAACCAAAGTGACCGCCCTTTAGGCGTTAACGAGCGATTTGGACGCGCAGACCAGAAAAATCCTTTGGAATCAACGTGAAACTCGGTGTGCGACACAATTTTTCCCTTACCGACACGCTTGCGGGCAATTTGGATGATTTCGATTGTGCCGCAGCCGAATGCAGGCGATATTTTATCGCAGCCGCAACACCACCGGCAAGGGGCATTTTAGGCAAATTGCGCCTTTATTATCGCGTTGCCGTCTGGTTGCGACCGGGCACCGCTTCGGCCTCTGTTTTGATGGTCGGGACGTCCGACCCGACCGGCAGCAAGCGTGCTACGGACGGACCGGCGTCTATTGCAACGTTTTGTTGGTGTCGATTGGCGGCGGCACGATCGTGGCACCGTCTGACAACGGCACCTCCAGCGGCGAACCCGGGATTGCATACGAATCATTTGCCCAGGCACCCAGGTCGATCATCTTGCAACGTTCGCTGCAAAATGGGCGAAAACTGTTTGAGACGTCATAAATTGACATTCCGCCGCACTGTGGACAGCGCACTTTTTTTGGTTTGACTTGCGTCATCTTGAATATTTTTCAATGTTGATCAGAATTAACCGCCAATAGTCGTCAGCAGGTTGCCGCCAAATCGGTGCATTGGTCCTCAACTCAGAGGTTGCAATAGGCAAGATCGAACTCAACATCGTGCTCGTAGACCTTGGTGCGCTGGACACTTCCGGGCAATATGAAACGGATATTGAGCGCGTATTTGTTGGCGCTGATTTCCGGGACACTGGGTAAGTCCTGGGCGACATTCAAACGCAACATATGCGCGGCACGCTCCATCGGCATTTGCTGAAATACGCCACCATAGGCAACCAGCGACAGCGTCTTACCACTCTCGCGCAGCACCCGCAGGACGATGCGCAGCGCGACGCCGATCCCGGCAATCGGCTCAAGCCATGTGTTCAAATCGTGACGCCTTTCAGCGTCGGCGCGGTACAGCCAATGGTGGTAAGAGGGAAGGTCGAATTCACAGGTTCCGCCCGGGATCGCGGCACGCTGCTTGATCGTCATCAGCCATTCGTTTTCGCGAAGCACCTGCCCGGTCTTCCCCGATGAAGCGAGCAAAGCCGCGAATGCAACTTCAATTTCCTCAACGACCACATCGAGTTTTTCGACGGAAATCGCCGGGTTTTCGCGCAGCGCCTCGAGAAATAACCGTTGGCGATCCAACTCCTGCAGAAGGTCCGACTTCAAATCGCCGCGGCTGGACACTTCCAAAATTTCGAAAATTCCGCTGAGTGCCGCTTGATGGTCCAGCGGCGAATCCTGCGCGCAAAAAAACGCCACCCGATCAAACAGGTCTTCAAGCCGAAGCAGCGTGCGTATACGCTCGTTTAGGGGGTATTCGTATGTGATCACAAGCAGAACAATTTATTGGTCCTCCAGCGTGCCCGGCCGACTCGCCGCCATTGTGAACCATCGCGGGATGCTTCGCAAATCATGCGCATGCTGCGGTGGCCGACAAACAAGCCAGATACCGAGAATGCAGCGCTTCAATCTGCCGACGAAGCAAGGCTATCGGCACCTCGTTGTGAATGACATCATCGGCAAGTTGCAGCCGGACAGCTCGCGGAACCTGTGCGTCGATGATTTTTCTTGCCCCGGCAATAGATAACCCCGGACGCGTTATCACCCGCTGAATTTGTGTCGCTTGTGTGCAGTCGACGGTCACCGTCCGCCACAGTGTTGCGCGGAATGTCAGCCGCTCAAAAAGTAGCGGGACGGTCAGAACAGCATAGGCCTTGTTACCGTCAACAGCAGCGAGTTCGATTTTTGACTGCTCGAGAATCAAAGGGTGCAGGATTTCCTCGAGGCGGCGTCTGGCGACTGGGTTGTCAAACACGACCGAGCGCATTTTCTGGCGGTCCATTTCACCGGCGTTTCCAAGCATTTCGGCTCCAAAAGCCTCGCCGATAAAAGGGTTTGCCCTTCCACCTGGCGCGGTTAGTTGGTGGGCAATTTTGTCGGTATCAACAACATCCACGCCAATGGACTCAAATATCTCGGTCGCCGCCGATTTTCCCGAACCAATACCACCCGTCAGACCGACAATTTTCACGCGGCCGCCGTCAAGCCCGGCCCAAGGCCCAGTACCAGCGATTGATATCAGCGCCCCAAACCATCGCAATAAAACCAGCGGCGGCCAAATACGGACCAAACGGGATCTTGGCGCCCTTTTCACGGCCATACATCACAATGCCAATGATGCCGACAACCGCGCCGACAGCGGCCGAAAGCAATATCACCTGCCCCAACATTTGCCATCCAAGCCAAGCGCCAATCGCCGCCAATAGCTTGAAGTCTCCGTAGCCCATGCCCTCCTTGCCGGTGGTAATCTTGAAAAGCCAGTAGACCGACCACAGAGCAAGGTAACCGGCCGCCGCGCCGAACACCGCCGACGGCAGCGACGCAAACACACCAAACGCATTGACAATCAACCCGGCCCAGAGCAGCGGCAGCGTGATGTCATCCGGCAAAAACGTGGTGTCAGCGTCGATAAATGTCAGGGCGATCAGCGCCCAGGTGAATCCGACGGCGCAAACGGCGCCAGCTGATACGCCGAATTTCCACGCGAGGAAGGCGGTCAACAGCCCGGTCAACGCTTCAACGATCGGGTAACGCGGGCTGATCTTTATCCTGCAGGCCGAACATTTGCCGCCCAAAAAAACATAGCTGACGACCGGAATGTTCTCGACGGCCGTAATCTTGTGGCCACAGGCGGGGCAGCCTGATCGTGGTACCACCAGATTGTATTTCGGGACATTCGTCAATCGGGCGGCAACCGCGGCTTTCTCGGCTTCCTCAGGGTGCAAAAACTCCATGCACTGCTGCTTCCAATCTGCCTCCATCATTTTTGGCAGCCGATGGATAACCACATTCAAGAAGCTGCCAACCATCAATCCCAGCACACCCAGCGTGAGGATGTAGAACCAGGCATTTGTGCGAAACGCGTCGAATAGATCCATTGTTATTTTTCTCTGCGGCGCGCTGCGACCATTCGCCCGCTGCCGTCCCGGTTATTCGGATGCGCTTGGTTGCTTATACAACTTGGCCCATTTTAAAGATCGGCAGATACATTGCAATCACAAGACCACCGATAATGACGCCCAATACGGCCATGATCAACGGCTCCATCAAGCTGGAGAGCGCATCAACCGCATCGTCAACTTCGCGTTCAAAAAAGTCCGCCACTTTGCTCAACATGCCGTCCAGCGCGCCGGATTCTTCACCGATGGCGCACATCTGCAGCACCATATTTGGAAATACGCCGGCATTTTGCATTGCAACAGTAAGACTTGAACCAGTCGATACCTCCGACTGAATTTTCTTGGTGGCTTGCATATAAACGCGGTTGCCGGCTGCGCCGGCGACCGAATCAAGCGCCTCGACCAACGGGACGCCGGCGGCAAACATGGTCGACAGCGTACGGGTCCAGCGTGCAATCACGGCCTTGCGCACCAGGTCACCGACAACAGGCAGTTTCAACATCAGTCGATCCATCATAAACTGCATTTTTTCACTGCGCTTCAACGCATTGGAAAATAACCAGAACGCGCCACCCATACTGCCAAATATCAGCCACCAGTAGGCGGTAAAGATTTCCGATATCTGCATCACGACGAGGGTCGGCGCCGGCAGATTTGCGCCAAACCCCTGGAACAGTTCCTTGAACTGCGGGATCACAAAAATCATGATGACCGCTGTGACGATAAACGCGACAACAAGGATGGAAATTGGATAAAACAATGCTTTTTTAATCTTGCCCTTGATGGCGAGCATTTTTTCCTTGTAGATCGCCAGACGATCCAGCAAGGTGTCAAGAATACCGGCCTGTTCGCCCGCACCAACCAGATTGCAGAACAAATTGTCAAAATACAGGGGGTACTTGCGGAATGCCGAGGCAAGACTCGACCCGGTTTCAACTTCAGTCTTGATTTCCAACAGCAGGCGGGTGACGGACGGGTTGCTATGACCCTTTGCCACAATATCAAAGGCCTGCAGCAATGGCACGCCGGCTTTCATCATGGTCGCCAATTGGCGGGTGAAAAACGTGATGTCCATTTCGGTGATTTTTTTGCCGCCGCCACTCGAGGCCTTTTTGACCTTGGCATTCTGAATACCCTGGCGGCGCAATGTGGCATTGACAATATTCTCGCCGGAAGCGCGCATTTCGCCCTTGACCATTTTGCCGGACTTGTCTTTGCCTTCCCAAGTGTAGCTATTGACTTTGACGTCTTTGGATGGTTTTGCGGCAGCGGCCATGATTGACTCCTTAAAACACCGGGTGAGGTACTACATTATTCGTTGGTAACGGATTCGATTTCTTCCAGCGAGGTCATTCCCGCCTTGACCTTTCGCAACCCAGATTGGCGAAGGTCCGAAACCCCCTCGCGTCTTGCCTGGTCGGCAATGTCAATTGCAGTACCGTTATTCATAATGATGCGCGTCATTTCGTCGGTAATGGGCATGACCTGATAGATGCCGCAACGGCCTTTGTACCCGCTATTCTTGCATATGTCACAGCCAACCGGCCCATAGGGCTGCCATGAGCCGTCGAGTTCCTCGTCTTTGAAGCCGGCGCGCACCAATACATCTTTCGGCAACTCGATCGGCCGCTTGCAGGAACACAGGCGGCGGGCGAGACGTTGTGCGGTGATCAAAATAACACTGGTCGCAATATTGAACGGCGCGATACCCATGTTCATCAACCGTGTCAGCGTGGTCGGGGCGTCGTTGGTATGCAATGTTGACAGCACCATATGGCCGGTTTGCGCGGCTTTAATGGCGATTTCACCGGTCTCGATATCACGAATCTCGCCGACCATGATGATGTCGGGATCCTGCCGCAAAAATGACTTCAATGCCGCAGAAAAGGTCAATCCCGCCTTATCGTTGACGTTGACCTGATTAATGCCGGGTAAATTAATCTCGCAGGGATCTTCGGCAGTCGAAATATTGATGCCGGGCTTGTTCAGGATATTCAAACAGGTATAAAGCGAAACAGTCTTACCCGAACCGGTCGGACCGGTAACCAGCACCATGCCGTATGGCCGCGCAATGGCCTTGAGCAGCGCGTCCTTTTGCTCTGGATCATAGCCGAGCGCTTCGATGCCGAGCGTGGCGCTCGACGGATCAAGGATACGCATACAAATCTTTTCGCCGAACATGGTCGGCAGGGTCGACACACGAAAATCAATGGCACGTGTCGGCGACAGACGCAATTTCATGCGACCGTCTTGGGGCACCCTCTTTTCCGAAATATCAAGCTTGGAAATCACCTTGATCCGCGAAACAATTTTTTCCTTGATCGCGAGCGGCGGTTGCGCCACCTCGAACAGGATGCCATCGGTGCGGTAACGGATGCGATAGAATTTTTCGTATGGCTCGAAGTGAATGTCCGAGGCGCCGCCATTGATGGCGTCGAGCAACACTTTTTGCACATATTTGACCACCGGCGCGTCGTCGATTTCTTCAGCCGGGCCGCCACCCTCCTCTGCCATTTCACCCAACCCGCCATCGTCGCCCAGGTCGATATTTTCAAGCGACGTATCGTCGCCGATCATGGTGTCAAGAGTCTTTGCGCTGGATTCGCCGAATTTTTTCAGCAGGACGGCAAGTTTGTCTTCCTCAACAACAATCGGTTCGACGGTGGAACCGGTGGCAAATTTGAGCGCCGAGAATGTTTCTTCATTGGTCGGATCGGAGGTGCCGACAAACAGTCTGTTGCCGCGTTTGTGCAGCGGAATGACGCGCTTTGAGCCGATCAATTTGGTGTCGATCAGCGTTGTCGGCAGCAAATCCACATCAATCAAATGCAGGTCAAGGATCGGCACACCGAAGGTGGTCGATGCAAAATTGGCGACATCGCGCGCCGACACTTTCTTCGATTGAACCAACTGTTCAATAAACGTCACGCCGGCCTTTTTTGCCTCGGCCTGGATGGTATTGGCATCGCCCTGCACAAGCCGCCCCTGTTGCACCAAGGCGCGGGCGAGCGGACTGATCATTGTGGCGACGGCTGCAGCCATAGACTCCAACGGGCGGTTACGTTGCGGACGAAAAATCGATAATGTTAAGAAACAACATGATGCTCTCTACCTAACATATTGTAAAGATACACTATTTTACCGATAACCCGCGAGCTGATGGAATTGTCTTAGGTTGCTGGAACGGCCTCAGCCAATAGTTTTTCGACTGCCGCAATCATCTCGGCCGATTGCGGTTCAATTCGCGAGCCAAAACTGGCGGAGGCCTTGCCATCGCGGCCGATCAAATACTTGTGGAAATTCCATTTCGGTCGTTGCCCGGTCGATTTGGCAAGCGATTCGTACAACGGGTTTGCCGTCCCCTCGACCACCGACGATTTTGCAATCATTGGAAATTTCACCTTGTAGGTGCGCTCACAAAAATCAGCCACTTCGGCATTGCTACCCGGTTCCTGTTTGCCAAAATCATTGGCGGGGAAGCCCAGCACGACCAGGCCACGGTCCTTGTATTTATCTTGGATTGCCTGCAGCCCCTCATATTGTTTTGTAAAACCGCAATAACTCGCCGTGTTGACCACCACCACCACCTTGCCGGCATATTGGCAAAGGTCGATCTTGCCACCCTGCAGCGTCTCAAATTTTTGGTTAAGCAAAGCCGGACACGCCGTCTTGTTTGCGGTTGCTTTTGCCTCATTTGGTGCAGCCGTGACGACAGCTATGCTCTGAAGTAAGGCGAACATACCCGCCAACAACCACATCTTGGGGAGAACCTTGATATTGACCATGCTGCCGCTCCGACTGAAAAGAATGGGGAAATCAGGGACTTCGTCTGAAAATCACCTGATCCTTTTACAGTTTACCGTTCAGCGACCCCGGCTGGCGCTGTCGTCACTGTTATAATTTTCAGCAGTGAATCCGCTGCAAAAAATTCGTCCGACCGGGAATGTCTTTGGTCCCGAGCAACCCTGGTGCCGGCTGGCACTGTTGCCCCGCCGTTGCATATCCCACCCCCGCCGATCGCCAACACCCGACACATGCCGCTTTTTGTCCTTGGTCTAAACCACCGCACCGCACCCATCGATATTCGCGAGAAGGTGGCGTTTTCGAATGACCGTCAGCGTCCGGCACTCGAGGCCGTGCGTATTGCCTGTTCGGCTGATGAAGCAGTGCTCGTTTCAACCTGTAATCGTACCGAACTGTATTTGCGTGGCGTGGATGAGACGGTGGTTGATCGCGCCATTGAATGGCTGCAAGCCGCGCCGGAAGCCGGACACCAAAATCTGCTGCCGCATTTGTACCGGCATGCCAATGCCGACGCAACCCGTCATGCATTCCGCGTCGCGGCCGGGCTCGATTCGATGGTGCTTGGCGAGCCGCAAATTCTGGGTCAGGTGAAATATGCGGTAAAAGTCGCCAATGAAGCGGGTGCACTCGGCGGTCCGCTGGAACGCCTGTTTCAGGAGACGTTCCAGGTTGCCAAGAAAGTGCGCAGTCAGACAGAAATCGGCGCGACTTCGGTGAGCATGGCCGCGGCGTCGCTCAAACTCGCCAAGCAGTTATTTGGCGACATTCGTGAAATAAGTGTTCTATTCATTGGTGTCGGTGAAATGATCCAGCTTGCCGCAACGCATTTTGGCGCGCAATCACCAAAGGCGATGGTCGTCGCAAACCGCACGCTGGCGCGCGGGCGCGAGTTTGCAAATGAGTTTGGTGAAGAGACAAAAATTGCCGCGATCGCACTTGCCGAATTGCCGGATTGCATTCATGAGTTTGACGCCATCATTACCTCGACTGCGTCGAGTTTGCCGATCATCGGCAAGGGGATGATCGAACAGGCATTAAAGCGCCGCCGCCACAAACCGATATTCATGGTCGATCTGGCGGTGCCGCGTGATATCGAATCGGCCGTCGGCGAACTGGAGGATGTCTACCTGTACACACTCGACTCGCTTGGAAAGATGGTCGAACAAAATCTGGCAAAACGGGAAAGCGCCGTGATTGCCGCCGAGACCATCATCGACGCGCATACCAACAAGTACATGCATTGGTTATCTGTGCGCAATGCGGTGCCGGTGATCCAGCAACTACGCGGCAAGGCGGAGCGCTATCGGATGATTGAACTGGAACGCGCGCAAAAAATGCTCGCCAAGGGCGACGACCCGGCGCGCGTCATTGAAGCGCTGGCACAAGGGCTGACCAATAAATTTTTGCATCACCCGATGGCCGCGTTGAAACGCGTGTCACCGGCGGAGCGCGAAACGCTGACCGACGCACTCGAACAGCTTTACCCTGAAAGTCCGGAAGACGAATGAACGCATCAATCGAACAAAAATTGCAGTCGCTGGTTGAGCGTATTGCAGACCTCGACCGGTTGCTCGCCTCGCCGGACGTGGTCAACAACATGGATTCGTACCGGAAAATCACCAAAGAGCACGCTGAAATCGCGCCGGTGGTCGCGCTTTTTAACGAGTACAAAAAAGCCGAAGCGGACATCGGTGCCGCACAAGAGATGGGCAAAGATCCGGAGATGCGCGAGTTTGCCGAGGAGGAGATCAAGGCAAGCAAAGCGGCAATCGAGGCGATTGAATTTTCGCTGCAGACGGCATTGCTACCCAAAGACCCCAACGATGAAAAGAATATCTTCATCGAAATACGCGGCGGGACCGGTGGTGACGAGTCGGCATTATTTGCCGGCGATTTGTTCCGCATGTACTCGCGCTACGCCGAGCGCCAGCGATGGCAGGTCGAAATTATTTCAGAGTCGCCCGGCGAGGTTGGCGGCTACAAGGAGGTCATCGCCCGCATTGTTGGTCAGGGCGCCTACTCGCGCCTCAAGTTTGAGTCGGGCGGCCACCGCGTGCAACGCGTGCCCGCCACCGAGACGCAGGGACGCATTCACACCTCGGCGGCGACGGTTGCCATCATGGCTGAAGCGGACGAAACCAGCGACATCATCATCAACCCGGCCGATGTGCGTGTTGATACGTTTCGCGCCTCGGGTGCAGGTGGACAACACATCAATAAAACCGACTCGGCGGTGCGGCTCACCCACATGCCGACCGGCATCGTGGTTGAGTGCCAGGATGGACGATCGCAACACAAGAACAAGGATCAGGCATGGCGGGTGCTGGCAGCACGTATCAAAGACAAACAGACACGCGAGCAACAAGCCAAGGAAGCAGCCGAGCGAAAATCACTGATCGGCTCGGGCGACCGCTCGGAGCGGATCCGCACCTACAATTTTCCGCAGGGAAGGGTGACGGATCACCGCATCAACCTGACGCTGTATAAAATCGATTTCATCATGGATGGCGACTTGAGCGATCTCACCAATGCGTTGATTTCGGAACATCAGGCCGAGCAGCTCGCCTCGCTCGGCGCGTAGTTAATCGACCCGCAATGAACGTTGGCGAAGCACTCAAACACGCCGCTTTACGCATCGACCGTCTCGACGCGCAATATCTGCTTGCCCGTCTAACCGGCCAGACGCGCGCCTGGCTGATCGCCCATGCTGAACGCGCGCTTGCCGAGCGCGACGCGCAGTTATTTGAACAACAGGTTGCGGCCCGTGCAGACGGCGTACCGGTTGCACAGATCATCGGCAGTCGCGAATTTTACGGGCGTGAATTTGCGGTGAATACGCACGTACTGATCCCGCGTCCCGAAACAGAGATTTTGGTGGAACAAGCATTGGCGGCCATTTCCGGCAATAAATGGCTGGAAAGTGTTGTCAATCCTCGGGTTTTGGATCTGGGCACTGGCAGCGGCGCCATTGCCGTCACGCTTGCGCTGGAAATACCGCGCCTGACCGTGACCGCGGTCGATATGTCAAATGAGGCGTTGGTTGTGGCCCGTCAAAATGCCGTCGCGCTGGGTGCCGAGGTCAGGTTTATCGAAAGTGATTGGTACGCGGCTGTTGAGGGGGAAAAGTTTGATGTGATTGTGGCCAACCCGCCCTACATTGCCGAAAACGACAGGCATCTGCAGGTGGGCGATTTGCGCTTTGAACCGCAGATGGCGTTGACCGACAATAGCATCGATGGTTTGGCGTCGATTCGCTCCATTGTTGCGGGTGCCGGTCTGCATTTGAACGATGGCGGCTGGCTAATGTTTGAACACGGCCACGATCAAGCGGCGCAATGCCGCGAATTATTGGAACAAAGCCACTTTGCCGACATCCAATCAATATCAGACCTCGCCGGCATCTTGCGCGTGGCGTCGGGGCGATACCATTGCCCAGCCGCCGTATAATTTCAACCAGTTATTCTTTACCCATATTTTTCAAGGCCATCATGAGCACCCAAGATAAAATTCGCGACACCGTATCAAGCCACCCGGTAGTGCTGTACATGAAGGGTTCCGCGCAGTTTCCGATGTGCGGATTTTCGGCGTCTGCCATACAAATTTTGAAAGCCAACGGCGTCGACAAACCATTTACCGTCGATGTGTTGCAAGATGAGGAAGTCCGCCAGGGCATCAAGGAATACGCCAACTGGCCGACCATCCCGCAGTTGTACGTGAATGGCGAATTTATCGGCGGCGCCGATATCCTGCGTGAAATGCACCAATCGGGCGAACTGCAGACGCTGCTCGCGCCCGGCATGTAGTTGTCGCGATTGTCGGTGGTCGTCACCAACGATCACCGATTACATCGTCAGCTGGCCGCCCTCAAGATTCAGCCGCACCGCACCCGGCAGATCAATGATTTCGCGATCATGACAAGCGACCACCACGGTACGTTGCGCGGCGACCGTCTTTTGCAATAACTCCACAATTTGCAGTCTGGCGTGCCGGTCAAGATTGGCGGTGGGCTCGTCAACCAACAAAACTTTTGGCTCAAGCACTTTTGCCCGGGCCAATGCGACCTTTTGCCGTTCACCACCGGACAGCCGTTTGGGCGGCACACCAGCCCGCGCATCGAGGCCCGCCCATTGCATCGCCGCCGCCGCCAATGGCTGCCGTTCAGCCGCTGCCAAGCCGCGCATTTTCAGACCGTAGGCAATATTGTCGGCAATACTCGAATGGAACAAATATGGGTGTTGATGAACATGAATGATGTCGCGTCGCCATCTTGCGGGGAATGCCCCCTCGATAGACTCGCCGGCAAAGGTCAACTGCAGATCATTGGCTGTTTCGAGTCCGGCCAATATGCGTTGCAAGGTGGTCTTGCCGCTGCCGTTGTCGCCGGTCAACACATATAACGTACCGGGATTCAGCGCCAGATTGTTGATGTCAAACAACACACGATCACCAAACGCTTTCGACAACCGGGTGATGGTCAGCATGGGTGTGACGGGTTTGGTCGTCATTTGAGGTCACCCTCGCCCTGCAATAAGTGAAACACGCCGTTGATGATCAGCGCCAGCACGATCAACACAATACCCAGCGCAATACCCTGCGCAAATTCGCCCTTGGCCGTTTCCAATGAAATCGCGGTGGGAATATTGCGGGTGAGGCCGGCGATGTTGCCGCCCACCATCATTGCGCAGCCCACCTCGGAAATGACGCGGCCAAAGCCGTTGAACAGTCCCGCCATCACGGCGAAACGCACTTCGAACAAGGTTGTCATCGCCGCCCGCGTACGGGTGGCCCCGAGTGACACCGCGGTTTCACGCACAATGCGATCGGCACCCTGCACCGAGGCCAGCGTAAACGCGGCCAAGACCGGGAAGGCGATGATTGCCTGCCCGATGATCATCGCCGTTTGTGTATATAACAAACCCATATCGCCGAACGGTCCCGATCGCGCGAGCAACACATACAAAACCAGCCCGACAACAACGGTCGGAAACGACAAAAAGCTTTGAAGAACCACCACCGCGGCGCGTCTTCCCGGGAATGCAATACTCGCCAGCGCAAAGCCGGTCGCAACAGCAACAGGCGTCGCAATCAACAACGCAATGAGCGAGACCTTCAACGAGATCCACACGGTACCCCACAGCGTGGCGTCACCGGTGACGAGCAGTCGCAGCGCCTCCTGCGTGGTGGCCCACAACTCCATGCGTCAGTCCTTGGGTGCCGCGCCGGGCGTAAACAGCGGGGTACCATCAACCTTGAGTGATCCAATCGCCGCGCGACCCGCGGGCGACACAATCCAGTCAATAAGTTTTAAAGCATCGACATTTTTGGCGTGGGGGTGCTTGGCAGGATTCACATCCATGATGCCATATGGGTTAAACAGACCGGGCACTTCGGTCACGATCACATCCAAACCGACGCGCGCGCGATGCGCCAAAAATGTGCCGCGATCCGACAACGTATAGGCACCGAGATTGCCCGCCATGGTCAGGGTTTCACCCATACCCTGGCCAACTTCGAGATACCACGCACCCTTCGGCGCGATCGACACTTCGCGCCACAACGACAACTCCTTTTTATGGGTGCCGGAATCATCGCCGCGCGAAACAAATCGCGAACCGGATTTGGCAATTTTTTGCAGCGCTGCAGAGGCGTTTTTTTCGCCGCGCAGCCGGGCCGGGTCGGACTTGGGACCGACAATAATAAAATCGTTGTACATCACATCACGCCGGATGGTGCCAAATCCGGCAGCCATGTATTTGTCTTCATCCGGTCGCGCATGGACCAGCACCACATCAACGTCACCGCGTTCGGCCAGCTTCAGCGCCTGTCCGGTTCCGACAGAGATGACCTTGACCTTGACGCCGCTGGCCTTTTCAAATTGCGGCAGAATCAGCGCAAGCAGACCCGAGGCCTCGGTCGAGGTGGTGGTCGCCAGCTTGATTTCGGCAGCAGCGCCGTTTATCGGGCGTACAAACAGCAGCATCGACAGAATAAAAACAAGCGTTCGCATTGGCAGGAATGGGTGGGGCCAAAGAATGTCATTCTAGTCGAGGTGTACGCCCCGCCCGCAATCGCACCAATTGAGACGTTTGCCACATTTGTCGTGCGCTGCACAGACGGCGCCGCCCCTTATACTCATCACCGGACGTTTGTTTGTGTGGGCTCATTTACATGCCGCCCTCAGAAACGTCCGCACGTTCGTCCAACCAAACCGCGCTCATGCCTCCGTCCCGTTCCAACATCACCGCCATCTATCTGATCGCCATTCTGGTGTCGCTGGGGATGTTGCTGGTTTCATTCACTGTGGGCCGGTTTCCGATTTCGCTGACCGAATTGTTCAGCCTGATTGCCGCGAAATTTTTCGGCGGCTCGACCAGTGCATCGGCAAACGCCGGTGTTGTGCTGTTTGACATTCGCGCGCCGCGTATCGCCGCCGCGTTTACCGTCGGCGCCGCCCTTGCGGCGGCCGGTGCCGCCTACCAGAATTTGTTCCGTAACCCGCTGGTGTCACCCGACCTGTTGGGTGTGTCGAGTGGCGCGGCGCTGGGCGCAGTACTGGGTATTTTTCTCGGCGCACCGGCGATGGTCATCCAGGCAATGGCATTTGGTGGCGGACTGACGGCCGTGGCCGCAATCTATTTGATCGGCGACCGCATCCGTGGCCATGATCCGCTGTTGACACTGGTGCTGACCGGTATCGTGGTTGGCTCATTGCTCGGCGCGGGCGTGGCGCTGACCAAATATCTGGCCGATCCATACAACCAATTGCCGGCAATCACGTACTGGCTGCTTGGCAGCTTTGCCGCCATCAGCAACCGGGATTTGGCGCTTGCCCTTCCCGTCATACTGATATCGATGGTCACGTTGCTATTACTGCGTTGGCGTATCAATCTGCTGGCGTTGGCGGAAGATGACGCCCGCGCGCTCGGCCTCAACGTGCAACGATTGCGGCTGGTGGTGATCATCGCGGCGACATTGATGACGGCGGCAGCCGTTGCGCTCTGCGGGATCGTTGGGTGGGTTGGCTTGGTTATTCCGCACGCGGTAAGGCTGTTAATCGGGGCGGAATTTTCGCGCCTGCTGCCACTGGCGGTTATTGTCGGCGGCACGTTTATGGTGGCGGTGGACACGATCGGGCGCAGCGTCGCGCAAATTGAAATTCCACCCGGCGTCTTAACCACCGCCATCGGCACACCGGTGTTTATCTGGCTGATGGCCGTGACGTTTCGGCGGCAACAATGACACCCGTCATGCCACTGGTCGCACCCGCTGCGTTGTCGGCACAAGCACTTGCCATCGGTTATCCGCGCCGCCTATTGGCTGAGGACATTACGTTTGCCATTCAACAAGGTCACGCGCTCGCCGTGCTGGGGCCCAACGGCAGCGGCAAAACAACCTTGTTTCGTACCCTGCTTGGCCTGCTACCCGCCCGCGCCGGCAATGTGAGCCTGGGCGATCGAACACTTTCCAATATGTCGCCCCCTGAAATTGCACGGCACATCGCCTATGTCCCGCAATCGACCACCGGGTTTTTTAATTTCAACGTGATCGAAGTCGTCGAAATGGCGCGGGCACCACATTTGGCGTGGTTTGCCAGCCCCGGTCCACACGACCGCGATGTGGCGATGCGTGCGCTGGCCACCCTCAACCTCACCACGTTTGCGGATCGTGAATTCGCCGAGTTGTCCGGCGGCGAGCGCCAACTGGTGATGATTGCGCGCGCATTGGCGTCTGAGGCAAAAATTCTGCTGCTCGACGAGCCCGTGGCAAATCTTGATTTCGGCAACCGCCTGATGGTTTTTGACGCACTCATGCGTCTCAAACAAGATGGCATGACCATTATCTTCAGCACGCATGATCCCGCCCATGCATTTCAGTTGTGTAACGCGACGAATGATCAGACCATGACGATTTCGCGGGCTGGCGACGTCATCATTGGTTCGACCGCAACGATGTTGACCAAACCGGCGCTGGCGGCACTGTACGGCGTTGATGAACGCGCCATTCCCGACTATGTGAATTAACATGGTGACAATCGAGATGGACAAACTCGCCATTTGACCGACACTTTGGGGCATTTTTGTCCGGAAACGCCCGCCGAATAACGACTTTTGAAACGCCGCAGCAAGTGTTTTGTGCGGTAGCATTTCGGTTGCGGCACCGGCCGTACAAACTGACACCCCAACACTTCCCCATCACCCCGATGCCCCAATGCAAAACAATTTCCCGCGCGGCTTTTCAACCAAATTGCATTGCTGCTGCGCAATGTTGGCCGCCATTTTCTTTGTGATGAATCCCGCCGCCGCCCAAACACTTTCGTTCAAAAATATTCTTGAACGCACCGCGCGCCCGGGCCCGACCGCAAAAATTGCCTACGGCGCACACCCGGATCAGTACGGTGAATTATGGCTGCCCGCCCCACTCTCACCGGGCGCAAAAAAACTGCCGGTGGTGATCCTGATTCACGGCGGCTGCTGGCGCGCGGATTTGCCAGGGCCGGAGCTGGTGGCATTTATGGCTGATGATTTGCGTCAGCAGGGCATGGCTGTTTGGAACATCACCTATCGCCGCGTCGGGACAAAAGCGGAAAATTTCTCGCCCTATCCGGATACGTTTCGCGATGTCGCGGCAGCGGCGGAAAAACTCACCGAACTCGCCAACACCTTTCCGCTCGACCTGACGCGGGTGGTCACCACCGGTCACTCCGCCGGCGGGCATCTCGCCATGTGGCTCGCCGCACGCCACAGGCTGCCGGTTGATTCACCGATATATCAGAAGGCACCGTTACCAATCCGCGCGGTGGTCGGGGTCGCCGCCATGCCGGATCTTGCCTACGCAAAAGTTGCGTCGGCACACGCTTGCGGCGCCGACACGGTCGATCTCTTGGTCAATAGCAAAGAGCGCAAGGACACGGCGTATCGCGACACCTCGATTGTGCCGCTGTTGCCGGTTGGTGTCAGACAAGTACTGGTCAGCGGTGTATACGACGCCATTGTTGCGCCGGCACAGGCGCTGCGCTACCGCGAGCGTGCCAAAGAGAAAAATGAAACGGTCGAATTACTCACCATCGACAACGCCGGTCACTTCGAATTGATTGCGCCTTGGACACCGCCGGGTAGGATGGTCATTGAGACGATCGTCCGGCAGGCAACAGCAGACCAGCGTTAGAGCGCGGTGCGCAAATCCCACAGCTCCGGGAACAACCGGATATTAACCATCTCGCGCAGGTAATTGACGCCCGAGGTTCCACCGGTACCGCGCTTGAAGCCGATCACCCGTTCGACGGTGGTGACATGGCGAAAGCGCCACTGGCGGAAATAATCTTCAAGGTCCACCAGCTTTTCGGCCAGCTCGTACAGGTCCCAGTGTTGTTTGGTATTGGCATACACCTGCGACCATGCGCCGGCAACGCTATCGTTGGCCTGATAGGAAAGCGACCAATCACGATCAACCGCCGTCGCATCCAGACTGAAACCACGCCGCTGCAACAAGCGGTTTGCCTCGTCGTAAATCGATGGTGACTCAAGCAGTTCCAACAGCGTGCCGTGCTGCGATAGATTGTGTTCAAACGGCTTCAACAACGCACGACTTTTGTTACCGAACATGAATTCGACCATGCGGTACTGGTATGACTGAAAACCCGATGATTTGGCGAGGCTTGCGCGAAACGCAGAGTATTCGGTCGGCGTCAGCGTGGCGAGAATATCCCATGACTGAATCAAATTGTTCATGATGCGCGCGACACGCGCCATCATTTTGAATGCTGGTGCAAGATTGTCCTGACGGATATGTTCACGCGCCGCGGCCAATTCACTCAACATCAATTTCATCCACAGCTCGGTGGCCTGATGTTGAATGATAAACAACAGCTCGTTGCGTTCCCCCGACAGCGGCTTTTGTGCACCGAGCAACAAATCCAGCTGCAGATAATCACCGTAACTCATGTCGTTACGGAAGTTATCAAACGCGCCGTCCGGCAACGCGGATTTTGGGTCGGCGGTATCCATCAATACATCGGCAGTGTTGCCTTCAACACCGTACCGGTCTGTGCTTCGGTGATGATGATGGTGCGCGGATCGGCGGGGTCGAGTGCCAGCGCGGTGGTGTGATCGCCGCGCGACGAATCGACCCGGTAGCGGGACTCGCCGCGTTTATCAAACATCCACACGCAGCCCAAGCCGTTGTGTGCCACAAACAGGTTGTCGTCATTGTCGATGACAATTCCACCCGGGCCAACCCCACCCGAAAGTTGCACAAATTTATTGACGCGTGAGACGCTGCCATCAACCAATGGCAAACGCCATACGGCATTGTCGTGGGTCGCCGCGACAAACAGCGCCTGTTCATTGGTGGATAGCGCCAACCCGGCCGGACAGGGTACGTTTGCCAGTAATTTTTGCAGTTCGCCATCGGCCTTCAGGCGGAACACGCCGCCGGTGGCGTTGTGCAGGCCGGTCTGGCCCTGATCGCTGAAATACAAATCGTCGTTGGTCGCAAACAGCAGGTCATTGACGCCCAAAAACCGCTGCGAAATATGATGCGTGACCACTGGTGTGAGTTTGCGCAGGCTGATATCGAGAGAGAGAATGCCGTGGCGATAGTCGGCCACAAACAAACGCCCGTCGCGGTGGAAACGTAATCCGGACGGCCAACCGTCGTACTTGATGATCAGATCCCACTCACCGGTTGGCGTGATGCGAAAAATGCGACCAAACGGTGTGTCACAAACCCACAAATTCCCGTTAGCGTCAAAACACGGCGCCGTGAGAAAGCTGTGAATATCGCGCCCGGCAAGATTGGCATGTGCCCAGGCGTTGTCGACGCCGGACTCGTGCAAATGGGAAGGCAATTCGAAATGCGTGTCTGACGTGAGTGATAACGGGGCGGAGAACATAGGCCGTGATGGAGAATGGGAATGGGAATGGATATGCGTCATTATGCGACATTCACCGCGGCTTGATATAGCCGCATAGAATGGCTGCCGGACCTTTTCAATTGACAAACGCATTCCGATGACATCAACCGCGGCCGGCTGGCAATTTTGGATTGATCGTGGCGGCACCTTCACCGATATTGTCGCCCGGCAACCCGACGGCACACTTGTCACGCATAAACTGCTGTCGGAAAACCCCGGCCGGTATCACGACGCGGCGCTGGCGGGCATCCGCCATCTACTCGGTGTTGGCAACGATCAACCAATCCCGGTTGCAAAAATTGACGTCGTGAAAATGGGTACGACAGTTGCGACCAATGCGCTGCTCGAGCGTAAGGGTGAACGTACGTTGCTCGCCGTGACCAGGGGATTTGGTGATCAACTGCGCATTGGCTATCAGAACCGCCCGCGAATTTTTGACATGGCAATCACGTTGCCGGAATTGCTCTATGCCAATGTGGTGGAAATTGACGAACGCATCGGCGCACACGGCGCGGTTGTACACAAACTTGATGAGTTTGCCGCCAGACGCGCATTGACCGGGGCGTGGATTAACGGGTTTCGGTCGATCGCCATTGTGTTCATGCACGGCTATCGTTTCACCCAACACGAGGCGCGCGTCGCGGCAATTGCCCGCGACATCGGCTTTACGCAGATTTCGACGTCGCACCAAGTCAGCCCGCTGATGAAATTCGTTTCGCGAGGTGACACCACCGTGGTTGACGCGTATTTGTCACCGATCTTGCGGCGATACGTCGCACAGGTTGAGGCCGAACTGCCCGGCACGCGCCTGTTTTTTATGCAATCCAACGGCGGCCTGACCGATGCCAACCGGTTTCAGGGCAAGGACGCCATCCTTTCCGGACCCGCCGGCGGGATCATCGGCATGGTGCGAACCGCCGAATGTGCCGGCTTTGACAAGATCATCGGCTTTGACATGGGCGGCACCTCGACCGAT
>JANPDI010000119.1:0-88677 GCA_031431435.1 Burkholderiales bacterium
AGGTATCGTCGCAGGTGGCGGTGTTGCCCTGCTGCGCGCCCGTACCAACGCTGGCAAGATCAAAGGCGCCAATGCCGAAGAAGAAGCCGGCATCAAGATCATCCTGCGTGCGATCGAAGAGCCATTGCGTATGATTGCCTACAACGCCGGCGACGAGCCAAGCGTGGTCGTCAACAAAGTTGCTGAAGGCAAGGGCAATTTTGGTTACAACGCGGCCACCGGCGAGTACGGTGATCTGGTTGAGCTGGGTGTACTTGACCCAACCAAAGTAACGCGTTTTGCCTTGCAAAATGCCGCATCGATTGCATCACTGATGCTGACGACCGACGCCATGGTTGCCGAAATGCCGAAGGATGAATCCGGCGGCGGCATGGGCGGTGGTGGCATGGGTGGCATGGGCGGCATGGGCGGTATGGACATGTAATTCCACGCTGACGATCGACCGGCGGCGCTGGCCCGGCTGCCTTGTCGATTTTCAAACTGGCCGCACCGTTATCTTGTACCAACGTAACAAAACAAAAGCCCCGCAATGCGGGGCTTTTGTTTTTCCGGCAGGGCGCTTCGCCTGTCTCAGGTATGCGGTAGGCTGACCATCAGGTTGTTGCCATCCTTGTGCGTTTTGAGCAATCCACGTTTTGCCGCCTCTTCCAAAATTTTATTAAAGCCGCCCTTAAAACCGAACGCGGTTTCCAGAAAATCAGGGCGGCGACGCTTCAACGCCTGCTTGACCTGTGAGGCGTGAAAATCGTCGAGGTCCTTTTCGCTCATTAACGCCTCGACCGTTTCGACCACCAAGTCAATTGCTTCGGCACGTTTGGCTTCGTTTTGACTTTCGGCGCTTGACGCGGATGGGGCAGCAGCCAATGGTGGCTTGAGTGTGCGCTGCAATGCTGGCTTTTGTGTCGCCCCGGCGACCTTCCTGGTGGCGGTGCCGGGCATGGTGGCCGACGCATCGGCCTGTTTCTTGGCATGCGCTTTTTTGCGCGCCTCGTCGGCTTTTACCAGATCGTCATAAAAGATGAATTCATCACAATTGTTTTTCAGCAGGTCCGATGTGGCCGCTCGCACGCCCACGCCGATCACCGTCTTGTTGTTCTCACGCAGCTTGCTGACCAGCGGCGAAAAATCCGAGTCGCCGCTAATAATCACAAACGCATCGACGTGGCCCTTGGTGTAACAAAGATCGAGGGCGTCGACCACCATGCGGATGTCGGCGGAATTTTTGCCGGATTGGCTGACGTGCGGCACCTCGATCAATTCAAAGGCGGCTTCGTGCATGCTTTTTTTGAAGTCCTTGTAATTTTGCCAATCACAATAGGCCTTCTTGACGACGATATCGCCCTTGACCAACAGGCGTTCCAGCACCTTGCGAATATCAAACTCGGGGGAATTGGTATTGCGCGCACCAAGCACCATGTTTTCGAAGTCGCAAAACAATGCCATGTTTTGAATATCACCGCGTGATGCATTTGCCATGGTTGACCCGCCGTTCCGGTTTGTTTCGTGAACGTCAAGCTTACTCTGCAATCAGCGTTTTGACAAAATTGGCATAACAAGAATGCAGTGTAAATGTGTCGGCCGGCTATGCGCGATCGATTCTTCCGGCGTAGCAACCACGACGGGCATAGTGCACATGCAAATAGGCGACGTCGGCATTGCCAAACATTCGTGTGATGAGCGTCTCAACCCGTGCGCCATCTTCCACTTCCGCGTCGACAATGCAATCCTGCTGGTTGTAGGCAAGAACCGACAATAACCGTGTGCGAAACGGTTCGGGAATTGCGTCCGTCAGGATGGCCTGGGTTGCGGCGGTCTTCCTGACAAAAATCGGTCCGGTTGCGCGATAAGGCGACGCCGCACTCTGATGCGCATATGACAGCAGCAGCACTTCCTCGCCCACCTCGGCATGGGCAAGGCTGACACGACACGGGTAACCATCGTCCTCGGCAAAACAGCGTTGGATGCCTTGCGCAGCCAGCTCGGCATCAGACAACGCAAACAGCGCCCGGAATGGCACCGGTGAAATGCCGCGCACAATAAAGTTCATTTCCGCCCACCCTTCGCGTGGTGTTTTTCATGATCGAGCAACCATTGTTTGCGCGCCAGCCCGCCGCCATAACCGGTCAGCGATCCATCGCTGCCAATGACCCGATGGCAGGGAATGACAATGCCGCGATAGTTATCGCCATTGGCACGGGCGACCGCGCGACCCGCGGTTGGTTGTCCGATCGCCTTGGCAATTTGTGCGTAGGAACGTGTCTCACCCGGTGGAATCGCCAACAGTTGCGCCCAAACGGCGCGCTGAAATTCGGTTCCCCGCTCGGCCATCACCAATGTAAATTTCTGCCGTTTGCCGGCGTAATATTCGGCAATTTCTTTGGCCGCCTGATTCAGATGCGGGTGTGTACCCGGCAACACGACACATTTGGCCCGACTGCGCAGCCGCGTGATTTCCCGCTCGAGGCCACGACGATTGACAAAATCGAGCACATAAATACCGTCGTCATTGGCCACGGCCAGCATCGGTCCCAATGGTGTTTCAAGCCAGCGTGAGTACATCACGTTGACCGTCTTTGCGTTTGATGGTCGTTCGCCAAATAGTTTGGCAAACGCTTCGCGATAACCGCTGGGGGATTCGAATCCGGCATCAAGTTGTTGGTCGAGCACGTTGGTTCCTTTTGTTGTTTGGCGGACCCCTGCCAGAGCGGCACCCATACGTCGCGCGCGCGCATAGGCTTGAAAGCTCATGCCGAAATAGCGCTGAAACTGGCGTCGCGCGGTGGACGGATCAATGCCCATTGCGAGTAAGTCACCTTCGCGCAGTCGCGCCGAGGGCTCGCGTTCGACCATCTCAACCAGTCGCGCCACCATGGGCGGCGGTGCGCCATGATTCATCGGCTTGCAACGCAAACATGCGCGGAAACCGGCGTACATGGCATCATCAGCGCTGGTAAAAAACTCGACATTCTCCCGCTTCGGCTTGCGCGCCGTACAGGTTGGCCGGCAGAAGATACGGGTGGATGTGACGCCGGTCAAAAATACGCCGTCGAAGGTCGCGTCGCGATCGACAAACGCACGCCACATGGCGTCGATGGGCGGCAGTGAGCGGGGCAGGTTGGTATTCATGTGGCACATCATAGCCAACTCACCAACATCGTGTCGCCGATTTTCAGGCATCAAATTTTTGCCGCCAATCCGCTCCTGGACGGCTGTCAACCGCTGCCGCGCCAGTATTTGGCGGAATATGCTGTAATTCAGGTTGCAGTCACCCCCAGCGCGCCTGCAGTTTGTTTGATACACCATCACCCATCTCTCGATTCGCCACACCTCACCAAGGGACGACCATGAAAAAAACAACCGCACTGTTAACCGCCGCACTATTCGCAATGGCAACATCCACCTTCGCACAAAAGGCTGAGGCCCCAAAGGCTGCGCCAGCCCCCGCTGCAAAAGCCGCACCCGCTGCCGCCCCGGCGCCTGCTGCAAAGGCAGAGCCTGCCAAAGCAGAACTCATCGATATTAATTCAGCTGACACAAAAACACTAATGACCCTCAAGGGCATTGGTGACGTCACCGCTGACAAGATCGTCAAAGGCCGACCATACGGCGGCAAAGATGATCTGGTGAAGAAAAAAATCATCACCGAAAAGGTCTACGGCGAAATCAAAGAGTTGATCGTCGCCAAACAAGCTGCGACACCGAAAAAAGAAGAAAAGAAGAAATAATCTCTTCTGAGCCGCACCAAACGGGCAGTCTGGCTGCCCGTTTTCATTTGAAGATCAGAAAAACGCGGCGGCTCGCGAAGGTTTGGCTGTTTTGCAGGGGTTGGTATTGGCGGGGTTTCCCGCTATAATTTGCGGCTTCGTGTTCGGTACACGAAACAGAATTTGTCCATGTTTGGAAACGAGTTTGGCCTGGTAGCTCAGTTGGTAGAGCAGAGGATTGAAAATCCTTGTGTCGGTGGTTCAATTCCGCCCCAGGCCACCAAATCAGCGTTTTAGGAAGTTCTAAGACGTTCCAAAAAGCCGCTTCTCCATAGGGGAAGCGGCTTTTTTCTTTCCTAGTACGTCCGTTTCGGTCTATTGACTTCCGGGGGTAACTGGGGGTAACGTCGGGGGTAATTGGCCTACCCCCAAGACCTGTTACCCCCAAAAGCGGAGCGGAGAGCATGGCACTGACAGACACAAGCGCACGCAGCGCAAAGCCCAAAGCGAAGCCCTACAAGCTTGCAGACGGGCGCGGCATGTTTCTCCTGGTGAATCCGAACGGCGCGAAGTGGTGGCGTCTCAAATACCGGATTGACGGCCGCGAAAAACTGCTGTCCCTCGGGGTGTATCCCGAAGTAGGGCTGAAGGACGCGCGGCAGAAACGGGACGCGGCCCGGAAGCTAATCGAGGGGGGCGTTGATCCTTCACTAAACCGGCAGATTCAAAAGGCTGCGCGGATCGAGCGAGCTGAGAATAGTTTTGAGACCGTGGCGCGTGAGTGGTTCGCCAAAAAGTCGCCCAAGTGGGCACAGAGCCATTCGGGCAAGGTGCTGACCCGTCTGGAAAAGGACATTTTCCCGTGGATTGGTGGCCGCCCTATTGCCGATGTGACCGCACCCGAGCTGCTGGCATCACTGCGTCGGATTGAGACGCGCGGCGCAATCGAGACGGCGCACCGGGCGCACCAGTCCTGCGGGCAAATCTTCCGCTATGCCATTGCCACGGGCCGGGCAGAACGCGACATATCCGGCGATCTTCGCGGCGCTTTGCAGCCCGTGGTATCAAGGCACCACGCCTCAATCACTGACCCAAAAGAAATTGGCGCATTGATGCGGGCGATTGCGGGCTATTCGGGCAACCTTGTGACCAAGTGCGCAATCCGACTAGCGCCCCTCGTGTTTCTGCGGCCCGGCGAGCTGCGCAATGCGGAGTGGGCGGAGATTGACCTGGATAAGGGCGAATGGCGGATACCGGCCGAAAAAATGAAGTCACGGGCTCCCCACATCGTGCCCCTTTCCAAACAAGCGAATGCGATCTTGACTGAGCTTAAGCCGTTGACTGGCGAGGGCCGGCGCGTATTCCCCGGCGAGCGGAGTATTGAGCGGCCCATGAGTGAAAACACGATAACTGCCGCCCTTCGCCGGATGGGGTACACGAGCACGCAAATGACCGGGCACGGTTTCCGCAGCATGGCGAGCACGCTGTTAAACGAGCACGGCTGGCACCGCGACGCAATCGAAAGGCAGCTAGCCCACGGCGAGCGCGACGAAGTGCGGGCGGCGTACAACTACGCAGAGCACTTGCCTGATCGGCGGAAGATGATGCAATGGTGGGCGGACCACTTAGACGCACTCACGGCGGGCGGCAAAGTACTCCCGCTTGGCAGAAAGCGCAGCAAAGCGGCATGAACGACTGCGCCGATTGATTTTGACTGAGGACACTGAGGACAGGCCCGCAAATAACCCATAAACCAGCGCCAACCAAGGCGCTGCGGCTTTAAAGCTGACTGAGGACAGATTGAGGACAGACTGAGGACAAAATGAGGACACTTACTGACAGTTGTTCCGATGCTCTCCCGGCAAAGGGAAAACGACGCCCAAAGGCTGCGCATGAAATAGCCCCTTTGCTGGTGCCTCAGGTTCAAAAAAATCGCGCAGAGTTTCCCCTTCCCCCGGCCCTACTCGCAGCGGCCATCGAGGGCATGGCAGAGCACGAGCGGGCCGTGATTGATGCGGCGCTAGCGATCCTGCGTGCCCGTCTGCGTGTGCCGGGCGGATATGCCAGCAGCCCAAGGGCCGCGCATGCGCTGGCAATACTGCACTTCGCACATCACGAGCGCGAAGGCTTCGGGGTGATGTTTCTTGACGCGCAAAACGGCGTCATTGCCGTAGAGGAATTGTTTCGTGGCACCCTCACACAAACAAGCGTACACCCCCGAGAAGTGGTGAGAGCTGCACTGCGGCACAACGCGGCGAGCGTTATCTTCATGCATAACCACCCTGCGGGGGGCCCTGACCCGTCTGCTGCGGACATATACCTAACCCGGGCGCTGCAAGAGGCCCTTGCCCTCGTGGATGTGCAAACGAATGACCATTTGATAGTTGCAGGGGATCGGGTAACGAGTTTCGTAGAGCGCGGTTTGCTCTGAGCTAAATTCGCCCGCCTAGCTCGACGGAGCGAAAACCGGGAACCCTTCCCCGGCTGGTGTGGCGAACCTTTCGAGGGGGTGCAATGAAGGGGCGCGAATGAAATCCAGCGAAGTAAAAAAAGGGCCGGCAGACAAGGCCCGCCACAATCGAAAGACACTGATTTCCCACAGCGACGTCAACGGCAACGCCTGCCCATATGACGTGTGGCCGTACGCTGAGGCGTGGGACCGATTGATGAACAACCCTAAACCAGACGAAACCAAAGCCACGTGGCAACCTGAGTTGGGACGGCTTTTCGACGCTCACAAGAAAGCGAAACGTAAGTACAAAGGCCCGCTTATGCGAGCCCCCGACCAACAAAAATGGGCTGCTGAAGCGTGCTTAAGCCTCAAAAAGGAAATTGACGCGGGCGATGGAACGGCAGTCTTGCACGCAATTGCGCAATGTGCGGCGCACGGCTTAGTAATCCCCGCTTGGCTTGCGGTTGCGTTCACGGTGCGGCAGCAAGCCGTTGTTTATGGCGACGCGCGGGACTGGGTTGACGCTAAGAGTTTCGGTTCGCCAATGCGCAAGGGCGAGAATGTGCTTACTGTTCGAGCTGCGATGCAACTGGCGCCCTGGGCATACGATTGCGCAAAGCAACTGCTTGCGGATAACCCGACGCGTGCAATTGACGGGGGCCTATATGCCGACGTCGCAAATGAAATCGGATCAAGCTCAACGAATGTGCAGAAATGGATTAAGGGCTACCTGAGAGCATGCGACTTTTATGTACCCCTTAAGTATTTCAAGTCTCGACTTTTGGCCGGCCGCACGGCCGACGAAGCCGTAGCAGATTGGGACGCTGACCGCTTCCGCAAGTTTCATGAAGACTTGGGGATGACAGTGGAAAAAGTTGCGCCTAAGCCGCGCAAGAAATCTCAGAAAATTTCAAACTAATTGATAGCAAAATCTTCCTGAAGGAATGGGGTTACTCAAGCGGCGGACGATTGCATGATGCGTTGTGTTCAACCACAACGGAGTTACGCAAATGCACCAAAGTCCGCAAACGAATACCGGCGAGCGCCTGCTACGCCTTCCCGATGTTGAAGCCCGCACCGGGCTAAAAAAGTCCGCGATCTATGCGGGCGTCAAAGGCAAGACATTTCCAGAGCCGTGCAAGCTTGGGCCGCGTGCCGTTGCATGGCCGGCGAGCGCCATTGATGCCTGGATAGCCGGAAAGATTGCCGGCCCACACGGAGCGCGGTAATGAGCCCAACCGATTGTGGCACATCGGGTGAGCGCATTCGCCTGGAAGCCGACGAAGTGCGCAAGCTAGGCGCATGCAGCTATGTCGAAATTGCGAAGCGGCCGGCGTTATGTGCGCTGCTTCAATCTGCAATGGCAGCAATCGAAAACGCGATACCGGCGACGTTGGAGCACGAGGGCGAGACCTACTTTCTCTGCGTGCGCATCGCACAGGCAGAGCTGGGCATTCACTCGACGCACAGCGAAGCAACGCCCCTCGTGCATGTGATGGCCGCAGGCGGGCGCTGGGCTGGGCACCGGCCGGGACACTGAACAGGACCGCTATGACTACTACTGAACCTCTACCAATCGACAGCCGCGAAGAGCAATGCAAGCGGGCGGCAGATTACATGGAAGAGCATCCGGGCTGCACGCTCCGCGAGCTGCTGACTGGCGCGGACCTTGGCAGCGCATCAAAGGTAGTTTCCGAAATGGAGCGCACCTTTGGCTATCGCTTGCGGCGACAGCGGGACCGATCCCCCACGAGAGACGGAACACATTGCCGGCGCGTGTTGCGTTATTCGCTTGAGGCCCGTCCCACCACCGCGCAAGGGGAGCTTTACCTGGAATGAATCCACCAACAGTTGAAGCAATCCGCGCGGCGCTAGCATGCATCCCGGCAGACCTACCGCGCGACGAATGGGCCCGCGTGGCGATGGCCCTGAAATCGGAGCTGAGTGACGCCGGTTTTGAGTTGTTCGATACCTGGAGCAAATCTAGCGAGAGATACCAAGCAAAGGCGACGCGCGACACATGGAAGAGCGTGCGAGCGGGTGGGAGGGTGAAGATTGGCACCCTCTTCCACTTGGCGAAAGCGCACGGATACCAGCCAGAAACGGGGGCGCAGAGCACCCCCGCAAATGCGGAAGAGGTGAAGGCGCAAGCGAGTGCACGGAGAGAGCGAGACAAACGCGAACGACTGGCGCGAGAAGCGGAACAGCAAGCGACAGCGGCGGAAGCGGTGCGCGTTTGGAATGCTGCAAGCGAGGCCGGCGCGTGCCCTTACCTGGAGCGAAAGGGCGTGCAAGCGCATGGCGTGCGCATCGCGGCCGGGGGCTGGCTACTCGTGCCGGTGCGAGACTTCGCGGGCACATTGTGGAACGTGCAGCGCATCGCGCCGGCAAAGCCCGTTGAAGGCCCGGACAAACTTTTTTTGAAGGGTGGGCGCAAGAGCGGCTTATGTCATTGCATAGGGGATCTGGAAGGCGCACCCGTGGTGCTCATTGCCGAGGGCTACGCGACGGCCGCGACACTTCACGAAGCAACCGGCCGGCCCGTGGTGATTGCGTTTGACGCAGGCAACCTGGAGAACGTGGCCCGAGTGATGCGAAAAGCAAACACGGGCGCATTACTGGCGATCTGTGGCGATGATGACCGCGAGACGCACGCCAAGACCGGCCGCAACCCTGGCCGCGATGCTGCTAGCGCGGCGGCGGATCGTGTGCACGGGGTGGCGATCTTTCCGGAAGGCTTGCCCGAAGGCGGAAGCGACTTTAATGATATGGCCGCACATGTAGGTGGCGCGGCCGTGCGGGAATGCGTAGAGCGGGCAATTGAGCGGGCCGCGGCGGCCACAAAACAGAAGGACGAAGGCAAGGAGCCCAGCCCGAAAGGCGCGGGGCTCTTGGATCGTTTTGCCGTCAATGACGAAGGCGTGTGGTTTGCCGACTTTGACCAGGAGGGACGCGCCAAGTCTCCGCTTTGGGTTTGCACCCGGCTTGAGGTGCCCGCGTTGACGCGCGACGCAGACGGGCAAGGCTGGGGCTATCTGCTGGAGTTCACAGACCCGGCCGGGAATGCGCGGCAGTGGGCAATGCCGGCGCGAATGCTCGCGGGCGATGGCACTGAGTTTCGAGGCGTATTGATGGCGCAAGGGCTGCGCATTGCGGCGAGCACGCGGGCCCGCGCATTGCTCGCACAGTTCATACAGTCGCGCCAACCCGAAGAGCACGCGCGGTGCACAGACCGCATAGGGTGGCACGGGGCCGCGTTTGTATTGCCCCGCGAAACGCTAGGCGATAGCGGAGAGCGCATTGTTTTTCAGACAGACGGAACGGTAGAGAACACGTTTCGACAGCGTGGCCAACTGGAGCACTGGCGAGATCGGGTGGCGCAATACTGCGTGGGAAATTCGCGGCTTGTGTTTGCCGTCTCGTGCGCTTTTGCCGGGCCCATTTTGCGGCCGGCTGGCATTGATAGCGGCGGGTTTCACCTTCGCGGGGACTCAAGCTGCGGGAAAACCACGGCGCTGCGAGTGGCGGCGTCTGTATACGGTGGCCCCAGCTACGTGCAGCGGTGGCGCACAACGGATAACGCACTGGAAGCTATCGCGGCGCAACACTGCGACGGGCTGTTGATACTTGATGAGCTGGCGCAAGTGGATTCCAAGACGGCCGGCGAATGTGCCTACATGCTTGCAAATGAAAGTTCCAAGGCGCGGAGCACGAGAACAGGACAGGCCCGAGCGCGATTGACCTGGCGTCTGTTGTTTCTCAGTGCAGGCGAGATTGGACTAGCAGCGCACATGGCCGAAAGTGGCAAGCGTGCCCGGCCGGGGCAAGAGCTGCGCATGGCCGATGTGCCCGCCGATGCTGGCGCGGGGCTGGGCATCTTTGAAGAGCTGCACGGAAGCGAGAACGGCGCGACGCTAGCGCAATACTTGGCGAAGGCGAGCGAAGCACAACACGGCATTGCTGGCCGCACGTTTCTCGATTGGCTGGTAGCCCATGCCGCCACACTGCGTGAGCGCACACGGGCCGGCATTGAGCGCCTGGCGCGGCTTTGGATAGTGGTGGGCGCTTCGGGACAAGTGCAGCGGGTGGGCCGGCGTTTTGCGGCGGTGGCGATTGCCGGCGAGCTGGCGACAGAGGCGGGGCTTACCGGATGGCCCGAAGGGGAAGCGACCGGCGCGGCCAAGGCGTGCTTTGATGCGTGGCTAGATTCACGGGGCGGCATCGGCAATGCGGAGGATCGGCAAATGTTGCGGCAAGTGCGGGCGTTTATCGAGGCGCACGGTGAAGCCCGCTTTACAAGCTGGAGCCGGGCGACAGATGACCATGCGCCAAAGACAATGCACCGCGCTGGTGTACGTAGAGCGGTAAGCGAAGCGGGCGGCGAGGTGATCGGCTGGGAGTATTTCTTTCTTGTGGAGACTTTCCGCAATGAAGTGTGCGAGGGCTTCGACTGGAAGGCCGTGCTAAAGCTCTTGAGGGATCGGGGGCACTTGGTTCCTGACAAAGGCCGGCCGTTTGACTGCAAGCCCCGCTTGCCCGGCTTTGGGCCTACTGTCTGCTATTGCGTGAAGTCCTCAATACTCGATAGCGACACAGATGATTGAGGCGCAGCCGTTGACCGGCCGGCGCGGCGGGGGCGCGGGAAGGATTCTTTTCGCGCGGCGCGTTGCGTTGTCGAGCGGTTCACCCCCAAGGAAAAAGGGGACACGTTACGTCTGCGCACCTGTGCGGACTCAGTTGTCCTCAGTGTCCTCAGTCGCATTGCAATGTCCTCAGTTTGCAACTGAGGACAGCATTCCCCTTATGCGGCGCGGGTTTGCGTGCGTTTCGGGGGTTTGTCCTCAGTGTCCTCAGTGTCCTCAGTGTCCTCAGTCGAAACGAGCTGAAGCGGGGCGCATGTCCGCGACGTTGCCCTACTCTCAGAGGCGGGCGCTAGGCAGAGAAAAAATTGCGGGTCCTTCCTGAGGTGTTTGCATGCGGCGCTTCCGACCGCAGCAATGGCCTAGTGAGTTGTGTTTGATAGTTACGCAACTGTTGCGTGCAACACGTCGCATGCATGGGGGGGGGGCGGGTAAAAAGTCTGGGGTTTGCCGTTTCTATACCGGTTGGCGGACACCGCGTGCATAAGCGGGAGTTACGGTAGGGGGGTACTGGTGAGCGGCAAGGGGAGGGGCGGTTAAATCCTTGCGGCGCTCAATAAAAAGACCGTAGTAGTGACCTAATTTTTAGCGCCGCAAGTTTCGTGGGTGGGGGGTGGTAAAACACGCTGCATGATGTTTGGGTCCTTCCTGGCGTTTTTATGTATACGCATCGGAAGACCCCGAGCCGCTTTCAGAAACACGATGCGTGGTTTGGGTTAACCGGTTCAACATGTTGCATGGTGATTGGATCGAGGCGGCGAGAGTGCGGCCACACGGTAGACGCAGAATCAAATTTGTGCTATTTTGAATATGATTAAAGCCGTTAAATATGCAAAATGCGGGAAAATGCAGCATTCGGGTGTTATTTCAACTAGCACCACGCAAAATGCATATTTTTTACGCTAAATCATTGTCTTTATTGAGTATTTTTCTTGCACTGTTTTAGCGCCACGCGAAACGCATATTTTTTTCGGCGCGATTACAGCATAAGCAGTATCAAATAAATCGAGGGTTCTACGCCCTCACTTTTGGAAGGGGTACACCATGAATGCAGAAGAATTAAAGGCGGCGCTCCGCGCCCTTGGGTGGAAACAGGCTGACCTAGCGCGGCGCGTAGAGGTTGCGCCCACGACCGTATCACGATGGATCGATGGTGACGGCGTGCCTGGGCCCGTGGCCGCATACCTTGGCATAGCTTTGCAGCTCCAGCGGCTTTACGCTGAGTTTGTCGCGCCGCCGGCACGCGAACGAAAGCGGCGGGAGGCGCGGCCAAAAAAAGCAGCAGCAGGCGCGGCCAAATAAAGCAGCAGCAGGCGCGGCCAAAACAAAGCAGCATGGCCGCGCTGGGGGTAGCTTTGGGGGTAGGTTCTCCAAGTGCCCGATTCAAACGGACAACGATTCAATCACTTACCTCGTTTATTCGAGTGAGCCCCAGGCCACCAAGAACAAAAATGCCCGCCTTGCGCGGGCATTTTTGTTTTCGCATCAGCATCTTGCATTGAATAAACAAAACCAATAAGGACGGGCATTTTCAAGCATTTGTCCTCCAAAAGGCGCGCCAGCGTTCGCTTTTCGATTTCACGCCGGCCTACCTCGCAAACGCTGCTTTGCTATAATTTGCGGCTGATGCACCGCCGCTCATCGCCCCCCATTCACCCCACCGCAGGAATGAACATGTCAAAAATTAAAGTCAAAAACCCGGTTGTCGAAATGGATGGCGATGAAATGACCCGCATCATCTGGCAGATGATCCGCGAAAAAATGATTCTGCCGTATCTGAATATTGACCTGAAGTATTTTGATTTGGGCATGGAACATCGTGATGCAACCGACGATAAGGTCACGGTTGAGTCGGCGATGGCCACGTTGCAGCACGGCGTTGCGGTTAAATGCGCAACCATCACGCCCGACGAGGCGCGTGTCAAAGAATTTAATCTGAAACAGATGTGGAAGTCGCCGAACGGCACCATCCGCAATATTCTCGACGGCACGATATTCCGCGAACCGATCATTTGCAAAAACGTGCCACGGCTTGTTTCGCACTGGGACAAACCGGTCGTTGTGGCGCGCCACGGTTTTGGCGACCAGTACCGCGCAACTGATTTTCAGTTTCCGAGTGCGGGCAAATTGACCGTTAAATTTGTCCCTGACGACGGGTCTGCGCCGATTGAACGTGAAGTCTTCAAGGCGCCCGGTGCCGGTATATCGCTGTCGATGTATAACCTTGACGAGTCGATCGCCGGATTTGCCCGCGCATGTTTCAACTATGGTCTCCAGCGCAATTACGCGGTTTATCTGTCGACCAAAAATACCATTCTCAAAGTGTACGACGGACGTTTCAAAAATCTCTTCCAGGAAATTTTTGATGCTGAATTTGCGGTCAAATATGACACCGCCGGAATCACCTACGAACATCGTTTGATCGACGACATGGTCGCGTCCAACCTGAAGTGGTCGGGCGGTTATTTATGGGCGTGCAAAAACTACGACGGTGACGTGCAGTCCGATACGGTTGCGCAAGGTTACGGCTCGTTGGGTCTGATGACGTCGGTCCTGATGTCGCCGGATGGAAAAACGGTCGAGTCCGAGGCCGCACACGGCACTGTTACCCGCCACTACCGGATGCATCAGCAGGGCAAACCAACCTCGACCAATCCGATTGCGTCGATTTACGCCTGGACGCGTGGCTTGCAGGCGCGCGGTCGCATGGACGATACGCCAGACGTGGTGAATTTTGCGCTGACGCTCGAAAAGGCGTGTGTCGATGTCGTCGAGAGCGGCAGGATGACCAAAGACTTGGCGATCCTGATTAGTCCGGATCACCCTTATCTGACAACCGAGCAGTACATGGATGCGGTCGACGCCGAACTGAAGGCGCGCATGGCGTAGGCAGGCGCTTGCATCACCAAACACCGAGGGCTCTTGCGGGAGCCCTCGGTGTTTGGTGATGCTGCTTGCCGAAAAGACCATGACATTTTTGTCACGGGCTGAAACTTTTTGTACGTCGGACCGCTCAAAGCATCGGTTCAACAAATGATAAAATTTTCCCTAATTTCCGTCTCTCCACTCCGCTAGGATCCGCTATGAAAATTGCCCTGCTTGCCGCATTGACGGCATCACTGTTTTCCGCTGCCGCCGTTGCTTCAACAGTTGGCCAACCCGCGCCGGATTTCAGCTTGACCGACCTGTCAGGCAAAACGGTGAAATTGGCCGACTTCAAGGGTAAACATGTTGTACTCGAATGGCACAACCCGGCGTGTCCGTTTGTCGTCAAGCACTACGACTCGGGCAATATGCAAAGCCTGCAGAACAAATACGACGTAAAAGACACGGTATGGCTGACCATTAATTCGACCAATCCGTCACACCAGGACTACATGCCTGACGGCAAACTGAAGGCCTATGTCGCCGACAAAAAGGCGACGCCGGACAGTTACTTGACGGATGCCGACGGCAAAATCGGTCGGGCCTATGCGGCAAAGACAACCCCGCATATGTATGTGATCAATCCGGCGGGCATGTTGGTTTACGCAGGCGCCATCGACGACAAACGCGGCACCAACAAGGACGAAATCAAGACGGCAAAAAATTTCCTTGTGGCCGCACTGGATGAATCAAAAGCCGGTAAATCCGTCACGGCGGCGTCAACCACGCCATACGGTTGCAGCGTCAAGTACAAATAAACAACGCAAGCGGACTGGCGGCGGCGCCTTAGTCCGACCCAACAAAAAACCCGCCAATGGCGGGTTTTTTGTTGGCCACTGCCCGGCGTCAATTGATCCGCATATGTTCGTTAAGAATCGTGATCGACTTGCGGTGAACCGCGATAAAGCCGCCATCTTGCAGGTCCTGTAAGGTGCGGTTCACCATTTCGCGCGATGCACCGATCATGCTCGCCAGATCCTTTTGCGTAAATGGCTCGCCGACGACGCGGCGGCCATTCGACATAATGGCAAGTTCGAGCAAAATGCGCGCGACCCGGCTCGAAATATCATGCAGCGCGAGGTCACCAATCTTTCGATCGGCGGCACGCAACCGTCTGGCCAGCGTCACCAACACCTTGTGGGCAATATCGGGCGACGATGCGATCGCACGCTCAAATGCGCGGTAGGAAAGCACCTGTAGATGGCAACGCTCGAGGGTGGCAACACTGGCGCTGCGGGTTTCGTGGTCAAACATTGGCAACTCACCAAAAAATTCGCCCGGCCCGAGCGTCTTCAGAATGACTTCGCGCGACTCGTCATCGGGGTCGACTGAAAACACCTTGACGTTTCCGGTGACGATCACATAAAGCGAATCGGCCGTTTCCCCTTCGCGCAGCACATATTCGCCCTTCTCAAACACGCGCAGCGACAAATGCGCGCCAATGCTGGCAAGCTGCATCTCGTTCATGTCGTGAAACAGCGGGACGGCGTTAAGCATTCTGGATTGTTTATTTGGATGATTGGCGGCCCCATACCTGGCAGCCTGCAACGTGTCGGATGATTATTAGCGCCAATATGACACAAATTGGAATTGCCCACCCGCCCTGATTGCGGGGCGGACATGGCGACCAAACCGGTATCGCGGCTTGGTGCGCCTATTCGGACACACCCAAATGCCGCATGGTGAGGCGCCGAACGATATGCAACCGCAAATGAAAAAAATGATCGGCATTCGGCACAACGCATACCGGGATTTCACGCGGGCGCGCCCACTTGAGTGAATCGGCCAATGGCACCGTTTCATCGTTCTCGCCGTGGATGAGCAGGGTTGATACGGGCGGCTTGCCCCCGCCGGCGATGTTGGCCCAATGTGACATGCGCTCAAAAGCGGGTGCCACCAATACCATTTCATCTGCGGCTATTTGCGCTGAGGCGGCGAGGGTAACGGCGCCGCCAAACGAAAAACCCGCCAACCAGAGTGGTTTGCCGGGATGCGTTTGCTGCGCGTAGGCCAACACCGCCAGCAAATCATCGGTCTCTCCGCGCCCGTCGTCATGCGCGCCCTCGGTTTTTCCCACGCCGCGAAAGTTGAAACGATAAGTTGCCGCGCCCGCATCGAACATCGCGCGCGCGAGCGTTGTGATGACCTTGTTATCCATGGTCCCGCCAAATACAGGATGCGGGTGGGCGATGATGGCGACCGCCCGCGGCGGCGAATCGCCCGAAACATGTGCGGCGATCTCGATGGCGCCTGCGGGGCCGGCGATCAGGGATTTTTCATTCGGGAACCGGATCGCCATTAAATTTTCAGTCTTTCCACAATCCGCCCGTTTTGCAAATGTTCGCTGATGATTTCATCAATATCGCTGGCATCGACATAGGTGTACCAAACTTCCTCCGGATAGACGACCATTACCGGGCCTTCGGGGCACCGGTCGAGGCAACCGGCGGTGTTAATGCGAATTTGCCCCTCGCCATTCAGGCCGAGCTGTTTAATACGTTGCTTGGCATAACCGCGCATACCCTCGGCACCATTCTGGTTGCAGCATTGTTCACCCTCTTTTCGCTGGTTCGTGCAAAAAAAGACGTGGTGTTGGTAGTAACTCATTTTTTACCTTCCGGATCGGCGATAAGATCGCTGGTGGTGGCTTCGTCAACAACGTGAAACCGGTTTCTCATAAAAACGATGGTCAGGAATACAAATGCGGCGAGTGGCCATATTTCGTTCAACCATCTTGTCAAACTCGTAAAGTTGGTCAGCTGGCCGTAGGGCCAGTTAAAAATCCGCAGCGTTTCCTCAAGCGCAGAATACACGCTTGAAATTTTTGCCATGACGCCGCCCGCAAACACCAGTATCGTCGCCCAAAATGCACGCCAACGATAGCGTATGCGGCAAAGCGGTATAAACAAAATAATACCGGCACCAACACCAAACACCGTGGCAGGCGACAACGACGCGGCAATCAGCGGCGCCTTTAGCAGTAACGCCGCCATCGCCAGCTTGACGAGTAATCCACCGGCCAGGATGACGCCCACTTTCGACATAAGCCGTTTTTCGCTGCGAAGCAATAACGAAACAAATAATGAAAAGGCCATGACATTCAGTGCCACGCCGACCGTTTGCGGCAACAGGATCAACAGGTCGTAGGTGGGCTGGTCTGGCATGCCACGGGCACCATTGGCGCTGTTACCGGCAATCAGTCCTGCTTCAAAAAACGGAATCGCCGGGTTCAGCTGGGCAACAAACCAGACCGCCAGCAACAACAACCCCCAATCAATCGTCGATCCGTATGCAAATATGTGCGTGCGCCATTGGCCGAGTTGCGCGATCAGACGACGGCCCGTCGACAACGAAACAAATACCGCCCCCAATGCGCCGCCCAGCGTATTGGTCAGCAGGTCGACGGGGGACGATACCCGCCCAGGTAAAAAGGCCTGCATCAACTCAAGCGCCGCAGACAGCCCGAATCCGGCGGCGATGGCGCAACACAGCGCCAACGAGTGGACAAGCCCACTCCGCAAATGTTGGAAACGCCGGCGGATTGGTCCGACCAGCAGGGCGCCCAGCGGAATATAGGCAATGGTATTAATGGCCACGTCAAAAACTGTTAAATATTTCGGCCATAAAAACAGTGTGATTGTTTGCGGCGTTTGCCAACCCACAAACGGATTCAGGCTCGCGTAAATCAACACCAGCCCGTACACAATCAATGCAACGCGGCTCACATGCACGCGCTGTCGCGTCATATTGTTTTCTGTGAACACCGGGGCCTGCGACATGAGGGATATTGCGCCGGTTCTGAAATGTGACTAGGCGACGACAACCAATTCACGCTGATATCGTGACGCATTGTCGACGTAATGTTGCGCGATCCCGTGAATCATTGTGATTTCGTCATCACTTAACTGCCTGACGACCCTGCCCGGCGCGCCAAGTACCAACGATCCGTCCGGAATGACCTTACCCTCTGCAATCAACGATCCCGCACCGATCAGACAATTGCGTCCGATGACGGCATTGTTCAGTATCACCGCTTTGATGCCGATGAGTGAGCCCTCTTTCACAAGACAGCCATGCAGCATGACCATATGCCCGACCGAAACATTTTTCTCCAGTGTGAGCGCTACGCCCTCATCGGTATGCAGCACCGCGCCGTCCTGAATATTGACGTTTTCGCCGAGCGTGATCGTGTTATTGTCGCCGCGGATGGTGACACCAAACCAGACGTTGGCATTTTTTTCCAGCACCACGTCACCAATGACGCTTGCATTTTCCGCCACGTAGTTGTTGCCGTGCAATTGCGGGGTCTTGTCGCCGAGCGAATAAAGCATGATGTCCTCACTGATAAGCGGCCATTTTCGCCTAAATCTGCGCTAGACACCATTTATGCCTTGCGGGTTTTGAAACATGGCCTGAGGCGTCGACTGACCTGCGCCGTCTCTTTTCAGCGTTGGTTTTTCATTGCCGCCGTTCCGGGTGGCGCTGCTTCCATGCATTGCGGCCAGCCGTCACCCGGATCAGCGCTGTCAGGAATTGACCTGATGGCGTTGTTGATGCGGCTGGTCCGGCGCGTAACAGGGTCACGCCGCAACGACTTGGTGAATGACTGGCCAGCGCAAATTTTACATTCCGTTCGGCATTACCGCCGGCGGCTGATCCGCTGACGAGGCGCCCCTACATCTGTTTGAACAGGTGTGAAAATGGCCTCGAGACGGTCAGATTTTCTTTGCGGCCCCTGACCTTTACCGTGGCCTGACCACGAAAGTCGCGGGTGACGGCCTCGATTGCCGCGGCTTGAACAATGGTCGAACGGTGTATCTGCCAGAATTTTTCGTTGTCGACGCCCTCAAGCAATTCTTTGATGGGCGTTTTGATCAGGGCATCAAACTCTTTGGTGGCGACCAGCGTGTATTTTTCGTCTGCCTGGAAAAACAGCACCTCGTCAATTGGAATCAAACGCAGATTCGAGCCGATGTTTGCCTTGATCCACTTCAGCTTTTCCGCGCCGGGATTGAGGCGTGCGGCCAGATGTTGCATTAGCGCCTCTAAATTCTGCGGCTGTGCGGGTACCGCCGTCAGACGTTCCTTGAGTCGTTCAACAGCCGCCTGCAATCGTTCGTCGCTATAAGGTTTAAGGACATAGTCGATCGCCCCGGTGTTGAATGCATCAACCGCGTATTGGTCGAAGGCTGTGACAAAAACAATATGGCATTTAAGCTCGCGATTTGACGCAAGACTCTTTGCGACTTCAATACCGGTCATCTCTGGCATCTGAATATCCAGAAACGCCAGCGTTGGATGATGCTCTGCAATCGCTTCCAATGCCGCCTCACCGTCACCCACATCGGCAACAATGGACAGCTCGGGCCAGAGCTTGGCGAGTTTCGCTTTTAGTTGCGCGCGGAGGATGGGTTCGTCTTCAGCGATGATGGCAGTAAATGTCATGGACTTATCTCAATGTTGGGTTGCTGCTTGCGACTCACGCGTGCCCTGCATGGCACTTGTGCGTTTGCGGGCGCGAAACATGTTTCGCGCATTCCCCGCACACGTGTCTTCGGCGATGATGGCAGTAAATGTCATGGTCGGCCATTGGTCACGATTCAAATAAATTAGATCATGCCACGGGGGGATCGATCAATGCGGACTTCTTGCGTTTACGCCACCAGAACCAATAGATGATGAAACCAACCAACACAAACGGTGAAAGTACCGGGAAAACCGAGACCAGGATGAGAATCGGGATACCGATGGCCAGTCCGACAAACAAAAAGCCGAGCCCGTAAATGACCGCCACCAGGATCAATGCCACCAGTGAGAGAACGCCAAACACGAGCATGAATACCGCGGTTCCGAGCGCCATGCCTTCCAAGCCCGAAATACGGGTATCACCGACGCTAAGCGGGATCATATCTGTTGCAAGGCCAACCATGCTCACCAAAAATACAACGCCGAGAACAGCAACAATGGCGACAAACACTTTGACCAATATGCCAGCCCAAGCATTGTGCGTGCGCACGGCAACGTTGAGTGTTTTAGCACTCCATGATTTTGGCGTAGCCGGCTTAGCCTGAGCAGGCGACGCCGTTGGATCGCTTGCGAATGCCGTCGAACCCGCTGCCGGGGTTTCGATGGTGGCAATCACACCGTTGGGCGAATTCGACTCGAGTGTGAATTTTGCCTCGTCGCCAAACAGCGCGAGCAGGCGCTCACGCACATTCGCCAACCCAATGCCGCCGCCGGTCTGGATCGGCGAGTCTGAGAGCCCCCTGCCGGTATCCTTGACCATGATGCGAATCGTCGGGCGCCCACCAACGTCAACTTTTTCGGCAATGACATCAATGCGGCCGCCTTCGCGTTGTGGTTCGAGTCCGTGTTTGATTGCATTTTCCACCAACGATGGCAGCATCAGCGGCGGGAACGGCAGGTTTTCCAGTTCCGCCGGCACCTCAATGCCGAACTCAAGCCGTGTGCCCATGCGCATTTTGAGGATGTTCAGATATGCCCGCACCAACTCTATTTCCTGGCCGACTGTCGAGATGTTTTCGCGCATTTTCGGCAGCGTCGCACGCAGATATTGGATCAAATGACCCGTCATTTTGTTTGCCTGCTGCGGGTCGACTTCGGTCAATGCCTGAACATTGGCCAACGTGTTGTAGAGGAAATGCGGCTCGACCTGCGCCTGCAATGCCATCAGTTTTGCCTCGACGATCTGACGGTTGACGTTGGCAAACTCGGCTTCCTGGGTTTTTTCGCTTGCCACTTCCAAGGCGCGGCGCGAACGCCCGATGTAAATCTTCACAATGATCAAGATGATAAAAAGCGGAATGAAGGCAACGATCAGCGCGGCACCAATGCCGACGCGTCGAAAATCATTCGAAACTTTGCGACGGATGTCCTCACGAAATT
Organism: Burkholderiales bacterium; assembly: GCA_031431435.1. GTDB lineage: Bacteria > Pseudomonadota > Gammaproteobacteria > Burkholderiales > Usitatibacteraceae > UKL13-2. The sequence goes on from JANPDI010000119.1 coordinate 20,628, forward strand.
CCGGCGGCAATGGCGGTGTGGGTGCACCGATATCAATTCCGTTTATTTGAAGCATTGATTTTTCCGGCGCACCGATGGTGATATCTCCCTTGATGCGCGTACCACCCAACATGCCGTCAATATTGACGGTATCCTCACCGCCCTTTTTGGTAATGGTGAGATCGTTTGTGTCACCCGGCTTGTCGCTGTTGCTGCTTTTTAACTTGATGCTCGATACCTTGTTTGACTTATCCTCTGCGCCACCTGACGATGTTTTGCTATCGGCAATTGTTGGCGTGATGCGCGTGGTTGGGGTCGTCGGCGTGGTCGGCGTCGTTGGCGTGGTCGGCGTTGTTTTCCCCACTTCGTCGCCTATTGGCTGGCCGGTGTTTACGCTGAACTTTCCGCTCTTGATTTTATTAAGCGTGTCATTTGCCTCGCGTTCTTTCGCCTTTGCTTCGGCGATGGCCTTGTCAAAGGCGGCGAACGCCGTCGGATCATCAAGGCCGACCCGCGCTTGTGCGGCGGCGGCTTCTTTTCGCGCGCCCTGCAGCTCCCTTATTTTTTCGCGTGCGGATTCCAAATCACCCTGCGCAGATTCACGCGCTCTTTCACGTTGCTCACGCGCGGTCTCTTTTGCCTGGCGGCGCTGCTCTTGCTCAAGTTCGCTCGCCGCCCGGCGCGCTTCTTTTGCTGCCCGGACGGAATCAGCCTTGGCTCTTTTGGCATCGCTCTCTGCGCTCGAAAGCTCGGCCCGCGCGCCTTCAATTTCTTTCAACGCCTTGGCGAGTTCTGCTTTGCGCGCCGGATCGGTGGTTCGTTCGCCCATGGATTTGACCACCCGCTCCGCAATGGTGAGCGCGTTATCGCCGAAGGTACGGTCGATTTCCCGTTGAATGGCGCGGTTTTCGGTAGACGACTTGCCCGAGTCTGATAGACGGATCACGTTGAACGGCACAGTGAAAAGCGCCAACATGAGGAACGTAAATAGCCCGGTGAGCGCCAATACCCACCATGGTGTCTTGTACAAAAGATTGCCGATTGCTTTGAACATATTGTCAGTTTAAGGCGGAATGATTAATTTGCGGACTTACCAGCACCGGCTATTCTTCGATTACAACCCAAAGCAGCATGGTTGTGGCGATGCCGACCAACGTGACGATCCAAAGCCACGCCGGCATTTCTGCCACTTGGGAGGTGATTGCCCAAACGATTGTCATCATGTGCGCCTGTATCGATTAATTCGGTATACGGCGGAGCATATTGTCTGGCCACGCGATGCTCAATCCAGATTGGGCTGGAATGCAGAAACCACCGGTCGACTTGCGGTCTGTCCGGATGGGCCACATGGCGATTTATGATGAAAACCATGGTTGCAAAGTTGTTTAAGGACGGCTTATTTCAGGCATTTATGCCCGAAAACGATTGTCAGTAAAGGACTTTGCCTTTTCAAAGGCAGGCGCGCCTTGATTTTTCCGCGCCGGGCGTGCAACCCGGCTCACATTTGTTTGAACAAATGTGTGTAGTTGCGGCTGACGGTGAGTGTTTCACTGCGGCCAATGAGCTTTAGGTCGGCCTGATCGCGCAGGCCGCGAACAACCCCGGCAATGGCGCGCGTATTGACGATTGTCGACCGGTGAATTTGCCAGAACCGGTTTGGATCGAGTTCGACAATGAGCTCTTTTATTGATTTACGAATCAGCACCTCACTATCCGCCATCGCGACACAGGTGTATTTTTCATCTGACTGAAAGTACAAGACATCGTCGACCGGGATCAGCCGCACGGTTTGTCCAACGCTGGCTTTTATCCACTGCAGGTAGGCAACACCGGGTTGCAGTTTTTCGCTCAGCTGCCGCAGAACGGCGTCGAGTGATTGCGTCACCGGCGCGATGTTGTCCGGTTGGATCCGATCTTTCAGGCGCTCAATGGTTTCGCCCAATCTGCTGTTGTCATACGGCTTGAGCACGTAGTCAATCGCCCCTTGTTCAAAGGCGTCGACCGCATATTGGTCAAACGCTGTGACAAAAACAATTTGGCACCGCTTGTCGTGCATTTTTGCAAGCGCGCTTATCTGCTTTGCAGCATCCAGGCCGGACATGAGCGGCATATGGATATCCAGAAAAACAACATCGGGATAAAGTGATGTAAACCCACTGACGGCCTCGGCGCCATTTGTTGCCTCCAGCACAATATCAAGCGCCGGCCACAGCCTGCCTAGCCGCAGTTTTAACTGTTCGCGCAGCAGCGGTTCATCATCGCAGATCAGTGCGGTTGGCATTGCTCAATCCTGCGCAATAGAAATGATGGCGACCACACCGCCGGGTGCATTCTCTTCCAGCTGCAATTCGGCATATTTGCCAAATAGGGTCGTCAATCGTTCACGAATATTGGTCAGGCCGACGCCGATACCCGTCGAGGTAGACAGCCCCCGCCCGGTGTCACGAACGCTCACGTGCAGCGAATCGCCTTCGCGCCTTGCGGAAATGCCGATGTGGCCGCCGCCTGGCATCGGGTCAATGCCGTGTTTGATCGCATTTTCGACCAAGGTGAGCAACATCATTGGCGGAAACGGCTGATGGGTCAACGCACTTGGCAAATCGACCGAAAATGCCAGCCTGGCACCCATCCGAACCGCCTGAATATCGAGGTAGGCAACGGTCATCGCAAATTCGCGGCCGAGCGTGGTGCTGTCCTCCCGCATCTGGGGAAGCGCCGCCCGCAGATAGGTAATCAGACTCTCGAGCGTCTTGCTCGCCAGCTGCGGATTGGACTCGGTCAGGTGCTGCACGTTTGCCAATGTGTTAAACAGGAAATGCGGCTCAATCTGCGCCTGCATCAATTTTAGACGGGCCTCGAGAACTTGTTTCTCAAGCGCATGACGGGTTGCTTCGGCCTGCGCAGTATCAGCGTCTGCCCGCGCGGCACGACTACGGTAGACCAAAACAATTGCCGTCACGGCGCCAAAGCCGATACCGACTGACGTAAAAATGACCATGCCAAAAAAAATCGGTTCAACGCCGAACATTTGCTGCAATGTTCGTCCGATGACCAAGCCCGAAACGATGGTCCCGATAATCGCACCCATTGCAACAGCGGGCATTTGTGTTGCCAACAGTGAAAATCGGCGTTTCGGCCTTGCCCGCCAAAATATTTCGGCAACAACGAACGACAACAACATCACCAGGGCAACAATAAACAGTCTGAACCAGAGTGCGTAAAAGCGCGCCAACGGCCCCGGGCAGGTTTCGGGCGGGTACCAAATTGCCCCTGACGGCGCCTTGTTTGGTGGTGGTTCGCAACCGACCCCGCCGGAGAAATAGGGCAGGATAATCGCAGCGGCGACAGTCGTCAGCCCAACGATGAGCAACAGTTGCCACCAATTGAGGCGGCGCATTAGTGTCGACAGGAAATTCATAGGCGCAGCTTACATTGCCGCGGCAGCTTTGCCCACGGCTTCGCGACAAAGCGCGGAAAAACGCCAGCCGGACGCCGCTCGGGAGCAAACAGGCTAGCGAATAATCACAATCCGGTTCGAGGTCCTGCCAGCCGCGTGGGCAAAACCGGGACGGGCATGGCCTGACCCGCTCTTGGGCGCGTCGACCATACGTTTGGCGACCGAAATGCGGACAACCGTAACCGGGTCCACAATGCGGCCAAATTGTCCGGCAGACTGTCGACCGGACGCGGTGATGGCTTGAATCCTGGCGGTCGTCACCGACGTTTGCCTTTCAACAGGCGTTTCAACCAATGCGGCCGGAGGCGGTTGTGTCGTCGTCGTTGCGCCCAAAATCCATTGGCGCACACACAAAATCGCCCGCTCCGTCAAGCCAGACGATGGCAATTGCGCGATAGAAGTTGACGTTGTGATGTTCATTGACGACCTAACGAAAGAATCTTGATCTGGATGACATACTGACAAACAATTGTGAAAATGAAATGACAATGCCATTCCTAGCTTTCGGCACGCACGGTGAAAAAAAACCCGGGCGTTTGACGGCCCGGGCAAGTTAGTCGAGGGAGGCTCGACCAGGGGACTCACACAGAGACGCCAAAACAAGGTTCACATCCGTTTGATACCGGGCAACGACAGTTTGGATGTGGTTCTAACAAACAGCGGTTTGGCAAACCACCGTTGCGTTTGCCACCTGATTCGCATTTAACCGTGTTGCCGTGACCGTGATAATGTCGACGGGACCAACGGTAGCGGCGGTTTGAACGGTGGCGTTGTGATACGGCGTCTGACCGGTGGCGGTCGCGAATCCTGCCACCAAAACGACGGTGACAAGCAGCGAACCGAAAATGCCAACCAGTTGTTTGGTCAAGAAATCGGATTTCATAAAGTGCTCCTGTCGGAAAATGCTTGTTCAGTCTGCAACACCATGCATGATTTGTTGCATTGACGGCAGATTAAAGTTCCCGCGCACAAATGGCGATTCGAATGCGATGAAATGCCAGAATGGCGCCGCAAACTGCAGAAAAACCGACTGGAAATCCATAAGATCGACCGGCCAAAAAGAAAACGGCACCTCCCGGTGCCGTTTGACGCGCTATCGACAGCACGGAGAAGTGCTTACGACACCAAGCGGTGCGCCGAGGCGTCGTGTGGCGCCGGATGTGCGTGGTGTTCGTGCGGCTTGGTCGCGAGTGAGCCGACAACCATCCCCAACAACGCCATGATGAAGCCGGCGAGCTGCGCAGGAAAGTCTGTGCCAAGTGGTGTCGCCAGAAAGATCAGCCAGGTCGTGATGCCCAGAATAATCGACGCCATCGCACCGTGTTTGTTGGCGCGCGGCCAGTAAAGGCCTGCAACGAGCGGCGTCAGCGCACCACAAAGTGTGACTTGATACGCCGCAGAAACCATTTCATAAATTGGTGTTCCCTTCATGGCAATCGCGTATACCAACACCAGCGCGGTAAATACCACCAGGGCGACACGAAACGCCTGCAGCCGTTGCTTGTCGGTGATACCCGGGCGCAAATTTTTGTAGATATTCTCGACAAAACTGGTTGACGGCGCCAACAGTGTCGCCGATGCGCAGGATTTGATTGCCGACAGCAGCGCACCAAAAAACAATACCTGCGCCCAGAATGGCATATGCGTCAAGATTAGCGTCGGCAAAATACGCTGCGGGTCATCGGCCAGCATCCGTTTGGTCTCGTCCGGCATGATCAGCACGGCGCAGGCGACGATGAACATTGGCACAAACGCAAACGCCAAATAGGCCATGCCGCCGATGACCGCACCGCGCGAGGCGGTTTTTGAATCCTTGGCAGACATGACGCGTTGAAAAATATCCTGTTGCGGGATCGACCCCAGCATCATGGTGATGGCCGCCGCAAAAAAGAAGACAACATCGTGAAACTTGGGCTCGGGGAAAAAACGAAACCAGTCGTTGGTAAGGGCCAATTGGTAGACCTTGTCGGGACCGCCGGCCAGGTTGCCAGCCATCATGGCGATGATTGTCAACCCAATCACCAACACGATCATTTGGATGAAATCTGTCCAGGCAATGGCCAGCATGCCGCCGACCACCACGTAAATGACGACCGCAAGGGTGCCAATCACCATCCCGGTTTCGACGCTGATGGCGCCAGCCGAAACAACGTTAAATACCAGCCCCAGCGCCGTGACCTGCGCGGCAACCCAGCCGAGATACGACAGGATGATGGCCACCGAGCAAAAAATTTCCACACCCTTGCCGTAGCGTTTGCGAAAATAGTCGCCGATGGTCAACAGCGTCATCTTGTAGAGCTTTGCCGCAAAAAATAAGCCGACAAAAATCAGGCACATCGACGCGCCGAACGGGTCTTCGACCACATTGTTTAGTCCGCCCTGGACGAACTTGGCGGAGATTCCAAGCACTGTTTCGGCGCCAAACCATGTCGCGAACGTTGTGGTGACAATCATGATGAGTGGCAGACTGCGCCCGGCCAGGGCGAAATCGGCGGAAGTTTTGACGCGGGTACCGGCATACATACCGATGGCAAGCGTTCCCAGCAAATACAACACGACAAAGGCGAGCAGAGCGTTCATGGCGTGATCAATACCGTCAGAAGAATGGTTGGTCGGGGAGTGGTATCGCGCAGCAGTCAGCCGCATACGCGGATTCTAGAATTTTCTGACCTCTCACGCTACATGTTCCAAAACAACAGCAGGTAGAGGTAGGCACCGGCAATCAACGCCAGAATCGCCACCAGCGAAAGCAACACGCGGCTTTGCCAGCGCTGGGTTTGATTGACACGTTCGACCGCCGCCTCGATTGCGGCAAGCCGCTCCGACGGGTTGTTTTCCAGCGCACGGTGGATCAGTCTCGGCAGCTGCGGCAGCGTTGCCGTCCAAAGCGGGCCCTCCTTGCGAATCTGCCGGACCAATCCACGCAAGCCAATTTGTTCGTCCATCCATTTTTTCAGGATCGGCTGCGCAACGGGTCGCAAGTCGAGTTGCGGATAGAGCTGCCGGCCCAGACCTTCAACCTGAAGCAGTGTCTTTTGCAACAACACAAGTTGCGGCTGAATTTCCATCTTGAAGCGTCGCGACACGTCAAACAGCCGTAACAGCACATTGCCAAAATAAATTTCGTTTAACGGTTTGTCGAATATCGGCTCACAAACACTGCGTATGGCAGCCTCGAATTCATCGACCCGTGTGTTGCGCGGCACCCATCCGGCCTCAATATGCGCGATTGCCACCGCTTTGTAATCGCGTTCAAAAAATGCGGCGAAATTACGCGCCAAATAACTTTTGTCGGCGTCCGACAGGGTGCCCATGATGCCAAAATCCACCCCCGCGTAAATGCCATTGCGGCCGACAAAAATATTGCCGGGGTGCATATCAGCATGAAAAAAGCCATCGCGAAAAACCTGGGTAAAAAATATTTTCACGCCATCTGACGCGAGCTTGGCAAGGTCGATATTGTGCGCTGTCAACTGCGCGATGTCGTTAACCTGAATGCCATCCAACTTTTCCATCACCATCACATCGCGCGTGGTGAAATCGAAAAATACCTCCGGCACATAAAGCAATGTGCCATCGGCAAAATTGCGCCGCAGTGTCGACGCATTTGCCGCCTCACGAACCAGGTCGAGCTCATCGTGGATCGATTTATCGAACTCGGCAACCACCTCCCGTGGCCTGAGTCTGACGCCGTCCTCAAAGACCGTTGCAATCAAATCGGCGACCACATACAAAAGGCCGATGTCTTTGCCAATGACGTGGCGAATATTGGGGCGCAAAATCTTCACGGCAACGTCACGTCCGGCTTGTTTGCCGCTTGCGAGCGTGGCGAAATGCACCTGGGCGATTGACGCGGATGCAACCGGCGTCATATTGAATGCCGAAAAAACGTCGCGCCACGTTTTCCCCGCATTGTCGTCGTAAGCGTGACTGAGCATTGCCAAAACATCGGCCTCACCAAACGGGGGCACCCTGTCCTGCAGGCGCGCCAGCTCATTGGCGATGTCAACCGGGACCAAGTCAGGTCGCGTGGACAGTATCTGGCCGAATTTGACAAATATCGGCCCGAGTGACTCCAACGCCCGCCGCAGCCTGACGGCGCGCGGTTCTGCAAAAGACCGCCAGAAGAAAATGCCTCTGACCAACGAACGGGTCGCCCCATCCGGAAGAAATTCATCGAGGCCGTAGCGAACCACGACTGCGCTGATTTTTAGGAAGCGGAAAAGACGCATTGCCGGATTTCCGCCGGGCCTATGCCGTTTTCAGCTTGGCGGCGGCAGGTTTTGCCTTGGCGGGCTTCTTGGCTGCCGGTTTTGCCGCGGCCGCCTTGCGTTTTGTCTTCTTGGCGGGCTTTGCGAACGCCTCTTTTTCAGCGAGCAGCTCAAGCGCTTCTTCAAGCGTGATTGACTCAACCTTGTCTTTATCCTGAATGGTGGCGTTGGTATCGCCATGTTTTACATATGGGCCATAGCGCCCGGAATAAATGCTGATCGGGGCATCATCGTCAGGATGATTACCGAGTATGCGCAATGCACCCGCGGCAGACTTGGCCGCTTTTGCGGCCTTGCCTTTGGCTGTCTTTGGGTCGCGTTCTTCAAACTCAAAGCCAATTTTGCCATCCGGTTGTTTCACCAAAAACGCCGAAAATGGACGGCCTTTTTTACTGATAAATTTTTCCAGCAACGGCGTCTTTCCCTTTTCAAGCAATTCAATCATTTCTTCGCGCGCAATCGCGCGCTTCAGAATGGTCCGCCCCGAGCGGAAATCACATGTTCGTGCGGCGCCCACCGCTTTTTCACACGAATAAGCATTTGGCGTTTCGTATACATTTGCGCCGCACTTGGGACACGGCCCCAGTGTCTGCTGACCGGAGAAATCGATCGGTTCATCATCATTCGCACCATCGCCCCAGGAGAATTCAATCGCGAGCTCCTTGTTTAAAATGAGATTTGCGGAGAACGCCCGTCCTTGGCGGCTGCGAAAGCCCTCGAGCGGACCAACATCTTTGGTTTCAATCAATATCTCAGCCTCGGTCGCTTCAAGCTGCCGGCCGGCGATAATTTTCCAAAAACCGAAATCGCACGTTACGCACTGGAAACGTTTGTAATTCTCGTGCACCTCCGAGCCGCATTTCGGACAGGGCACCTTGAGCGCGCCAAAGTCGCCGGGAATCGTGTCGTGTTCGAAATTTTTAGCCTGGCCGACAATGTGCTCGGTCATGTCTACAATTTCAGCCATGAACGTTTCGCGCGACATTTTTCCCTTCTGCATCAGCGCCAGTTTTTGCTCCCACTCGGCGGTGAGTTCTGGTGAATAGAGTTCGGGAATGCCCAGGCCATGCAGCGCGATCATCAACGATGCCGCTTTGGCGGTGGGGATCAACTCCCGACCTTCACGATGAATATATTTTTCGTATAACAATCCCTCAATTGTTGCCGCACGGGTCGCCGGCGTACCGAGCCCTTTTTCTTTCATGGCCGCGCGCAACTCTTCGTCGTCAATCGCCTTGCCGGCGCCCTCCATCGCCGACAGCAGCGTTGCCTCGGAGTAGCGGGCAGGCGGCTTGGTTGTTGTGGCTTTTACCTCGACGGTTTCGGTTTTAACTTTTTCACCGGTTTTGACCGCAGCCAGATTGGTCGACGCCGTATCGTCCTCCGCGTCGCGTCCATAAACCGCAAGCCAGCCGGCGTTTACCAAGACCTTCCCCTCGGATTTAAAGGCTTCGCTGTCTACGCGCGTCACGCGGGTCGTCTGCAAAAACTCTGCCGGGGGATGGAACACAGCAAGAAAACGCTTCACAACAAAATCATACAGTTTCTGCTCGATCTCATTCAGCGCCTTGGGCGCCTGCAACGTCGGGATAATCGCGAAGTGATCGGAGATCTTTGTATTGTCAAAAATCCGCTTGTTTGGCTTTACCCAGCCATTGTCCAGGACTCTTTTCGCCGAAACGTTGTACTCGCCCTCTTTCAACATTTCCAGCGTCTGCATAACTGTTGAAATGTAGTCCTCCGGCAACGCGCGCGCATCCGTTCGCGGGTAGGTCAAGACCTTGTGCTTCTCGTACAAAGCCTGCGCAAGACCAAGCGTTGTTTTGGCTGAAAATCCAAACCGCGAGTTTGCTTCGCGTTGCAGTGACGTTAAATCGAACAGCAGCGGGGAGGCTTGCGTGGTTGGCTTTGACTCTTCCTCGACGATGCCGGGTTTCCCCAGGCATTTTGTGACGATCGAACGGGCTTTTTTTTCGTCCCACAATCGTTCGGGTTTGAGGTGCTCATCGTCGTCGGATTTTTTGAATTTTTCGTCAAACCAGCGGCCCATGTAATCGCCACCACTCGCAGAAAAATTCGCGTGAACTTCCCAGTAGTCGCGCGGCTTGAATGCCTTGATACGCTCTTCACGTTCAACCATGATGGCCAGCGTTGGCGTTTGCACGCGGCCGACCGTGGTCAATTGAAAGCCGCCCGACTTCGAATTAAATGCGGTCATCGCACGCGTACCGTTGATACCAACCAGCCAGTCGGACTCCGAGCGACAAACCGCCGCATCCGACAGGCCCTGCATCGCCTCGCCGGTCAACAACCCCTTGAATCCTTCCCGGATTGCTGGCTGGGTCATCGACTGAAGCCAGAGGCGTTTGACCGGTTGCTTGGCTTTGGCAAACTGGGCGATGTAACGGAAAATCAACTCGCCTTCACGTCCGGCGTCGCAGGCGTTGATTAGCGTGGTGACATCTTTGCGCTTGATGAGTTTCAGCAGCACCTTCAGGCGCGGCTCCGTTTTCTCAATGGGGCGGAGGGCAAAATACGATGGGATCGCCGGCAGATGCGCGAAGGTCCATTTGCCGCGCTTTACTTCCTCCTCTTCCGGCATCGCAATCTCGACCAGATGGCCGACCGCGGACGAGAGGACGTATTCATCACTCTCAAAATATTCTGCGTGCTTGGTAAATCCACCAATTGCCTTGGCAATATCGTTCGCAACGGAGGGCTTCTCGGCGATGATGAGACTCTTTGACATGCGTTGATACTTTCGTAGGTTGATTCACGCGTCCGCGACAGCCATCACAGCCGTTACGTGGGGCGCACATGATAGGCGCGGAAGTCTTGCAAAGGCAAGAGAATAATTTTTTCAATAAACAAAACAACTGGTTGGCGCGAGTCGACCCTGCGATTGCGCGGCAATACGGTCAGGCCAAACGCTGATACTTTCCTCCGGCGATCTGTGCGACACGACCATCCAGTTCAAGTTCGGTCAGTCTGCCGATCAACAAATGTCCTGCAATGCCGGTGCGCACCGCCAGCTCATCACTCGACACCGCATCAAAGCCCATTGCATCAAGAATTGGATCTTTGTCCGGGTTCATTTTGCCGGCAGTCGCCTCTTTGTTTTGCGCCGCAGGCAGGTTGCTCTGCCATTGCAGCTCGACCAGCACGTCGTTTGCGTCATCAACCAACTTGGCACCTTGCTTGATGAGCTGGTGGGTGCCTTTCGACAAAGGCGAATGAATCGAGCCCGGAATCGCAAAAACGTCGCGCCCCTGTTCGGCAGCCTGTCGCGCGGTAATCAGCGACCCTGACGCAAGCGCCGCCTCAACGACCAACACGCCGCGCGAGAACCCGCTGATGATGCGATTGCGCCGCGGAAAATTGGCTGCGATGGCGGGCGTACCCAACGAAAATTCAGAGATGATCAGACCGCGTTGGGAAATTTCTTGTGCAAGACTCTTGTTGCGGGCGGGATAGACCAGATCAAGTCCGGTGCCAACAACGGCAATTGTTGATGCACTGCCGTCGAGCCCGCCGCGATGCGCAGCGGCGTCGATTCCCAGTGCCAGTCCGGAAATAATCGCCAGGCCTGCGTTGGATAAACTTCGTGAGAATGCCTCTGCATTCTGCGCGCCGCCGGGTGTTGCATTGCGGCTGCCGACGACGGCGATGCTGGCGCTCGACAGCAACTCACGCCGGCCTTTCAGATAAAGCATTGGCGGCGGGTCGTTGATTTCAAACAACGCGCGCGGATAGTCCGCGTCGGCCAGCGTAACAATATGATTTGATTCGTGTTCAAGCCATTTCAGCGAATAAGCGAGTTTTGCCGGGTCCGGGCCGCTGATGATCGCATCTGCCGCCTTTGCATGCACCACGCGCAGCAGTGACGCGCGCGTTTGTGACATTACCTTTTCTGGCGTCCCGAAATCACGCAGCAACTTACGGATACTCTCCGCCCCCAGGTTCGGCAGCAGGTCGAGCGAAAGCCAGGATAAGGCGTCAAGCTCTGTGGGTGGCAGCGGCATAGATGGCGGGTGTGTGAGGGGCGACAAAATGATCGCGCCCGAAAAACGGGGCGCACAAACGACAAACGCGCGAACGATGTCGCGCGTTTACCAATGATCCTGCAACGGTTAACTACGGTGTTTGAACGACGTCACCAACTTTAAGCGGGCGCTTTGACGACATGACCAAAACATACGACACGCGGTCAAATACCCGAAAAACGACGGTTAGGCCATTGCGTTCCTCGGGCAATTTTACTTCCGCCGGAATGCCGTCTTTGTCACCCCGCCATGAGGCCGGAATCAGTGTTTTTAATGAATAACGCGACTCGTCCTCACCGGTATTGGTTGCAACAATCTCGCCACCGCGTTGCACGGCAAGCACGTGCCCGATCTCGATGCCGTCACGCCGCCCAAGATTGACAACAACAATTGAATACTGTGCGGTTTCTGAAACGCCGCCCACCACGGAAACGACCGCACCCTTGACCTGCGTTGCCGGCGATCGCGGACTGTATTGCGGTAACGTCGCGTCGCCTGCCGGGGTCAGTCGATCACCACGGTTAATTTCCTGGTTTGCCTTGGTGATTTCAAGGGTGGTTGGTGTCACGTTGCCGTCGCCAAATCGCGTCACGCGTGCGTCACCCAAATACTGCGCTTCAAACCCTAGAATTTCACGGGTAACCGGGTCGGTCAGCGCCTTGCCCGGACGATAGACCTGCCAGCGGGTCCCCTGTTCGGGTTTGATGCCCAATGCGTAGACGGCGTTGCCGGTGCCAACAATGACCCGGCTTTCTTCGGAAGCAATAATGCGCGGCGCGCTGTTCAAGGCACCCTCTTCAGCAACCAGCGGCGTGGACAGGAATGGGCCGATAACCCGCGCGGGAATCGACGGAATGGCCTGACCCAGCGCTTCGGTCCGGACCCGCGGCGATAGTTTGACGGTGCCGCCAAGGCCTTCACTGCCGGCAATTGTCAAAAGCGGGCGTCCTGAGGCGTCAAACGAAAGTTTTACGACGTCGCCCGGATAAATCAAATGCGGGTTCTTGATCTGGTCGCGGTTCATGTTCCAGATTTCCGGCCAGCGCCAAGGCTCTTTCAGGAATTTGCCGGAAATATCCCAAAGCGTATCGCCTTTGACGACGGTATACATCGTTGGCGCATCGTTGGCCAACAACAGTGGGTTGTCGTTTGTTTTGGCAGATGCGGTCTTCTTGGCGGCCGGTGTCTTTGGCGCATCTTGGGCCGCTACCGTCGCGCTTGCCAGAACACCCAGGCTGACGCCAAATAAAAGGATTGCCGGGAATTTTTTCATGGCCAGTATTGCCCTCGCGAGGATTTTGGTGCGCCCGGGCATCACCGTGCCAATGGCTGTCGAGGCGATATCTGCCGTCGAAAACGGTTTAACGCATCAGAGCCGGTGCGCAATCAAATTTGCCTTAATTGGCGACTTCTACTACACTTGGCAGTCATTAACTCACTGCAAACTTAATGTAACACATTAAGATTCTGCACCTAATTTATTCAATTCGCAAGCAATTATGGCTATTTTAGACGTTCTCTGTTACCCCGACCCCTTGTTGCAGCGCATCGCTGAGCCGGTTAAGATTATTGACAACAAAATCAAGAAGTTAGTCGATGATATGGCTGAGACCATGTACGCCGCGCCAGGTATTGGATTGGCGGCCACCCAAGTTGGTGAATTAAAGCGGCTCATGGTTATCGACGTGACTGAGGAAAAAAATCAACTTCGCGTGTTCATCAATCCAGAAATCATTCGCAAAGAAGGTGCCGCGGTACACGAAGAAGGTTGCTTGTCGGTACCAGGCTTTTATGACAAGGTTGAGCGCGCCGAAACCGTGATGGTCACCGCACTGGATCGCGACGGCCAGCGTTTCACCATCAATGCGTCCGGCCTGCTCGCGGTTTGTATTCAGCATGAGATCGATCATTTGGATGGCCACGTTTTTGTCGAATATTTGTCCCCGCTGAAATCCAACCGTATCAAAAACAAATTGATCAAGCGCCAGCGTGAGCTTGATCGCGAAGCGGAAATGGCTGCACCGCGGCGGCGCGCCTCGGTTTCTGCGCGCTTGTAATCGCCGGCCGGCAGCGCCACTCCGCCAAATCGGCTGCATCCATGCACTGGCGCCGACCGCAGGGTCGGCGTTTTTGTTTGTTCACGACACATGTTCACGCGCTAAATGAAAATCATTTTTGCGGGCACACCACCTTTTGCCGCCGCTGCTCTTACCGCGCTTCATGCAGCGGCGCATGACATCGTTCTTGTCTTGTCACAACCCGACCGCCCCGCCGGGCGCGGCATGAAGTTAACGCGGTCCGCCGTTTCGATGGCGGCAGCACAACTCGGCTTGCCCATTGAAAAGCCGGCCTCGTTAAAGACCCCCGACGCGCTGCAATTACTGCGCGCGACCGGCGCGGACATCATGGTTGTCGCCGCTTACGGTTTATTACTTCCGCAGGCAGTGCTTGACCTGCCGCGCCTCGGATGTCTCAACATCCACGGTTCGCTGTTGCCAAGATGGCGCGGCGCGGCGCCGGTACAGCGCGCGATCGAGGCGGGCGATCATGAGACCGGTATCGACATCATGCAAATGGACGCCGGCTTGGATACCGGCCCAATATTGCTCGAAAAGAAACTGGCCATATCAGCCGATGACACCAGCGCCTCACTTTTTAGTCGGCTCACCAGTCTCGGCGCTGACACGATTGTCGAGGCATTGGAAAAATTGCCGGCGCTGTCGCCACGCCTGCAGTCGGTATCCGGTGCCGTTTATGCGCGAAAAATTGACAAATCAGAAGCGCCAATCGATTGGCACGCGCCTGCTGAAATCATTGAACGGCGGATACGGGCATTTGATCCGTTTCCAGGCTGTGAAACCACGTTGTGCAATGAAAAACTCAAGGTTTGGAGGGCGTTTCCCGCTGATAATGCTCTGAATGCCCCGCCGGGCAACGTGTTTGAAATCGCACCTGACCACTTCACAATTGCCTGCGGCAAGGGCGCCTTGCGTATCACCATCGTCCAACGCCCGGGCGGCAATCGTATTTCTGCCGCAGACTGGCTGCGCGGACGACCAACACCCATCCAACCTGGAGCGCAATGTCAATGAAACCTGAAACGTCCCCGCAGGTACTATCAACCGGCATGGTTGCGGTACAAATCGCGGCTTCCGAAATTGTCGGACGGGTGCTGGGCGGCAAGAACCTTGACCGCGAGTTGGCGGACGCCCTCGCCAAGCATCGTACGCTGTCGCCGAATGAGCGCCAGGCCGTGCACTCGATTTGTTTTGACACGCTGCGACACTACGGCCTCATCAACGCCCAACTTGATATGCTGTTGGCCGCACCGCTGAGTGACGCGCCCGTTCGCTACTTGTTACTGGTCGCATTGGCACAGTTGCAGTTCTCCCGCGTGGCGGCACATACGGTTGTCGATCACGCGGTCAATGCTGCCGTGGCCATGGGTTACGCCCGCGCCAAAGGATTGGCGAATGCCGTATTGCGCAACTATTTGCGAACACCGGACAAGTTCGCCCGTGAGCGATTCAAAGATATGGTTGCCCGGTATGATCATCAGCGCTGGTGGATGACGCGCCTGCAGGAAGAGCAGCCGGCGGATTGGGAACGCGTCTTGCTCGCAGCGCGCGCGCGTCCACCGATGCATCTGCGGGTCAATATTCGCAAGACCACAGTCGCCGACTACCTTGCGCTGCTGGAAAAAGCCGCTATGTCCGCCATGGCTGTTGGCAATGAGGCGATCCATCTTGAGGTTCCGGTGTCTGTGTCTGCGCTGCCGAAATTCAGCGAAGGTTGGGTATCGGTGCAAGATACGGGGGCCCAACTGGCGGTGCGGCTGCTTGATGCCAAGAACGGCATGCGCGTACTCGACGCATGTGCCGCGCCTGGTGGGAAAACCTGCCACATTCTGGAGCGGGCCAATGTCGACCTTACGGCCATTGATACCGACAGCCACCGATTGCGGCGCGTGACGGATAACTTGGGACGATTGCATCTCAAGGCGAAACTCAAACAAGCCGATGTTGCGAACCTCGCCATGTGGTGGACAGACGGTGAAAAGAAGCCGTTTGACCGCATTCTGTTGGACGTGCCCTGCTCGGGCTCGGGTGTCACCCGTCGCCACCCGGATATCAAATGGATTCGCCGTGAAACGGATCTGAAACGATTTGCAGAAACACAGGCGCGTCTGTTGGCCGGGGTGTGGCCGACTCTCGCAAAGGGCGGCGTATTGTTGTATGCAACCTGTTCCGTCTTCAAAGCCGAAAATCAGGATGTCATTTCCCGCTTCCTCGAAACCGAGCCGACGGCGACCCAGCTGGCTATTCCGCCAAATGTTTTGCCGGCAGCTGACGCCGAAGCACATTCTCTTACCCCGGATTTGCTCTTTTTGCCCGATGACCAACACGACGGTTTCTATTACGCGCTTTTGCAAAAGACGCGATAGCCTGGCCCGGCGGCCGGCGCGCGCAACGAACAACCACGGTTTGACATTTGCCTGGTTGAACGGATTGGTGCGTTTGCCGTCTGCGCTGGTGGTCGGGATTGTCATGTTGATTGCATCGACCTGCTGGATGCGACCCACCCATGCTGCTGAAGTACAACTTAAAGCGGTCAGCGTCGAGTCCAACGAAGAGGGCATCCAACTTAACGCCGATTTCGAACTCGTGCTGTCAGGTGCGCTCACCGAGACCATCCGCAAGGGTGTCCCGCTCTACTTTGTTGTTGAATTTGAATTAACCCGCGGCCGTTGGTATTGGCTTGATGATGTGCTGCTTCGCGCAACCCGCGAGCGCCGCGTGGCATATGCGCCACTCACTGAGCAATACCGGGTTACCACTTCCGGCATTTCGCAAAACTTCACCAATGCAGACGACGTCAAGCGCGTACTTTCAAGGATTCGCTCCTGGACTATTGCCGAAAGGGGTCGGTTGAAGCCAGGTGAAAAATTTGACGCCGCTATCAGGTTCAGGCTCGACACCTCACAACTGCCAAAGCCCTTCCAGCTCGACGCCTTTGGCTCCCGCGACTGGAACCTATCGAGCAATTGGCATCGCTGGACGATCACTGTCGGAAAAGACGGGAATATCTCGCCATGATTCGTGCCGTCATTTTTGCCTGTGTTGCGCTTGGCGTTGCGCTGATTGTGATGTTGCTTTATGCATCGAGCAACAATGCCATGTTTGAACAGCACTACGCCAGCCTTTTCTGGCTCGGCCTGGCGTTGACACTCGGGTTGCTGATACTTATCGGCGTGCAGGTTGCCGGGCTGGTCAAAAAATTGCGCGGGCGGGTGTTTGGCTCGACGCTAGCCTTGCGTCTGATGGCTGTGTTCGCACTCATGGCGGTGATTCCAGGTGGATTGGTTTATGCCATTTCCGTACAGTTCCTGAATCGGTCGGTCGATTCATGGTTTGACGTTCCGGTTGACCGTGCGTTTGAAAGTGCGCTGAATCTCGGCCGGGCTGCGTTGGAAGCAAACGGTAGGGAGCTGCTGCGGCGCTCACGCGATGCCGCGCTGAAAGCTGCCGACGCCAGGGTTGACGCGGGTGAAATTACAAAACAACTTCGGCTCCAATATAGTTTTGATGAAGTTACAATTGTCGACGATCAAGCCACGGTAACCGGGTGGGTCGGTGGCGACGCGTCGGCGTTGACCAACCGGGTACGCTTGATGCCCGACAAGCCGACGCCAGGGGAAGTCGCCGATGCGATCGCCAAGGGCCCGCAGACGTTTACTGAAACGCTGGGTGACCGCGTCATTTTTTTCCGGGTGGTGATCTTGCTGCCGGCGGCGCCATCAGTCAGCGGCACACGTGTTCTGCAAATTCTTCAGTCGGCGCCGCGAAAAATGATGAACGACGCACAGAGTGTTGACGCGGGCGCACGCGATTATCAAAGGTTGCAATTATTACGCGATGGTTTGAAAAGGGTGTTCGCCCTGACGCTGACGCTGGCGATGGTGCTGACATTATTCTCGGCAATTTCATTGGCTTTTCTCATGTCCGAGCGGCTCTCGGCCCCACTCTCGGCCCTGGCGGAATCCACACGCGCCATTGCCAAGGGTGACTTCACGAAACTGAATCCCGTCAAGAGTCGTGATGAATTTGGTGTGCTGACCCAGTCATTCAACACCATGACACGACAGCTGAGTGAGGCATCGGACGTGGTCGCGCGTAAACAGCACCAACTGGTGACGGCAAACGCCTATCTCGAATCGATCCTTGGCAACCTGACCACCGGTGTTGTGACCCTTGACGCACAGTTGCAACCCAAGTCGATCAACCGGATTGCCGCGGATATGCTCGGCATCAATCCGGCAGTATTGCGCAGCCACCCCTTTTCCGAGTGGGGACAAACCTACGACTCTCTGACCGGGATGGTCGACGAAATTGTCGGTCAGCTCACCGTCGAACGTGACAAACAGTGGGAAAAGCAATTTGTCATTTCAACGGGCGCAAATGCGTTGCCGGGCGCAATTCAGAGCACATTGCCGAATATGGCAATCAATACCGTGCATATGAAGGCACAACGCACCCGCACGCTGCTGGTCCGCGGCACCAAACTCCCGCAGGCGACCGATGCCGACTACATTCTGGTGTTTGACGATATTACCGGGCTGATTCAGGCCCAGCGTGACGCCGCATGGGGAGAAGTTGCGCGGCGTCTTGCACACGAGATCAAGAATCCGCTGACGCCAATCCAACTTTCGGCTGAGCGACTGCAAATGAAACTCGCCGAAAAGCTACCTGAGCATGAACGCGAAATCCTGAGCCGCGCAACCAACACGATTGTTGCGCAGGTTGGCGCGCTGAAAGGCATGGTTGACGACTTCAGCCTGTATTCCCGTGCGTCGCGATTGAAGACTGCACCGGTTGACCTGAATGAGCTTGTCGCGGACGTGTTGGCACTTTACGAGAACATGCCCGCGCGTTTGGTTCTCAAGCTTGGTCGCGACCTGCCGGTGATCGAGGCGGATCCGTCGATGCTTCGTCAGGTCATTCACAATCTGATGCAGAACGCACAGGATGCCCTGACGATCGCGCCGGACGATGTCGAGCCGTCCATTACCGTGACGACGTCTCAGCAGGGCAACAACCTGTTGTTGATATTCGCAGACAATGGCAGCGGGATAAGCGATGAAGTGGCCGCCCGCATATTTGAGCCGTATGTCACCACCAAGGCAAAAGGTACCGGCTTGGGTCTGCCGATTGTCAAAAAAATCATCGACGAGCACCGTGGCACGGTTGCCGTCGAAAATGTTGCTCCGCACGGGGCGATGGTCACAATTACGTTGCCGGTTAAGCCGATCCGCAATTCCACCATTGATTCAGCCGGGACGCGTTAAACTGCAAATAGGGAATGGGTATGCCAGCAAACAATATATTGGTCGTTGACGACGAAATCGGCATTCGCGAGTTACTTTCTGAAATCCTGAAGGACGAGGGTTATTCAGTGAGGGTCGCCGAGAACGCACAAGCCGCACGAATCGCCCGCCGCGAAGCGCGGCCGGACTTGGTTTTGCTCGATATCTGGATGCCCGATACAGATGGCATATCGTTACTCAAGGAGTGGTCACAAAGCGGCCAGCTGACCATGCCGGTCGTCATGATGTCTGGCCATGGCACGATTGAGTCGGCGATCGAAGCCACGCGTATCGGCGCGTTCGATTTTCTGGAAAAGCCGATCAGCCTTCCGAAATTAATTGCAACCGTCGGCAAGGCGCTCGCGGGTGGACGGGTATTGCCAAAACCGGGCTTGTCATTTGCTCATTTGGGCCGCGCAAAGGTAATTTCGGAGTTGCGTCAGCGGCTGGACCAGGTCAGCCGGCTAAAAATGCCGCTGCTACTTTCCGGCGAGACCGGCTGCGGCTTTGAATTGATCGCCAGAATGGTACATTTGCGCAATACCCCCTGGTTGGCGCCGTCCGAGCATGCATGGCTGGCCATGAATCCTTTTGCGCCCCTGGCAGAAGCGCGTGATGGTGTGCTGTTCATAGAAGATATTGAACGGCTGAATCGTAATGAGCAGCGCGGGTTGTCACAGCTGATCACCAAACTTGAAAAATTCAATGTTCGTCTGGTGGCGGCGACGGCACATTCATTGCTGCCAATGATCGAGTCCGGCGAATTTGATTCGAATTTGCATTCACAGCTCTCGGGAATCACACTGCGTATCCCATCCCTGCGGGAGCACGCCGAGGACATTCCCGACCTCGCCAATACGATGCTGTTGCAAATGGTCGAGGCCAACGAGTGTGCGATGCGCAGTTTTAGCGTCGGCGCACTTAACGGACTGCGCAATCTGGAGTGGCCGGGAAATTTACCGGTGCTGCAAAATGCAGTCAAAACCCTTGCCGTCACCAGTCTCTCGACGGAAATTTCCGCCGAGGACGTGGCGCGCGTGGCAACCGAACTCGGCCTCAATATTTCAGCCGGCGATCTGCCGATGGGCGGCATCCCGTTTGACTTACCCTTGCGTGAAGCGCGCGAACGATTCGAGTACCAATATTTCCTGCATCATATCCGCCGCGAAGACGGGAATATGTCGCGCGTGGCCGATAAGGTCGGGCTGGAAAGGACGCACCTTTATCGCAAGCTGAAACAGCTCGGCATCCGTCCTTCCGGTAAAACGGAATAGCCGGACGGGTCATCGCCCGCGGGATGACCGGCGATACACGCTCGTCACGCAAACGCGTTGCCCGGTGCGTTATTGCCCCAACTGGCCGATCCGCACAACCGTCAAGCCGGGCTTAACGTGAATCAATGTCGGCATGATCAAAACACAATTGTCATATGGTGCGACAACCGGTCTGCCGTCATCGTAGGCAATCACATCACCTTTTTTCGCGATGATATCGAGTCCCTTGGTGCCCTCGATAAATCGATAGTTGGCGCTGCCGGCGATTAACGCCTCGGTGACGCGCACAATTCTGGTCGGTGGCACGGGAGCCTTGTCAATTTGTTCATCGGCCTGCTCACGATCCACGCAGTTGGTTGCCCGCAAGAAGCGCCAGGTGGTTTGCCATGCAACATCTGCGGCTGCGCGCTCCCAATGCTGCCCGCATTCGACCAACAGCGCGTTTTTTTCAGACGCAGCGTCGCCAAAGCCTCCATAGTCGCGCATGCGTGTGCCATTGGCATGGCCACGATCACTGACGACAAATTCAGGGATGCCCACCTTCCTCGAAAACGCAATACCCTTGTCCAACGCGCCACAAATCATCACCGCCCCATGCGGGTCATGCATGGAATGGATATCCAGCAAAAAATCAACGTCATCAACAATATGCCGCATCGCGCGCGCGCGCGATAACTCAACGGACATCCTGACGCCATCGAGTGTTGCCGGCGTCCACACGCGGTTGAAGTCTTCATCAACAAACCGATTGGCATGGGGACGGGCGGCGTCCCAGCGGTGATAAGCATCGACGTTGGCAAAGGACAACGAAAGCCTTCCGGCAGTCGGACGCAAATTCATTTTGAACAAACGGTCGACCGCGATTGCGCCACAGATTTCATTGCCGTGGGTGACGGCATTAACCATCACATGCGGGCCGGGCTTACCCGAGTCGAAGGTAGTGATGTATTCAACGCCGGCGTTGCCCGCCCTGTAAGGTGAAATATCGGGCGGCGTGAGTTCGACGGCATATGGCGAGGCGCCCTTTTCAGGTTTGTTTTCAGTGGTCATGTTTGTGTCCGTGGTCGTGCTTATGGTCATGGCTGTGGTCGTGGCCACAATCAGCGTGGTGTTGATGCGCGGGGATGTGATCATGTGCGTATGCCGCAATCTCTTCAATCAAACGCGTGATGTCTTGGTTCAGCAGCGCAAAATTTTGATTCGTTTCGCGTGTCTCTTCGTCCATATAGAGTCTGCGGTTGACTTCGACTTGCAGAGAGTGTTTGTTGCCGGCGGGGTCGGAATACGCACGCACCAGTTCGACACCCTTGTATGGATCGTTGACCTTGACGTTGTATCCCATGTCCTTCAAGGTGATGGCGACAAATGAGGTGAACTCCGAAGAGCAGGTGGTGCCATCGCGGTCACCCAGTACAAAGTCCGCGCGCGCCACGCCAGGCCCCTCTTCGGAAATAACCGACGAGGTTGCCGGCATCGAATGGCAGTTGACATGCCACACTGCGCCATAATGTTTATGAATACTGTTCATGGTGTCCCGCAGCGCCTTGTGATAGGGCGCATAACACTTCGCAATGCGCGCCTGCACCTCTTCGACAGACAGTTTCCGGTCGTAAATTGCCTCGCCGGTGTCGAGCAGCCGCCACACCAATCCGATACCTTTTTCAGTCTTCTTGGTGATGTTGATGGGGCCCGGCCAGGCCGCGTCGAGCAGCGCCGGATCAATGTCCAGAATCGAACGGTTGGCATCAATATAGCTGCGCGGAAAATGCGCCAACAATAAGGTTGCACCCAGCGCCGGGGCTGCTGCATATAACGCGTCGACATGGGTATCTTCCGCCCGCCGCAGACTGCCATGGTCAACCACGTAACCAAAATTTTGTGGGTAGCGGGTGCCACTGTGTGGCGAGTCAAATATGACGGGCACATCATGGTCGTGGGTCGTTGTGGGCGGCGACAGGGTAAACGCGGTGCTGGGTTGAAGTATGTTGGACATGGTGACAGCTGCTTTTCGGGTGGATTTATAGATCTGAATTGAGATGGCAGGCGGCAAAACGTAGTGGTGCGATTTGTTTGAGCGGCGGCGCTGTTTCGACACACCGACTGGTCGAATGCGGGCATCTGGGATGAAAATGGCAGCCGGATGGTGGATCGAGTGGCGATGGAATTTCACCGGTCACCGCGACAAAATCCTTCTTTCTTACGGTGAGCGACGGGACCTCTTTCAGCAGCGCTTGTGTGTAGGGATGATTCGGCATTGCAAAGATTTCCGCGGTTGGCCCCTCTTCGACCACCCGCCCAAGGTACATGACAACGACGCGGTCAGACACGTGATGGACAACGCCAAGATCGTGGCTGATGAACAGATAGGTCAGGTTCAACTCTTCACGAAGCTGGATAAACAGGTTCAGTACCTGCGCCTGGATAGAGACGTCGAGTGCGGCGACAGCCTCGTCACAAACAATGAACGTTGGTTTCACCGCAAGTGCACGGGCGATGCCGATGCGTGCGCGCTGGCCGCCGGAAAACTGGTGCGGAAAACGTTTGGCGAGCCCGGCATCAAGCCCGACTGTTTGCATGATGGATGCGACGTAACCTGATTTTTCCGATGCCGGGATAATGCCGTGCACGACGGGCGCTTCACCAATAATGTCTTCGACACGAAAGCGCGGGTTCAACGACGCATACGGATCCTGGAAGATCATTTGACCTTCCAGCTGCATGGCGCGCTTTGCGGCGGCATCCATCTCAACAACCGGTTTGCCCCGCCAGAACTTTTCGCCTGCGCTGGGTTGGTGCAGACCGACAACAATTCTGCCCAACGTCGACTTGCCGCAGCCCGATTCGCCTACCAGCCCCACCACCTCGCCCTCGCGAACACTGAGGCTGACGTCATCAACCGCGTGAACCGTTTCATCCACCAGCTTTGCCCCTAACCGCTTCGCAATCCTGCCCGCCGCATCGAGTTTCTTCTCGAAGCGCTTGGAGACGTGTTTGAGTTCAAGTAATGGTGTCATGAGTGTTCCGGGAAAACGTCAAATTCTTTTGTGCGTTCGAATCTAAAGTCGTTTATGGGCGGCTTTTTTCAGGCAATTCAGGCCCGGGATGCGCGTGGATATTGCACTTTCATCTTTCAACTGTCGTTTGAAGACCCACGAATGGATGGTGGCAGCGTACGCGATGAAATGCATTATCTGTCAAGGCTGGAATGATTTCGCACGCGGGACTCCGGCTGTCGCAGCGTTCGCGAAATGCACAACCGGCGCCAATGCCCAGCAAGGATGGCGTCATGCCGCGAATCTGTTTGAGTGGCTGACCGCGCGGGTTGCACGATGGAACCGAGCACAGCAGACCGCGCGTGTACGGATGTCTCGCCCGATCCAGCACATCGGCAACACTGCCATGCTCGACGATCTTCCCGGCGTACATCACGGCGACGTTGTCGGCCAAACCGGCAATCACGGATAGATCATGCGTAATCCAGATCAACGCGGTGCCTGTTTCGCGACATAGCTTTTGCATTTCAAACAGGATCTGCCCCTGAATGGTCACATCAAGCGCGGTGGTGGGCTCATCAGCAATGATGACATCAGGCTTGTTGAGCAAGGCAATCGCAATGGCGACGCGCTGACGCATTCCGCCGGAGAACTGATGCGGATACGCCGTGAGCCGTTCATCCGGGGATGCGATTCCAACTTTGCCGAGGGCATCGCGACAAAGGTCGCGCGCGGCGGAATGGTTCATTTTCCGGTGCGCCGTGATCGCCTCAATCATTTGTGTGTCTATCCGTAACACAGGATTAAGGGTCATCATCGGGTCTTGGAAAATCATGGCGATGCGGTTGCCCCGCAAGTTTCGCCATTCAGCGTTGTTGTAGGCCGTGACGTCGACACCGTTAAGCACAATGCGGCCGCCGACAATTTTTCCGGGCGCATCTACCAGGCCCATCACCGAATATCCGGTCATCGATTTGCCGGAACCGGATTCGCCGACCAAACCCATCACTTCCCCGCGTCCGACCGAAAATGAAACACCATCGACCGCCTTCACCACACCAGCCTTGGTGAAAAAGTGCGTTTGTAAATTATCGACTTGTAGGGTTGCGGTCATTTTTTGAGCCGCGGATTCATGATATCGCGCAACTGGTCGGCGACGAGGTTGATTGACATGATCGTGACCAGCAGCGCCAACCCGGGATAGAACGAGATCCAATATTTTCCACTCATCAGGTAAGTGAACCCGTTTGAAATCAACAGTCCCAAGGAAGGCTCGGTAATGGGCATGCCCAGCCCCAAGAAGGAGAGGGTCGCCTCAAGTGATATCGCATGCGCAACCTGCACGGTTGCGACCACGATCAACGGCGGCAGACAATTCGGCAGCATATGTCGAAACACAATCCGCGGCTTCGACAGCGCGAGCACGGTTGCCGCTTCGACATATTCCTTTTGCCGCTCCACCAGCGCCGACGCGCGCACCGTGCGGGCGTAGTACGCCCATTGGACGGTAATGAGCGCAATGATCACCTTGTCAACACCCTGGCCAAACACGGCAAGCAAAATCAGCGCGATCAAAATTGCCGGAAACGACAGCTGAATATCAACAATACGCATGATGAGCGTATCAACCCAGCCGCCGAAATAGGCGGCAAGCATGCCGAACACCAGACCAATACTAAGCGCAAACACCGTTGACAGGACACCAACACCCAGCGAAATCCGCAGTCCGTAAAAAATGCCGGACAACATGTCGCGCCCCTGGTCATCGGTACCGAGGATAAACGTCTTCCCCGCCATCGATTGTTCCCCGGGCGCCAGCTTGCCGTCCATGATATCGAGTTGCGCCAAATCATATGGATTTTGCGGGGCGATAAAGGGCGCTGCAATCGCAATAACGACAACCAGAGCGAGCAACGCGAGACCAACCAGCGCCAATTTTGATTCGGCAAACTCGCTGCAAAAGCGCCGCCATGGCGTTTCAGCTGTTACGTCTTTATTGATTTCAATGACCGGCAATTTAGTGTCCGCCATTTGCGGCGCCCCCCAGCCGGACGCGCGGATCGAGCCATGAATAAACCAGATCAACGATAAAGTTAATCACGATGAACAGCGAGACGATCACCATCAGGTAAGCAACAATTACCGGACGGTCCAGCTGATTGATCGAGTCAATCAATAGTTTGCCGGTGCCGGGCCAGGCAAAAATTGATTCGGTGACGATGGCAAATGCAATCACCGAGCCAAACTCGAGTCCGATGATGGTGACAATGGGAATCATGATATTTTTCAGCACATGCACGCCAATGACACGCGATTGCGTCAAGCCTTTGGCGCGGGCAAATTTCACATAGTCCTGCAACACCGTTTCACGCACCTGCGCGCGGGTCAGACGAATCAACAGCGACAGTTTGAATAACGCCAGATTCAATGCCGGCAGGAATAAATGCGACATGCCGTCGATACTCAAAAAGCTGACAGGCACGCCAAACAGCAGGGTGGTTTCGCCGCGCCCGTTTGACGGTAACCAGCCAAGCTGCACGGCAAAAAACATGATGAGCACCAGTCCCACCCAGAATGTTGGCAATGAGAAACCGACAATCGACAACGCCATGATGCTGCGGCCAACAAATGATTCCGGTTTTAGTCCGGCGACCAACCCAAGCGGGATACCGACCACCACCGCGAACAACATCGCAAACAGTGCCAGCTCAATCGTGGCCGGCATTTTCGACAGAATCAGTTCCAACGCCGGCACACCAAACACAAATGACTTGCCAAGGTCACCCGTTACCGCACCCTTGAGAAACACCCAGTACTGTTGGTAAATTGTTTTGTCGAGGCCAAGCGCGACGGTCGCGCGCGCGCGCTCGATCTCATCGGCCTGCGGATTGACCAGCAACTCGATTGGATTGCCGATCGCATACACGCCCAAAAAAACGATGAGCGACATCACCACCAACACAAACAGGGATTGGCTTAAACGGCGAAGGAGATAGGCAAGCATGCAGGGGCACAAGACCGGCAACGCGTTGCGTCGCGCTGCCGGTCAATTGATTTAATGCGCTATTTTGTCGGCTTCAAGCTCATTGCCAGCGTGTATTGATCTGTGCGGGCAGTGTATTTAAGTCCCTTGACGGTCGCCCATGTTGACACCTCGTAGTGCAATGGAATCAGCCCCACATCGTCCATCACCATCTCGGCAGCCTTGACAATGGCCACTTCTCGCTTTTTGTCGTCCATCGTCACCAGTGCCTCGGAAAGGAGCGTGTCAAACGCCGGGTTTGAATAGCGCCCGCGATTTGTCACACCCATACCCTTGGCCGTGTCAAACGTTGCAAGCAACGAGCGCATGGCGGAGCCCTGCTCGCCGGACTCGGTTCCCCAGCCGAGCACCATATAGCCGAACTCGAGCTTGGTCGCGCGCGTGAAATAAACCGCAGAAGGCATGGTTTCAACCTTGGTGTCAATGCCGATACGTGTGTACATCTGGGCGAGCGCCTGCGCAACCCCGGCGTCGTTAATGTAGCGGTTGTTGGGTCCGTGAATGGTCATGGCAAACCCATTGGGGTACCCGGCTTCGGCGAGCAGTTTTTTTGCACCATCGACATCGAACTTCATTGGCTTTAATTTTTTGCTGGTGCCATAAAAAATATCCGGCAGCAACTGTGCAGCGGATTGCGCCTTGCCTTCCATCACCCGCGACACAATCGCGTCGCGATTGATCGCCATCGACAGCGCCTTTCGCACACGCACGTCACGAAACGGGTTTTTGTCCAACGGTTTACCATCTTTGGCAAATACGAATGGCGGCGACTTTTCAGTGCTTTGGTTAAGATGCACGTAAATCACACGATTTGAAATCTTGTCGGTCAGACCATATTTCGGGTCCTTGCCAAGTTTCGCGATATCGGCCGTCGGTACCGTTTCAATCATTTGCACATCGCCGGACAGCAGGGCGGCAACACGCGCCGCCGGATTGGTCAACATTTTGAATGTGACCACATCCCATGGTTCTTCGCCGCCCCAATAGCCGTAGTTCGCCTTGAGAACGATGCGCTGATTCGGAATGTATTCCTGAAATTTATAGGGCCCGGTGCCGATCGCGGCCCTTCCGGCGTTGTAATCTTCCGTTGTGGCTTTTTCGCCGACTTTTTTAGAGACAATCCGCACTGCCGATAAATCAGACGGCAGCAATACGTGCGGCGTGGCTGTTTTGAAAATGATCGTGTGCGGATCAACTATCTTGACATCGACGATCGACCGGGTAAATGTGCCAAACGACGACGGACTGTTTGGAACCGTTGGCGCGCGTTTTATGGTGAACGCAACATCCTCCGCGGTGAAGGCTGATCCGTCATGCCATCGGACGTTTTTTCGCAGCTTGAATTCCCACGTGAGGTCGTCTGTTGTCCGCCATGAGGTGGCAAGTCCAGGGGTAAATTTCTGGTTCTCATCGGTTTTCACCAGCGACTCAAAGACATGCCGTAACATGGCGTTGTTGGGTCCGATGTTATGGTAATGAGGGTCCATCGATGTAATCGCGGCCTGCAAACCGATGGACACGTCACGCGCTTTGGCTTGTGCAAACGCACTTTGGCTTTGAGTTCCCATCAGGACGGCGGCGACGACGACGGGTGCGGCTAGCGCTCTGAGCATATTGACTCCGGACTGAAATTTAGGTTGGCGACCGTTGATAATAGCTGAAACTAGTTGAACCGGCGGGGGTTTGCAGCGTGGGAATGATTGAAAATTTTGAAGCGATGCTGGCTGCCGGCAAAGACACGCCGCTGTTGCGCTTTTCGCTCGGCAATGCCTACCTGCAGCTGGGGGATCACCCGCATGCAATCGCCCATCTGAGCGCGGCCGTGCAACTCGATACCGGCTATTCGGCGGCATGGAAACTGTTGGGAAAGGCATATGCGGGAAATGGCGATATTGACGGCGCGATCGCGGCCTACGAAAACGGTCTGACGGCTGCGATAGGCAAAGGGGATAAACAGGCGGCCAAGGAAATGTCGGTGTTTCTCAAGCGTCTGGTACGTTGACGATGCTGACGGAATGGCCGCTCCAAAGCGTCACGCTAATGCGAATGTGTCAGCCGATAGACGAGTCCAACAAACAGTTATTGATTTGTGGCAAGGAAATTGCGAATGGCACGCCGGTCAATGCCGCCGTCAACACGTGACTTGCCTAGCGCGTCAAGCAGGATCAGGCGGATGACACCGTCTTCATTTTTCTTGTCCCGCGACATATGGTCGAGCATAACCTCCGACCCGATTGGCGGCATTTTCACCGGCAGTCCGGCCCGCTCAATCATGGCGATGATGCGGTTACCCGTCGCCGCGTCGATTTGACCCAACGCTAGTGAAAACCTTGTCGCCATTGCCATTCCGCATCCGACTGCTTCGCCATGCAGCCAGACGCCATAACCCAGCGCCGTCTCAATGGCGTGGCCAAACGTGTGGCCAAAATTCAACAGCGCCCGGCCGCCGTTGGTTTCGTATTCGTCGGCGGCGACAACCGCCGCCTTGATTTCGCAGGATCGGCGGATGGCGGTAGCAAGCACGCTTGGGTCACGCTGATTCAACAGGTTGAGATTGGCCTCGATCCAGTCGAAAAATTCCGCGTCCAACGCGACGCCATATTTGATGATCTCCGCCATGCCCGACCGGTATTCGCGTGCCGGCAAAGTTGCAAGTGTATTGGTATCGATCATCACCATCCGTGGCTGATAGAACGCGCCAATCATATTCTTTCCCAACGGATGGTTGATTGCGGTCTTGCCGCCGACCGACGAATCGACCTGTGCCAGCAGGGTTGTCGGCACCTGGATAAACGGCACGCCGCGCTGGTAGGTCGCGGCAGCAAAGCCAACCATATCGCCGATCACCCCGCCGCCTAACGCAACCAGCAGGGTCTTTCGGTCACAGGCGCGCGCGAGCAAGGCGTCAAAAATGATATTCAACGTATGCCAATCTTTATGCACCTCGCCATCGGGTAAATCAATCCGGACCACGTCGGCACCGGCTTTGCTGAGCCGTTGAGCGAGATCGTCGCCATACAAAGGGGAAACCAGCGTGTTTGACACAACCACAATGCGTGAGCCGGCAGCCAGCCGCAGAATCGCCGAGACATCACCCAGCAGTCCCGCGCCGATCGCGATGTCATAACTTCGCCCGCCAAGCTGGACTTGCAGCCTGGCTTCTGCCGCGGGCACCGTGGGATGGCTGGGGTTCGGCTGGTTCATGCCTTTTTTACCGAGTTGTGCGTTGTATTTTTGGCCGCCGCCAAATCATTACCGGTCGCGGTGACGCGGGCAATTTCATCAGCTAATTCCTGCAAAAACTTCGACCGGTTGGTCTGGTTTGCATTCACCGTAATGTCGGCAATTTCATTGTATAGCGGTTCGCGCACAGCCAGCAGGTCGGCAAGCCGTTTGCGCACATCCGTATTTTCCAACAAAGGGCGTTTTTTGCGTTTGCCGGCGTCTTGTGATGTGCGTTGTACCAGCACATCCAAGTCTGCCTTGAGATAAACAACAAGACCGCGAGACACCAGCGCGTTGCGGTTGTCGCCATTTAAAATCGCACCGCCGCCGGTGGCCATCACGATTCCGGCCTGACGGGTCAGCTCGGCGATGATTGCCGACTCACGTTGGCGAAAGCCGGCCTCACCCTCGATTTCAAAAATGGTCGCAATACCAACGCCGTTGCGACTGACAATTTCATCGTCACTGTCGACAAATGGCAACCCGAGCAATTTTGCCAGCGCCTTGCCGACGGTACTTTTTCCGGCACCGGGCATGCCAATGAGAAAAATATTCTGATGTTGGGACATATTGGAAAAGCGATTCTGGCATCCCTCTGGCCGCCAACAGATTTGACCGGAAAATGAAACGGGGCACCGCAGGTGCCCCGTCAATTGCAAAGTGCGCGGCGCCCGCTAACGAACGTTTAGCTGGTCCTTGATGATTCGCGGCGTGATAAAAATTAGCAGCTCGGTTTTCTCGTCGCGTTTGCGTGTCGACTTGAATAGATTTCCCAGAATTGGAATATCACCAATCAATGGCACCTTGGTCACGTCGGTTCTTGTCGTCTGCTCGTAGATTCCGCCCAATACGATTGTCTCACCATTCTCGGCAAGCACCTGCGTCTTGAGTGTGCGGGTATCGATTGACGGGATACCACCAAATGACGCACCGACGGCATCCTTCTTGATTTCAATATCCATGATGACCTTGTCATCTGGCGTGATTTGCGGCGTGACGTCCAGCGACAAGACGGCAGGTTTAAATTGGGTCGTGGTTCCGCCGCTGGCCGCCTGGGTCTGGAATGGAATCTCGGTACCTTGGGTAATGGTCGCCTTGCGCTTGTCAGCAGTGACAATTCGGGGATTCGATACGATCTTGCCCCTGTTGTCGGCTTCCAATGCGGAAAGTTCGAGGTTAACCACATTGCCATTACCCAAATTCAGAAAGGTCAGGCCGAGTGCGCCACCACCGGCAATCGGGAGATTCAAGTTGAGATCGCCCAGTGACGCCGCACTGGTTGAGGTGCCGCGGGCGATACTGTTTGATTGGCCAATGTTGCCACCAACACCAATGTTTCGACCACTGGCGGTTGCGCCGGCGCCGGTGCCAAAACGCGCACCCAATTCGCGCCGGAAGTTGTCGTCAGCCGTGACGATTCGCGCCTCAATCAGCACTTGCCGCACCGGGATATCGAGTTGGGCAAGCAGGCGGCGAACATCATCAAGACGTGACGGCACGTCTTGCACAAACATTGTGTTTGTTCGCGGGTCAACTGTTGCCGAGCCCCGCTTGGACAGAATCTTCTGCTGGCCGTCGCTCAACAGTGAACGAACGTCGCTTGCCTTGGCGTACGACAGGACAAAGCTTTCGGTGCGAAGCGGTTCAAGTTCGGTGGTTTGCTGGGCAATTTCGAGGGCAAGTTTTTCCTGGGTTGCCAATTCATCCGACGGCGCAATCAGCACCACGTTTCCGTTTTTGCGCTTGGATAAACCCTTCGACTGCAGGATGATGTCGAGCGCCTGATCCCAAGGCACGTCTTTTAACCGCAGCGTCAAACTGCCGCCAACCGTATCGCGGGTAATGATGTTCAGTCCTGTGAAATCCGCGATCACCTGCAATACCGCGCGAACTTCAATGTTCTGGAAATTCAGCGAGAGCTTCTCGCCGTTATAGCCGGTTCCCTGCACCAGTTTGTTTGGATCATCCTTCAGTTGCTTGATCTCAACAATAAACTGGGTGTCGGTTTGGTACGCAGAGTATTCCCAATTTCCACGCGGCTCGATCATCATGCGGGTGTTGGCACCCTGATCGATCAAATCAACGGTACGCACCGGCGTCGCAAAATCAAGCACATCAAGACGGCGAATCAGGTTGCGCGGCGCGGTTGTATTGACAAAATCGACGATGACTAGTTTTCCCTGCTGGCGGATGTCGATCCCGGTCGTCGCTGACGACAAGTCAACAATCACGCGGCCCTCGCCATTGCTGCCGCGACGAAAATCAACATCGCGAATAGCAAAACGGGTGGATGTTGTCGTCGGTGTTGGTTCGGCAAAACGCGTGACCTGCGCGGTCTCTTTTAACGCGCTCTGGCTAATTCCATCGATGGCAAGCACCAGTGAATTACCCTCAAGCGTTGGCGCATACGACAATGCCCTTGAAAGATTAATGACAAGTCTGGTGCGGTTGCCCGCCTCAACCACATTTACGGTTCGAACATCGCCCTGGCTGATGTCAACCACGGTTTTTCCGGAGCCGTTGGTCACGTTGGGCAGGTCGATTGCGATACGCGCCGGGTTTGTGACTGTGAAGCCGTTTGGAATTGCGTCCAACGGCGACTTGAAGTTAACGCGAACCACAACCTTTCCCCCCTGCTGGGTGGAGGCGGTAATGGATTCGAGTGCATTCTTATCCTGCGCGTTGACTTGCGCGCTCAGCGGCATAAGCAGCAACAGGCCTGCGACGGCGCGCACCATTGCAGATTTGATGAAACTCATCAATACCGGCAATCGGAACGTGGATAAAATCGATTTGGCATGCATAACTATTTTCCTCCCGGCGCAGGGCCTTCGAGCAACGGCAGTACGCTTTCGCGTTCCGCCCAGTCGCCCGCCGTGTCTTGCACGATTTCTTTAAGTTTGATTTCGGAATCTGTTATATCGACGATCAAGCCAAAGTTCTGACCGAGGTAATTGCCTTTTTTAACCCGATAAACGGTCTTTTCAGCGCGCACAAGTGCATAAGTGGAACCAGCTTGTGTCAATGTGCCAACAAACTTCAGTTGCTCCAGCGAGAAAACTTCCAGCGGCTCTTTGCGCCGGTTCAAATCCGGTGCGTTGGCGCCGGCGTTGTCTTGCTTGATTGCCAATTTGCGCGGCTTAAAGGGGTCCGGCAGGTCAAAACCCTCATAGGCAAAAGGCGTGAATGGTTTGACCTGCGGCAGCGCCTCGATCTTGCGCGGAACATTTTTTTCTGACTCTTTGACAAAGGTCCTCAAGTCTGAAAACCCCTCGCCGCAACCGGCCAGAATCAAAAGCGGCAAAAATGAAAAGAATAATCTTGCGAACGGGATGCGCATATTTATTTGCCCCCCGGTTTCGCCGCACCGCCGGCTTTGGCACCCGCGGCGGTCTTGCGTTGCGACGCGATTTCTTCCGGATCGAGGTAGCGATAGGTCTTCGCTTTGGCTTCCATCGACAATAAACCGTCGCGAATATTTTCGATTTTTAAATCATTGAGCAGCACGATACGTGGCAGTTTCGACACGTCGCTGGCGAATGCCCCAAGATCGTGATAATTGCCAGTCACCTTGAGGTCGACCGGCTTCTCTGCGTAGAACTCGGTAAATACCTCATTTTGCGCCGGCTTAAAAAGCTCGAATTGCAACCCACGCCCCAACCCGGCAGAGTTGATATCGATGATGAGCGCCTCGATCTCGGACTTGGTCGGCAATTGTTTCAACAGCGCGCCAAACGACTGCTCGATATCGGCCCTTTGCTGCTGGTATGCCTCGAGATTAACCGCGAGTTTCTTCTTTTCCAGGAACGTCGTCTTAAGGTCGGTTTCTTTTTTCTCTTCTTTGTCGAGCTCGGCGCGTTGTGCGTCAAACAGCAAAAACCATGCGCCGACAAAAATACCCGCAAATAGGAGAATAAAAGCGCCTACCTTAAACAGCCAGGGCCAGTTACCTGGATTTTTGGGGTCAAGCTGTTTGAGTTCCTCAATCCATTTATTCAGCGCGTTCATGCTTTTTTCTCCGCGGCCTTGGCCGGCCCGCCTGGCGCGGCTTTTCCAGGCACGCCGCCCTTGGCGCCATCCGCCTTGGCGCGTTTGACGAAGAAATCGAGGTTGAACTCGTTGGCACGAACCTGATTTACCATCACGGCTTTGATCTCAATCAGGTTGGGGTTTTCCAGAAATGGCGACGCTTCAATGTTGCGCATAAAAGCGGATACGCGCGCCTGTGATTGTGTGTACCCGGTCACATTTATCTTGTTACCGGTTTGCTTGATTGACTTCAAATACAGGCCCTCTGGAAGCTGCCGAAGCATTTGATCCAGTAGCTGGACTGGTTCTGAACGATTCAGCTGGAGCCCTTCAACGACCTGCTTTTTGGCCAGCAATGATGCTGTTTCTTCACGGATCTTCCGAATCTCTTCAATTTGTTTGTCCAGTTTTGCAATCTCGTCGCCCAAATAGCGGTTTCGGCCTTTCTGGTTGTCGACTTGCGCGGCAAACACCGTCCAAAGTAAACCGACGATGGCGAGCGCCAGCACCGCGGTAACCCCGGCAAGTATGGCGAACTGCTGTTGTCGCGCCTTACGGCGGACTTCGCGGTGGGGGAGTAGGTTAACGCGAATCATGAAGGGTCAAACCTCCGCATCGCCAGGCCGCAGGCGATCATCAACGCGGGCGCATCAACCGTCAATTGGCGCGGCTTTATTTTTGGCGATAGCGCCATATTGGCAAACGGGTTTGCCACCACGGTGTGAACCTGGGTGCGTTGGGCAACCATGTCCTCCAGGCCGTCAAGCATCGCACAACCACCACATAAAACAATATGATCGACCTTGTTGAACTGGGTCGATGTAAAGAAGAATTGCAGCGCCCGCGAAATTTCCAGAACGATTTTTTCGTTGAACGGATGCAGCACATCGGGGCCATAGTTTTCCGGCAGTCCGCCGGCTTTTTTGGCGACCTCGGCCTCTTCGACCGGCATCCCGAATTGACGGGAAATATCCTGGGTCAATTGATATCCGCCAAGTTGCTGCTCACGCGAATAGACTTGCTGGTCTTCGGCCATCACCGTCACGCGGGTGGTCTGCGCACCAATGTCGATAATCGCCGTAACGTCCTTGTCTTTGATACCGGTTGCATTGCCCTTGATCATGTCAAAGGCGGCAAGTGAAGCGTAAGACTCCACATCCATGACGGTTGTTTTTAATCCGGCCGCCTCGGCAACAGCAACTCGATCTTCGATTTTTTCTTTTCTTGACGCCGCAATCAGCACTTCAACCTCGGTTTCGCTGTTGGGCGCGGGTCCGATGACCTGAAAGTCAAGATTGACTTCATCAAGACTGAAAGGGATGTACTGGTTGGCTTCGGACTGAACCTGAAACTCCATATCCTCTTCACGCTGATTGGCCGCCAGTAACACCTTCTTGGTAATTACCGCTGCCGACGGCAGCGCCAGCGCGATGTTCTTTATCCGCGTGCCCAGTTGCTTGTGGGCGCGTTTCATCACCTCACCGGCAGCTTCAATATTGGCAATGTTGCCGTCCGAAACAGTATCGCGGGGCAACGGCTCGATCACGTATCGTTCGACGCGATACAGCCCCTTTCCGGCTTCGACAATTTCAACCATCTTGATAAACGACGAACTGATGTCGACCCCGACCAGCGGCGGCGTCTTTGCCCGAAGGAATTCAAACTGATCCGCCAGTTTTTCTTTAAGCATGGAAGGTTACGCCTTCGAGTGGACGCGGGTTTCACCCCGACGCTAAACAGTCTATTTAGAACTTTTTGTATTGCGTTGCCAAGGACATGCTGGAAAAAACATACCCCAAAACACATACCAAACATTAAATCAGTGCACTAAACCGGCTTCATTACAAACAACTTTATACAATTTACATTAAATCCTAGCAACAAGTAACGGACGTGTAAAGCATTTTTTTGAAATCCGCCCCTTTTGCGACATGCCAAAATATACGCTGTTGACCCCATTTTCGGCAAGGTTTGTTCGTGTCATGCCTATGATAGACCCATCCCAGCTGCCCCAATCTTGCCACTTTTGGCCGACTTCTGACCATTTCGACTTGGGGGGTGCCGATATAATCAACCCGCCAACACGATGATTGGCGTTTCCTGGATTCGAGTACACATGGTGCTTCGCTGGTGGTTTTATCCCCTTATTTTGCTGGGCTCTCTCATTTTGGCGGCGGTTGGCGTGGTGGCTCTAACGCTGGCACTGCTGTATCCGAACCTGCCTTCGATTGATGCTGTCACCGACTACCGTCCCAAATTGCCGCTCAAGGTGTTCACCGCGGAAGGGGATTTAATCGGCGAGTTTGGCGAGGAAAAACGCTCTTTTGTGAAGGTTGGCGATTTCCCTGAGGTGATGAAGCAGGCTATTTTGGCTGCCGAAGACGAGCGCTTTTACCAGCACGGTGGCGTCGACTATATCGGCCTGACAAGGGCGGCAACGGCGATCTTGGCATCTGGAAAGATCAAGGGTGGCGCATCTACCATCACCCAACAGGTGGCGAGAAATTTCTTTCTGACCAACGAACAAACTCCCACGCGCAAAATGTCGGAGTGGTTGCTCGCTTATAAGATTGAGGCCAATCTCTCTAAGGATCAGATTTTTGAAATCTATCTGAATCATATTTTTCTGGGCAATCGCGCACATGGGTTTGCGGCGGCCAGCCGGGTCTATTACAACAAGGATGTCAGTCAGATTAGCGCGGCCGAGGCGGCCATGCTGGCCGGTCTACCCAAGGCACCTTCGTTATATAACCCATTTAATAATCTCAAGCGGGCGACCCTCCGGCAACAGTACGTGCTCCGACGGATGGGCGAACTCAATTTCCTTGATGAGGCCAAGCTTGCCGCTGCGCGTGCCGAAATATTGAAATTCAACCGGGACCGCACGATGTACCCCGTCAATGCGGAATATGTTGCCGAAATGGCGCGCCAAGAGGTCTTTGAACAATATGGGGAAAAGGCGTACGTGAGCGGGATTCGTGTCTATACGACGATTCGGCGCGCAGACCAAGAGTCTGCAACATCAGGATTGCGCAAAGGTGTGCTTGAGTATGACCGTCGGCACGGATACCGCGGGCCGGAAGGGTATGTCAACCTGCCTGACGCCAAGAACAATCGGGATGAAATTGACGAGGCCATCGAAGAGGCGCTATCGACCAAGGACATTGTCGGCGAACTGATGCCGGCGGTGATTACCGACATCGACGCGAAACAAGTGATCGCACTGACGAAGCGCGCTGAAACCATTTCCCTCACCGGCGATGCGCTCAAGTTCGCGGTTCGCGCAATGGCGGAAAAAGCCGGACCTGTCAAACTGAAACGGGGCTCGATAATCCGCATCGGCCAGGATGAGAAGGGTGCACCGGCAATCGCCCAATTGCCAAAAGTCGAGGCGGGGTTTGTATCGATCGATCCGCTTGATGGTGGTGTCAGGGCGCTCGCGGGCGGGTTTGATTTCACGGCGAACAAATTCAACCATGTCACACAGGCGATGAGGCAGCCGGGTTCGTCGTTCAAGCCGTTTGTTTATTCTGCGGCGCTCGAGAAGGGCTTTACGCCGGCGACCATCATCAACGATGCGCCAATTGTTTTTGATCCCGGTCGCAATGGCGGACAAATTTGGGAGCCCAAGAACTACGACGGGAAGTATGAGGGCCCCATGCGTTTGCGGCAGGCGCTGGCAAAGTCCAAAAACATGGTGTCGATTCGAATTTTGCAAGCCATCACACCGCAATATGCTCAGGACTACATCACGCGTTTCGGATTTGATGCAAAACAGCACCCGGCGTATCTCACAATGGCGCTGGGGGCCGGCTCGACCACACCACTGCAAATGGCCGGCGCGTACAGCGTGTTTATCAATGGCGGTTTCCGGATCAAACCCTATTTCATCACCAAGATTACCGACGACAAGGGTGCCGTCTTGTTTACCGCGCTGCCTGAACGCGCCACCACCGACGAGTCCGCCGTCAAAACCGCCGAACGCGTGATCGACCCCCGCAACGCCTTCATCATGACATCACTGATGCGTGACGTCGTGCGATACGGGACCGGCGCGCGCGCCATGAGTTTGGGGCGCAATGATTTGGGTGGCAAGACCGGTACGACCAACGACCATTACGATGCGTGGTTTGCCGGTTTCAGTTCGACCCAGGTGGGCATTGCCTGGATCGGCTTTGACAACCCGGCGGACCTCGGAAACAACGAAACTGGCGGACAGGCAGCATTGCCAATCTGGATGCACTACATGGCACGTTCAATGAAAGGCGTAAAACAAAACGACTTTGTGCCGCCAGACGGAATTGTCAACGTCGCCATTGGCGGTGAAGGTAAAGATGGCGCGCCTCTCAGTGAGTTTGTTTATGCCGAAAATGCCGGCAATGTTGGCAATGCCCCGGCAGCACTGCGTGAAGCCAACAAGCCGTCAGAAGAAGTCAAGAATCAGATTTTCTAACCGCATCATGCCAGCACATCCAACCCGGCGGCGCCGCGCGACAACTGCAACATCATTGCCCATTGACATGTGGACGGCCCCGACTGAACCGGCACCCGCACCGAATGCGCCTGCCGCGCGGCGCCCGGAAAAAAGTGCTGTGCACGGCAACGAAACGCTGCGCCGGGCCATTGCGCGGCAGGCGGCACGGCTGATCGACGAAGGCCAGATTGATTACCACGCTGCCAAAGTCAAGGCGGCAAAGGCGCTGGGGGCCGAGTCAACGGGACACAACGCGCTACCGGACAATGCCGAAATCGAGGCGGCGCTGCGTGAACATCAGGCGCTGTTTGCCGGGGAGACGCAGCGACAG
The DNA here is from genome assembly GCA_031431435.1 of Burkholderiales bacterium. GTDB lineage: Bacteria > Pseudomonadota > Gammaproteobacteria > Burkholderiales > Usitatibacteraceae > UKL13-2. The sequence goes on from JANPDI010000119.1 coordinate 59,110, forward strand.
GCGCTGAATGCGCTGCGCAAGGTTGCCTGCCAGAGCATGCGGTGGCTGGCTGATTTTGAGCCGTGGCTGACCGGCGGGGTGCTCAACGGCTCTGCCAATGAATACAGTGCGGTCGAATTGGAATTGATCGGCGTTGAGGCAAAGTCGTTCGAGTTATTTTTGCTCGGCGAGGACCTCGATTTTGATATTCGCCCGCATCAGGCACACCGTGCTAGCCGCCGCGAACGTCATTCGCGCAAACGCAGCGTTAAGCCGCGGGATGTGGTCTCAGCCTATGCATACGAATTTTTCTTCGACGATGCGCCGGTTGAAATCACAATTTACGACAGTCATGCAGATCGCCAGGCAAAACACCCGCACAGCAGCGTCAAACACGAACGCGCTCAACTCAAAGAGGTCCTAAGGCGATTTGACGGCAATGAAAGAAAAACAGAAAGTCTAATTTCTGCGGTGCAATTGGGGCAGAAATGACTGGTGAAGCCCGCGGATACTAGACTTTCATCGGTGCGGCATCGAGCCGGCCGTGGGCGCCGGTTTTTTTCACCCGCTTCAACAAGCTAAAGAGTAATCACCTGTCAGGTGGAAAATTTCACGTCCACAGACCACACGACCATGCCCTCGAACACGTCTCGCATGGCGATAAGGGCGGCAATCGGCTCACACAATATGTGGCTGTTTTCACCGCCATTCTGGCCACCATTGGCGCCATCGTCAGTTAACAAGGCGGACATACCCAGAACGAGGCGCGTCTGTACAAGAATGAAGCGGTGCCTAGAAAGACAGATGCAGCCAATCATTGGTCCTACTATCAGGGCAAGAGCACGAAACAAAATCCTGCGGAACTTGCCGAGTCCCTCACGGGCAATTCGCAACAAACAACCAAACATACAGCCGAAATTGTGCGGTACAAGGAGGAGAAAGCCGTCATCAAAAGATGAGGCGGAGAAATTTGAGCAACGTTCAAAGGATGCCGACAAAAAGTCAGACGGCGCGGCAAATCCGCACGACAAACTCGCCCAGGCAATGACCCTCATTCAAATTGCCATTTCACTCGCGGCATTTGCGTAATTACGCAACGGCGCTGGTTATTCGGCCTGGCCGGATTGGCGGCTGCCGGTGGACTCGCATTTTGGATTTTGGCGTTTTTCAGTCACGGCGTGTCGTGTCATGATGACATTTCCAAGCGAGCCGCCAATCGGTTGAATTGGCCGTCAAATTGGCGATTATTTGGTGCATCCGCCGCTGTCGATGATCGCTAGTATTCACCTACGCAATTTTGCGTACGATGCGCTTCGAGCGAACTACCAACGCCATGCATGCCTCTCAAGTCCATTCCGCCACAGAGCCGACCATCGCTTTTGCCGGCAACGTCACGCCAGAAGGCATTGAGCTCGAGCTCGAGGCCGAGCGCATTGCGCGTGAATTAAAGTTGCCGCCCTGTCCGGCGCTGCTCGACCAATTCCACAAGGCGATCAACGATGATGAAGCCGACCAGAACAAGCTGGTTCAGCTCGTCAGCGGCGATCTCGCCATGAGCGCGGCGGTTCTGAAGACGGTCAACTCGCCGGCCTACGGGCTTTCACGCACCACCAGCAGCATTCAGCAGGCATTAACCATCATCGGCTTGCGCGCCACCTCAAACCTGCTGTCAAGACTGCTATTTCGACAGGCATTTCCGGAAGGTTCGGGAACGGTGATGCGCAAGTTTTGGGAGGAATCGTCACGCTTGACGGAAACAGCCGCGGAAATTGCCCGGCGTGTGTCCGGCCTGAATGCCGATGAAGCCACGACCTACATGGTGTTTCGCGATTGCGGCATGGCGGTGATGATCAACCGTTTTCCAGATTATGCCGCGGTCTGGCAGGCGCACAGTGAGGGCCGCGCCTACGAGGCGCTGAAGCTTGAACAGCAGCAACATCAAACCAACCACGCCCATGTCGGTTACGCGCTGGCAAAGGAGTGGCGCGTGCCCGAATCCCTCGCCATCGCGATTCTCTGCCACCATGAGATTGCCAAGCCATCCGGCGAGCCGCTGATGTTGCGTGGTTCACCGGTCAAACTGGCCGCCTTTGGCCTGCTGATTGATCAAATTGTGGCGCTGCGAGCCGGTCGCGGCATTACTGCGGATTGGGAGATTGCCGAGGCGTTTGCACTGAGCAAGCTTGGGGTGAGCGCCGATGACATGGTCAAGCTCATTGAGCCTTAACTGTCCTCTTGTGCGCTATTGAAAATACGATAGGTCAATAAACCATTTGCGAGCGGATTCATGGCCGACAATCGTGTCCGCCCCACCGTGCCCCATTGACCGCGCCAGATCAATTTCTTTCGGCGCAATGTACTGATTTCGCTTGGTGTCAAAAATCACTTTCACTTTTGGCTTGAGCAGGTCGTTCGCGTTGTGCTCGGTCACAATCGCCAGGCGCTGACTTTCCAGACGCACCAGTGTCCCGACCGGGTAAATGCCGATACAACGCACAAAGGACTGCGTAAAGTAGGGGCTCAGATGGCACTTGCTCCATTCCATCAATTTGCGCAGCCCGTCAGCCGGTGGTATTGCCAAGTGATAACAACGGTCGGCCGTAATCGCGTCGTAAACATCAACAATCGCCGCCATCTGGGCGACCCGCTCGATTTCAGCGCCGCCCAGATTAAATGGATAGCCGCTGCCATCCATACGTTCGTGATGCTGCAACGCGATGATCAGCGGCATCGGGCCGATCGTGTTGTTCGCCGAAAGTATGGCGTGTCCGTCCTCGGGGTGACGGCGCATGATTGCAAACTCCTCGTTGGTATATCGTCCGGGTTTGTTCAACAGCGCGTTTGACATGCGCGTTTTGCCGATATCGTGCAACAGACCGCCCAGTCCGGCTTGATGAACCGCATCGTCATCCATGCCCTCATGGCGGCAAAATGCGACCATCAACGTACAAACTGCGACGGAGTGTTGAAAGGTATATAGATCCTTGTCCTTGATGCCGACCAACCCGATCAGTGCGCCGCTATTGCGCAAAATCGACGAGGTCACATTCGCGACAACCGGCTCAACCGCGTCGATTAACAGCGCTTTGCCCAGTCGAACGTCACGCATCGCCAGTATCACCGCTTGTTCGGCCTGATGCTTGATATTGCGGGCGCGTTCAATCTCCTCGCCTTGGCTGACCCGTTGGGGCGCGCAAGGTGCGGCCGCCAGCGCGACCAGGTCGCTTTGGATTTGCTGCCCGACTTCGTCGTTGGTCGGCGCATGCACAGCGTCAAGCCCGCGGTCGGTATCGATATAGATCTCACGAATGCCGGCCGACGCAATCTTGCTGATTTCGCCATCGTCCCCCACCTTGAACTTGCTCCACGCGAACGGATGTGCCATCCAATCACAATTGAGATCATGGATGTACATACCGACCTTGAGGTCATTTGTAGGAATGAGTTTGATCATGGCAAACACCGATATCGGCACGGCAGACAATGCCACGCTACGAACGGTTCACCTGTCATTTCGGCGCGCCGGATGATAACTTGAACGCGCGTATCGCTGTTTGATCGGATTCCTCAACGGTTTGTGGTAATGCCGGCACCTTCTGTGTTGCTATTTTGCGATCAACGCCGCCGGTCCAATCAAATCCCATTTGTTGCCATAGAGATCTTCAAAAACCGCCACCGTACCGTATGCCTCTGCAACTGGCGGTCGCACCCAATTCACGCCCCGGCCACTCAGGTGCTGGTAGTCGCGCCAAAAATCATCCGTATTGAGGAACAAGAAGACCCGGCCTCCGGCTTGATTGCCAATGCTTCGAATTTGGTCGGGCCCGACCGCTTTTACCAGCAAGAAACAGGTCTCGGTTGCCCCTTTTGGTCGCACGCGCACCCAGCGCTTGCCCGGCTGGCTGGCAGAGAGGTCGGCATTTTCGATCAGATCGAAATTTAATGTCGATGTGTAATATTCGATCGCCTCGTCATAGTCTCGCACCACCAGCGCGATTGCCGCAAGGTGTTGGCGCATGACTATTTGCGATTCAGAATGCGTGCCGCCTCGAGCGCAAAATAGCTAAGAATGCCATCCGCGCCGGCGCGTTTAAAGGCGACAAGCGATTCCATCATCACCGCGTCATGGTCAAGCCAGCCGTTTTGCGCCGCCGCCTTGATCATGGCGTATTCACCCGAGACTTGGTACACAAACGTCGGCGCAGCAAACGTGTCTTTCGCGCGTCGCACAATATCCAAATAGGGCATGCCGGGCTTGACCATCACCATGTCGGCGCCTTCCTGCAAATCGAGGGCGATTTCGCGTAGCGCCTCATCCGAATTTGCGGGATCCATTTGGTAGTTTTTCTTGTCGGATTTACCGAGATTAGCGGCAGAGCCAACCGCATCCCGAAATGGCCCGTAGTAGGCGCTTGCATATTTTGCCGCATAGGCCATGATGGCCGTGTGGATCTGACCGTTCGAATCAAGCGCGGCGCGAATTTTTCCGATGCGGCCATCCATCATGTCTGATGGCGCGACAATATCAACACCCGCCTGCGCCTGCATCACGGCCTGCTGTTGCAATACGGCGTTGGTTTCATCATTCATGATGTAGCCGTTCGCGTCGATCAGGCCGTCCTGCCCATGGGAAGTGTACGGGTCAAGCGCAACGTCGGTGACGATTCCCAAGTCTGGGAATCGTTGTTTCAGGGCACGCACAACCTGCGGCACCAGACCGTCGGGATTAAATGCCTCCTCACCGCCCGCGGTCTTTTTTGCTTGATCAACAAGCGGAAAGAGTGCCAAGGCGGGTATACCAAGGTTTATCGCCTCTTCACAAACGGGAAACAGCTCGTCGAGCGAAAGCCGCTCGATACCGGGCATCGACGCAATCGTCTCGCGGCGCTTTGTGCCTTCCAGAATGAATACCGGATAAATGAAATCAGCCGGGCTAAGCGATGATTCGCGCACCATGTCCCGCAAAAAAGCAGTCCGCCGCAGACGCCGCATACGACGATGAGGAAATTCACCGATATCCATTTTTTTCATAAGGTTAATTTGGGTGCTGCAAAAAAGATTGGTCGGCATTTAATACTTTTTTCCGCCATGTCAACCAAGCCTGAAATCCATCACGCAGTTGAACTTTCACCACGAGCCAGAATCTATGTTGATGAAGCGCTTGCGCTTCCCCGCTTCACCTCCCTGAGCGGGGCCTTTCAAAAGAGGCTTTCGGGGCATAGGTTAACCCCTTTTCCTATGCCCCATTTTCTTTTTCCGATTATCAATCCGCTTAGCCGAGCATCTTGGCGATCTGCTTTTCGGCTTCCTCCACGCCGGTCCTTTTCAACGCAGAAAATAATTGTGCCGTCGCGTTTCGATTGGCGAGCCGCAATTGATCACGAACCAGCTTCAGCGTTTGCGACTGCTCGCTCTTTGTCAGCTTGTCCGCTTTGGTGAGCAGGCAATGCACCGGCTTGTTGGTGGGCGCATACCAATCCAGCAGACGTTCGTCGGCCGGCTTAAGTGGATGCCGCGCATCCATGATGAGCACCAGCCCTCTTAACGCTTCGCGGCCGGACACGTAGCTTGCAAGGGTTTGTTCCCAGTGTGCTTTCACCTCGGGGGGCACCTTGGCATAACCATAACCGGGCAAATCCACCAACGATTTACCCGCACTCAACGCGAAAAAATTGATCAATTGTGTGCGCCCCGGTGTTTTTGACACAAACGCCAGTCTGTTGTGATTGGCCAGCGTATTGATCGCGGACGATTTTCCTGAGTTGGAGCGGCCGACAAAGGCGATTTCCGCCCCGATATCCGGCGGAAGCTGCTCTAGATCATGGGCGGAGGCGGTATAGACGACATTGGCAAACAGTTTCACTGGGCGCTCGATCCGGTTTATTCGATTTGGTTTTCTCTTTGCACGTGATGGGCTAAAATGGCGCCTATCGTGCAAAGAGCGTAAAAAGGGTTGGAAATGAAAAATTGGGCAATCTGGGTAAGAATTTTGGCTTCTGCCGCGACGGTGGTCGGTTCGACCGTATTTGCAGCCGCTGCCGAGCCTGCAAAATCCGAGGCAAAGGCACCTGCCCCCGCACCTACCCACGCCGAACGTCTGGATCGTGGCAAACAAATCGCCGGTACCGTATGTGTCGCGTGCCACGGCTTGGACGGTTACAGCCCGATTTCAGCGAATCCAAATATCGCCGGGATGCCAGCCGAGTATATCGCCAAGCAACTCGATTTATACAGGTCGGGCGGACGCGCAAACGTCATTATGCAGGGTATGGCCGCCAATCTGTCGCCAGGCGACATGAAGGCGCTTGGAACGTACTATTACGCACAACGCGGTAACACCAATGCGGTTGCACGCGACAAGACAATTGCCGAACGCGGCCAGATGATCTACCGCGCCGGCATTGCAGAGGCAAAGGTGCCGTCATGCGCGGGCTGTCACGGTGGGCTCGGCGCCGGTATTCCCGCGCTATACCCAAAACTTGCCGGGCAATGGCCTGAATATTCGATTGCGCAACTCAAGGCGTATGCAACTGGCGAACGCAAGAACACACAAATGAACGCCATCGCAAGCAGGATGAAGGAAAGCGATCTGGTCGCGGTGGCTGAATACATGGCCGGCATGAGGCCAGCAAGTACATCTGCAGCCAAAATTATTGCCGCGAAGTAGAGTTGCCCGGCGCTTTACCTGCCGGACAGATTCCGCAACAAAATGCCGCACACTGATGCGGCATTTTGTTGCCCGCGACAGTCAGACTCCGGTGCGCATGGCTTTCTCGAAAACGCACACGCGGTTGCGTCCCGCGCGTTTTGCGGCGTACATCGCGATATCGGCACACTTCATCAACACCTCGCGATCATCGCCGTGCGCAGGGAAAAAACTCACGCCAATACTAACCGTCACCTGCGCCTCGCCGCCCCTGATCGAGAATGGTTTGGCAATGCTCTCAACCAGTTTGTTTGCCACCAAGCCAGCTGTTTCTTGATCCGAGAGTTGCGGCACAACCACCAGAAACTCGTCACCGCCAAGCCTTGCAATAAAGTCTGAGTCACGCAATACGGCGATTGCGCGTTGCGCGACGATTTTCAACAATTCATCGCCGGCATCATGACCCATTCCGTCGTTTACCGCCTTGAACCCGTCGAGATCAAGCAACATGATCGTAAAGCCGCCAAGCGCGCGCTGTGTTGCGGCATCAGCCAATCTGGCATCTAGATGCTCAATGGCCGCCGGTCGATTTGGTAATCTGGTCAATGAGTCGTGCATGGCGTAGTAGGCGATTTTTTCACGTGCGGCAATTTGATCATTTGATAACCTGCGCACAACACCGTGAAAAAACACCAGTACCAGCGCAGAACTTGATATTAACGCGACAATCCACTGCTGTGTACATTCAGCCAGCGCGACCTGCTGACGTTCAATCCCCCAACAAATCCCGAGCGTCAAGCAGGATGCCGCGCGTCAATATGATAGCGTCTTACCGCAAAGTTAGGCCTGCTCGCTCTCGAATCAGTTTCTTCGCCGCTTCGAAACCGCTTGCCGTCCGTGCGTTAACAATATTTTTCTGCGCCTCGACAATTCCGTCAACATGGCGGCGAAGCAGGTCGTATTGTGCGTCGAGTATGGGCAATTCCGCGCGTTTGTTTGCCAGATAGCTCATTTCAGCAAGCATTTCAACCTCGCCCTGTCGATAGCGGCCGCGATCCCGATTCTCACCCGTGAGGACGTCGTTGCGCTCGGCATTGTCGATTGCCGGCGCGTGAAAACGAACCGCCTCCAAACTCGAGATGATGCGCTGCATGCCTGGCACCCGCGCACTCGCTGCAATCAGGTTTTCCAGCGCCCTGACCGACACCGTTGATACCGTAATAATCGCCACAACAGCAAAAACAAATGCAATCAGCGCTGCCCGATCAACGGTAAGGGTCGGCGTCACGTATGCCGGCTTATCCGCGCATCTCCGCAAACGCTTCGCGTGCGCAGGCGATGGTATGGTCAATGTCGGCGTCGGTATGGGCTTTTGAGACAAAGCCGGCCTCAAATGCCGATGGGGCCAAGTAGACACCTCGCGTGAGCATTGCGTGGAAAAAGCGATTGAAGCGGTCGCGATTCGATTGCATCACATCGGCATATGAAATGGGTGGCACGCTTGAAAAGAAAATGCCAAACATGCCGCCAAGACTCGCGGCAGAAAATACTTCTCCCGCCTCTTTCGCAGCAGCGGTCAGACCAACACACAAGCGTGTGGTGCTGGCCGAAAGCGCCTCATAGAAACCCGGCGCGGATATCAATTCAAGGGTCTTTAATCCAGCTGCAACAGCTACTGGATTTCCGGATAAAGTTCCCGCCTGGTAAACGCCGCCTAGCGGCGCCATATGCGCCATGATGTCACGACGCCCGCCAAACGCGCCGACCGGCATACCGCCGCCAATCACCTTCCCAAGCGTGGTTAGGTCAGGGGTGATACCGTAATGTCCCTGCGCGCCATGCAAACCGACACGAAATCCGGTCATCACCTCATCAAATATCAGAATTGCGCCGTGTTTGGTGCATAACGTCCGTAACATTTGCATGTAGCCCATTGAGGGCATGACAAAATTCATATTGCCCGCAATGGGCTCGATAATGACGCATGCCAACTGGTCGCCGATGCTTGAAAAAGTTCTCTCCAATTCTGCTTGATTGTTATAGGTTAGAACGATCGTATCCGCTGCGACAACCGCCGGAACACCTGCCGAGCTCGGATTGCCGAACGTCAGTGCGCCGGAGCCAGCCTTGACCAATAGCGAGTCGGCATGTCCGTGGTAACAACCTTCAAATTTTACGATCTTGTCGCGCCCTGTTGCGCCTCGCGCAAGGCGGATCGCACTCATGGTTGCCTCGGTCCCGGAACTGACCAACCGGACCTGTTCAAGCGACGGCAACAATTTGCATAACAATTCGGCCATGTCGAGTTCAGCCTCGGTCGGGGCACCAAAACTCAGGCCGTCAACGGCACGGGCCTGCAATGCGGCGACAACTTCCGGATTGGCGTGTCCAAGAATGGCGGGGCCCCATGAACCGACATAGTCAACGTAGCGATTGCCGTCCACGTCCCAAAGGTAGGCGCCTTGCGCCTTCTTGAAAAAAACCGGTGTCCCGCCGACGGCGCGGAATGCACGTACCGGCGAATTGACGCCGCCGGGGATGACCCGTTGCGACTTCTCGAATAACATCTTGCTGTTGTCGAAGCTAAATGGGACTGGCATACCGATGTTCATTTTCAAAAAGTGTGGAGAAACGTTTGACGCGGGTGGTGATGGTGTCAGACGCGCTGACGGAACCCATCGAAAAAATTCCCGAAATCACGGCGAGCGAGTCTGCACCCGCTTCAATCACGCGTGGGGCATTATCAACCGTGATGCCGCCGATGGCCACGACCGGTACACCAAGCGTATCTTTCGCGCGGCGAATGAGGTCCACACTTGCGGATTGCGCGTTGGGCTTGGTCACCGACGGAAACACACTGCCGAATGCAATGTAGTCGGCGCCGGCTGCAACTGCGGCCTCAGCCATCGAAAAATCGCCGTAACAGGAAATGCCGATGATAAACGCCTCGCCCTGGGCATTCTTTGCCGCACGAATTCTTCCTGTCAAGGTCGCCAAAGGCACATCATGGCGGCCCCAATGCACACCGTCGGCGCGGACAAATTGGGCCAACGACAAATCGTCGTTAACAATCATTATCGCGCCAGCCAATTTGGCCATTTGACGGCAATGCGCCGCTTCGCGTCGTTGAACGTTTTCTAAACACGATTTGCGTCGATATTGAAGCAAGCGCACACCTGCGCTGAAAGCCTCCTCAAGCATCGCGTTTAGCGTATTTGAGTCCGGCTCATCGGGTGTGATCGCATAGAGGCCTTGGATTCGCGCATTGGTGACTCGATTCGACGCCATTACCATTCCGGACACAATCAGTGCCGCGAACCCGTCGGCTCAACATCGGGCTTCGGCGACCCCGTGTTGCCGGCCCCCGGAGCCGCATCAGTTTTGTCGTCAGTTTCACTGAGCGCATCACTGTCGTCGTCACGCGCCCAAAACATCCGGTCGGGGATGTGTTGACCCATGCCGGGCCGAAACCCGAACTTAAGCGTCTGCCAAGTGTATTCCTGCGCCTCACGCACCGCCTCGTCAATGTCCATGCCGCGCGCAATTGTCGCCGCTAACGCCGCCGCCAGCGTGCACCCAGACCCGTGGTAGCTGCCGGGAAGCCGCTGCCATCGGTCCGCACGCATCATGCCGCGATCACCGTACAGGGTATTGATTACCTCCAGCGTTGCGTCGTGCGTGCCGGTGACCAACACATACTCCGCGCCAAGATCCGTCAGGCGTCGGACCAATCGCTCGTGACTGACCGTTTCGTCATCGTCGTCAGTCATCACCAGCCGTCGAAGTTCGGGGGTGTTGGGGGTGATGACGGTCGTCTGCGGAATAATCATTTCGCGAATTGCCTCCATCGCCTCCTCGTTGGCAAATTCATCGCCGCGCGCAGACGACAAAACCGGGTCGAAAATGAGCGGAATCTCGGGATAGTCTGAAACAATTTCGGCGATTGCAGCAATGTTTTCGGCGCTACCCATCACACCCAGTTTGAACGCTGCGATCGGAATATCTTCAAGAATTGCCCGGGCTTGATCCGCCACCCAATCTGCATCGATCACCTGAATCCCTTCGACACCAGAGGTATCTTGCACGGTGATTGCCGTGACAACCGATAACGGATGGCAACCCATGCTCGCGAGCGTGAGCAGGTCGGCCTGAAGCCCGGCCCCTCCGGAAGGGTCAGTGGCAGAAAACGTCAATACGGCTGGGGGTGATTTAATGGCAACAGACATGATGAGTTTGAAGGTGACGAGTCCGGCGACCGGCTGATCACAAAAGCAGAAACAATAATTCGGCGTCAAAACCGCTAGAATTCAGCGCTGCCGCGTTAAAGAAAATGCATTGTATCGCCGTAATAAGGTCTGTACCCATTTTTGCCGCCCACTCCTGCAAATTCATTCACAAGACTGTATATGACCGATCCGCTTGCTGCGACCAAAACCTGGATGTGCCTTGTTTGCGGCTTTATTTATGACGAAGCGGTGGGCTGGCCCGACGACGGGATCGCCGCTGGCACGCGCTGGGAGGATGTTCCCGTCGGCTGGGCCTGCCCGGAATGCGGTGCACGGAAAGATGATTTTGAAATGGTCGAGCTGTAATTCGCCGGACTTAAAAGAATTTTATGATCCGGCATCGTAAGAAATTGCGTGGCATTTTCAGCGTTCGGGATGTATTCCGGCAAATAAACTTATAATGATGTTTGAATTTACGGTTGTTAGTCCTAAAGCGGTGATGTATGTTGGCGTCCAGCGCATTGTTTCCAGCATTCGATGCGCTAACATCGTCAGTACCCGGTTGCCAAATAAGGCTGGCGATATTCCGGCGGTAGGCGGGCAGGGTTTTATGTCGGTGGCGAAAAATAGAAAGTGACTTTGTGGCAGACACAAAAGCATTGTCGGGTACGCGGGTAATGGTGATCGATGATTCGAACACTATCCGACGTAGCGCCGAAATTTTTCTGATGCAAGCCGGTTGCCAGGTCATATTGGCGGAGAACGGCTTTGACGCGCTTGCCAAAATCGCAGATCACCAGCCTGATGTCATCTTTGTAGACATCATGATGCCGCGCCTTGATGGGTATCAGACCTGCGCATTGATCAAGAAAAGTGGGAAACACAAGGCCACGCCCGTCATTATGCTGTCCTCCAAAGACAGTTTGTTTGACCGCGCACGCGGCAGGATGGTTGGATCAGACGAATATTTGACCAAACCGTTTTCAAAAGAAAGCCTGCTAAAAGCGGTCGGGGTGCACCTTGCGAATCGCGCGGCGCAGCAAAATGCCGCTTAAGTGGTGATTCTCAATCCGGGAATGCGGGCGGGGAGTCTGACGCAATCGCCAAAACAGACCCAATACTTATAAAATTGATGTTTCGTCGTTATTTTTTTGACCCCGCCTTGTTGGAGTAAACCAAATGGCCATAAATAAAATACTTGTTGTTGATGATTCACCCACCGAGCGCACCTTCCTGGAAGGCCTGCTGACCAAGGCCGGATTCACCGTCATTTACGCGGCCAGCGGCGAAGAGGGTGTCGAAGTCGCAAAACGCGAGCAACCCGATCTGGTGCTGATGGATGTCGTGATGCCCGGCCTCAATGGATTTCAGGCAACCCGGGCAATCACCCGTGAAGAGTCGACAAAACACATCCCAGTGTTCATTTGCACCACCAAGGATCAGGAAACCGACAAGATATGGGGAATGCGACAGGGTGCCAAAGATTACATCGTCAAACCGATCAATGCACCGGATCTGATCGCAAAGATCAAAGCGCTCGGTTGACCCGACCAGAAATCCTCTGACGCGGACAATCCATGGCGCGCAAATCGAGCCTTCGTGAGTTTCAGCGTAATCTGGCGGAGCGACTGCGTGACCCGTCGAAACTGCGTGCATTCGCTTCAAAACTTGGCTTTCAAGTCGGCATTGAGAGCTGGTTTGTAAGTCTGGCCGATGTGGCGGAAGTGATTCCAGCGCCAATTTTTGTGCCGGTGCCACAAACCAAGCGGTGGTTTTACGGCGTTGCCAACATTCGTGGCAAGCTGTTTTCGATCGCTGATTTTTCCGCCTTTCAGGGGCAGCCGCCAATTGTGGCAAGTGCGGAACGCCGTGTTGTGCTGATAAACGAGCACTTGTTGGAAGCCTCGGGAATTGTTGTGAGTCGTATGCTGGGGCTGCGCAATCCGGACTTGTTTACCCGCGAATCAATTTCCGATCCGTCCCGCCCGTGGATCGGCGCGCAATACCGCGACGAAAACAACAAGGTGTGGCTGGAGCTCGATGTTAGGGCATTGTCCCAGAACACGACTTTTCTGGATGTCAGCGAGGCTGGCGCTGCCGATAAGCCAGTGGCGGCCGTTTTTTAATTTTGCGCCGTTTTGTCGGGTGTTCGGACACGCCGACATCTTCAGATTGACTGCTGCAAAATTCATATTTGTGTTTATACGTATTTTTTGAACGTTCGAAGTTTGGTGACTGACAATGCGGCATTGTTGCTATGGGCCTGATTGAAACAATGTTGATGTTGCTCGGTTCGGAGAAACCATAATGGCTTTTAAATTATCAACGCCGTCTTTCCTCAAGGGCAAGGCTAAGTCGAATCCTCCCAAGGCTGCACCAACCGCGCCGGCTGCATCGAAAAGTCAGCCCGCGAACAAGCCGTCCGGTGGCTTGTTCGGCCGGCTGTTTGGCTCAAAAAAACCAGCCTCTACCAGCGCACCCGGGTCCACGACCGGCACCCGCTCTGCGACCGGCCCATCGACTAATTCGGCCTTCGGCGCAACCGGCAACCAGACACAAAAGATTGCCGCAACGATTGCCGCCAACAAGACCGCCAAACCTAAACGTGACATGGGTGCATTTTCACTTCCCGTGCTTGGTCGGTATCCGCTGCAAACCCAGTTTCAGGTGCTGGGAACACTTATTGCCGTGTTCTTCACATTCATGCTCGGTGCGATCGCGCTTGACACGGTCAGTCGCGGCAATATTTCGACCTGGACCAACATTACCTCGCAGCTGCAATTCCATACGCAGCGGCTGGCAAAGTCAGCCAGCCTGGCCGCGCGAGGCGACGTATCCGCGTTCCCGCAGCTTCAGGATAGCCGCGATCAATTCCAGATCTATATGGATGTACTCAATGACGGGGGCCTCGCCTTTAACACAAAGGTTCCCAACGCAAAGATCTCTGAAGAGCTCACCTCACGCCTTGAAGAGCTGACCAGGCGCTATCAAGAAGCGTCAAACGCGGCGACCTCAATTCTGGCGGCAAAAAACGATTTAACAAACTTGAGTCGCAACGTTGCCCAGGTACGTGCCGGGTCGGAAGAATTGGCCGGTATTTCACAGCAATTGACGGTCGCGCTGCAGCAATCGGGGACAAATCCCGCGCAGGTGTTGAAAGTCAATCGACTGACGTTCCTGGCAGAACGTCTTGGCCGCGGTTCGGCCGAGATTCTGGGTGCGGAAATTATTGACCCTGAAGTCACCTTCTTGATGGGCAAAGACACAAACGACTTCCGTGACTTGGTAAAGGCGCTTGAAAGCGGCTCGGATGCGGTTGGCGTCTCCGCCGTTGGCGGCGAAAACCGGGCACGGGTAGCCAAGCTTCGCGAGTCATTTACCAGCTTTGAAAGCAACGTAAAACCCATTTTGGATAACGTACAAAAACTGGTGGCTTCGCGCCAATCCGGACGCGCGCTCCAGCAGGGTTCAGAACAACTTTTGTCAAACGTCGAACAAATGCAGAATGCGTTTGGCGCCGAGGTCGGCAGGCTGCCGCTGATTCTGGCCGGCATTTTTGGTGTGCTGATGTTCGCAACCATTGGCTTGGTGGGATATCTGTATCTGGTCAATGAGCGTAAACGCGGCTTGGAGTCGGAGCTCGAAAACAAGCGCAATCAGGAGGCGATCTTGCGCTTGCTGAATGAAATGGGCGACTTGGCGGATGGTGACTTGACAATCCGCGCCAAGGTGACCGAAGACATCACCGGTGCGATCGCCGACTCGATGAACTACACAATTGATGAATTGCGCGCGCTGGTAACAGGTGTCAACAATGCGTCGACACAGGTGTCGGCCAAATCACAACAAGCGCAGGCCGTTTCCGTGCAATTGCTTGACGCTGCCGAAAAACAATCCAGAGAAATCCAGACCACCACGGAACAGGTGTTGACGGTGGCAAACACCCTGTCCACGGTGTCAACCAATGCTGAAGAATCATCGAAGGTTGCGTTGCGCTCGCTTGCCGCCGCCGACAAAGGGCGTCTCGCGGTGCAGAACTCGATCTCCGGCATGAATGACATTCGCGAGCAAATCCAGGAAACCTCCAAGCGCATCAAACGTCTCGGCGAGTCATCCCAGGAGATTGGCGAAATCGTTGAACTGATTTCCGACATTACCGAGCAGACCAACGTGCTGGCACTGAATGCGGCAATTCAGGCGGCCTCGGCCGGCGAGGCCGGGCGCGGATTCTCGGTGGTTGCCGAAGAGGTGCAGCGATTGGCCGAACGCTCCGCCGAAGCGACAAAACAAATTGGCGCGATTGTAAAAACCATTCAGGCCGATACCCAGGACGCGGTTGCGGCGATGGAGAAGTCGACCACCGGTGTGGTTGAAGGGGCAAAGCTGTCCGACGCCGCCGGGCAGGCGTTGAACGAGATCGACTCGGTGACAAAAAATCTGGCCGGCCTGATCGAAAAGATTTCCAGCGACGCACAAACGCAGGCATCGTCTGCAAACAAGGTGGCACGCAACATGCAGGACATTCTTGAAATCAACCGCCAGACCACGGCGGGTACCCAACAGACGGCCACTTCCATTAAAGACCTTGCGGACGTGGCATCGGATTTGAAGGCGTCAGTTTCCGGCTTCAAGCTATAAAAAACAGAAGAATTGCTCATCGTATCAATGAACACAACGATGTCATCAACATTGGATTTAGGGCCGCTTTCCTGGGTCAAGACCGAGATCGAGCATTCGCTTGCGGAGGCGCGCGCCAACCTTGACCGGATGGCTATCGACCCGAGCGATGCAAAAGCGCTCAAGTATGTCTCCACCCATCTGCATCAAGTGACAGGGGCGCTGTCGATGGTCGGGCTTGGTGCGGCGACACGATTCACTGAGGAAATTGAGGCGCTGGTTGCGGCTCTCGGCAATGCTGACGCCCACTCGGCACTAAAAGAGCGGGTTGCCCTTGCCAAACAGGCGACCGGTTCACTGTCCGCCTATCTCGACGGATTGATGTCCGGCGAAGCAGACCGCCCCATGTCGTTGGTGCCCGCCTATCTCTCCCTGAATCGGGGCCGCGGCGAAAACAACGCCTCGGAGAGTGACTTGTTCTCGCCGGATCTGAGTATCGTCGTGCCAATGCCGGAAGACACGGTGGCCTTGCCGAAATCCGACATGCTCATCGAGGCGGTGAAGCAGCGGCGCGGACTGTATCAGGCCGGCTTGCTCAAGATACTTCGCGAAAAAGACCTGGTCGGGGGCGCCCGTGACATGCGCAACGCCACACTGGCAATTGAGGCATTGCAGGTGACCTCGCCAACAAGGGCATTTTGGTTCACCGTAACCGGCTTTTTTGACGCCGTTGGTGCCAACCCTGCAGAGGCGGGTTCCCTTGCGGTGCAGTTATTCGGGAAAATTGATCAACAGATCAAGCTGGTTATAGACGGCGTGCAAAAGGTCCCGGAAAGGCTTTTTCGCGATCTGTTGCTGGTGATCGGAAAGTCAAAAGCAAGCACCGAGCGTGTCAGAGACATCCGCGCGTTGTACCGGCTCAACGAATTGCTTGCGGCAGCGCCTGAAAGCGACGTCAGCTCAAATGAGTCTGTTAGGGCGCTGGTCAGGTCGCTGCGTGATCTGGTCCAATCCGGCAAGGAAAATTGGCTCAAGTTCACCAGCGGCAACCGCACCGCGCTGGACGCGTTTGCCGAACAAGGCGATGCGCTTGCCCGACAGTCGCAGCAATTGTCAAATGCAGGGATGGCAGAATTGTTGCGCGTAATCGGGCTGATCGGACCACATTTGAGAAAAACAGGTGCATCGGCAAATGAAGTGCAGGCGTTGGAGGTTGCATCGGCACTTCTGTTTGTCGAATCTTCGCTCGAGAATTTTGCGCGCCTTTCACCCGAGTTTATTGTCCAGTCACAGGGTGTCATCGGCCGCATCAAAGGCGCCATGTCCGGCACACCTCTGCCTGCGCTCGATGCGTCAACCAACGCGCTCATGGACGATTTCACGAAGCGGGCGCAAGAACGCCTGTTGATGTTCCAGGTGGGGCAGGAGATACAAGTCAACCTGTCGACTATTGAGAGTACGCTCGATGGATTTTTTCGCGATCACGTCAAGACGACCGAGCTCGCATCGTTACCGGGCCTGTTTGCACAGGTTCAAGGCGCACTGGCGATTCTTGACCTCAATGAAGCTGCGGCATTGAACCAGATGCTGCGTGACCGCGTGCTGCAGTTTTCCACCGGCGCGATCAAAGGCGCCGGCGATGATGCCGAGGCGGTCGCAGAGGGCGTCTCCGCACTTGGATTGTTTATTTCCGCCTTGCAGCAAAGTTCGACCGACCCACGCGCGGTTTTACTGCCGGCATTGGTGCGGTTCGGTCTGGCCGACAACCCGGCTGCAAGTGAAGGAAGCCTGATCAAGGCGCCGGTTTCAACGGCCGACGTTGATGTCGATAAACAAAAAGTGCAGGCGTTGTATTCCGACTGGAAGCAGCAGCCCGAAGACACCGCCTCGCGAGACCATTTACGCGAAGCTGTAAAGGAACTCAAACAGAACGCAGAGATTGCCGGTGATGTGGCGGCGGTACGATCGTCTGAAGCGTCACTTGAAGCCATCGACGCTTCGTTTGATCCGATGAAGCCCGGCGTCACTGACGCACTTGCCAATATTGCGCCGGCTAAACCGGCGGACACCCCGGCACCGCAGGTGGTCCAGCTGTTGGATGCGCCCGCCTCGGAAGTTGATCAAGAGTTGCTCGACATCTTTTTGGAAGAAGCCGCTGAAGTGGTCGCCAGTATTCGCGAGAACCTGGCGGCGTTAGGGCGGGCGCAGCACGATAAAGAGGCGCTGATCACGATTCGCCGCGGATTCCATACGCTCAAGGGGTCCGGCAGGATGGTCGGCCTGAATGATCTGGGCGATGTTGCCTGGAGTTGCGAGCAGGTGATGAACAAGTGGCTGAAGGATGAAAAGATATTGTCAGCGGGATTGCTGCTGCTGCTGACAGAATCGTCAGATAGTTTCGGCCGTTGGGTACGGTCGCTGCAAAACAACGGTAACGTGACCATTGACGGCGCGCGTATTGACGCCCTTTGTGACTTGCTCAAGAACGACAAAGAGCCGGTTATCGAGATGCAGGCCATCGCATTAGCCTCCGTGGACACACCGGTTGGCGTCGAGGTGCAAACCAAATCAAGTATTGTGGAACCGTCGACAAACGCGCCGTTGCATGAATTGCCGCCGTTGTTCGATGCGTTTGTTGCCGTGGGAGCGTTAGCCGCGACCGCCAATGACGCTGCACAGTTTGCCGATTTGACGCCAGCAGCGACCGAACTGGCTGCAACAGCGAATGAAGAGACAGGGCTGGACGATTTAATTCAACCGGATATCGCGGATTTTGTGCCGTTTACCGAGACAAGCGGGGCGGCAACAACAACGGTGCCGACGGCCGAAAGCACCGATATTTTTGCCGAATTGCCTGCGCTGGATCAGGCATTTTCCGGTCCGTCTGCCGAGGTGCTGGTGCCTGCAGATGCGCCGCCTGTCGTCGCGGATATTGACGAAATTCTGGTTGGTCATATTAGGCTGTCGCAACCACTTTACGAAATATACCTTACGGAATCGAGCGTACACGTTGAGGTGCTGGAAGGTGAAATGGCAGGCATCGAGGCCAACCCCCGCACACCGGTGTCGCATGAATTCATGCGCGCGGCGCACACGCTGACAAGCTCTTCCCGCACCACCGGCTTTGAGTCAATTGCCTCGGTTGCGTTTGCGTTGGAAAAATGGCTGACAGGCGCAATTGAACTCGCACCAGAGTTCAGCCCCGAAAGGATACGAGCGACCCGTCAGGCCGTTGATACACTTGCCGACATGGTGCTTTCGTTACACACGCGCGAATATCCGGCTGCGCGCCCGGACATTGTGTCCGCACTCATACAATTGCGGGAGCAACTGAAATCGGGCGCTCGTGGCGGTGAAGCAACATATTTACGGACGCCCCAGGCCACTGTCGATGCACCGGCAAGCGTTTTTGCAGCGGCCGATGCCGGCCCGATGCATACCGATAAGCCGCCCGCCGATGCGCCTGCTTCGGTCGCCCCGCCGGTCGCCGACCAAGCTGAAAAGCGCGTTGATCCTGCGACAATTTTTGGCATTGCCTCGGCTGGCGCACTGGTCGCCGCCGCCGCATTTGACGGCACCAAACCGCCGGTTGAACCGACAAATGAAACGGCGGGCAATACCAGCGCTGCGACGTACAACACATCGACAGCAGACGCCGGCACAGCTTCGGCTGCGCCCGACGCAGAGCCGGTGTTTGAATCAGGTCGCGACCGTCGCGCCGTCAAGGATGACATTGACAATGATTTGCTGCCAATTTTTCTTGAAGAAGCGGGCGAGATTGCACCGCTGGTGGGCGATGCCCTGCGCCGATGGCGCGCTGCGCCGGTCAATCATGAACCAGTAAGCGAGCTTGCGCGCCATTTGCACACCTTAAAGGGTTCCGCGCGGATGGCCGGTCTGATGCGTCTGGGCGAGCTCGCACATGCGATGGAAACGCGCATCATCGAAATGGATCGCGTCGAAACCCCGGCGCCTGGCGCATTTGATGCGATTGACGATCGGCTTGATCGCTTTAACAATGTGCTTGAAAGCCTCAATGCCGGTGACCTTGCACCGATCATCGAGATCCCGATTGAGTCCGCTGTTGCCGCGGAAGTCCCAAGTCAGCTGCCTGCGCCTATGGCCGCAATTGCCGCCGTTCGTGCTGAAATTGTTGCCGAGGGTGAAAAACTTGAGGGCCGCGAACGTCAGGCCTTGTTAAGGGTTAACGCCGATCTGATCGACCGTTTTGTAAATGAAGCCGGTGAACTGGCAATCGCACGCTCCCGGGTTGACCTCGAGTTGCAGGCCTTTAAAAAGGCCCTGCTGGATCTGAACGACAACGTTGCGCGCATGAAGGTGCAGTTGCGGGAAATTGAAATCGGCGCTGAATCACAAATCCAGTCGCGCATCAAGGAAGCTGAAAACCTTGGCGAACAGTTTGACCCGCTTGAGTTTGACCGTTTTTCGCGCATGCAAGAGCTCACCCGCTTCATGGCGGAGAGCCTGAATGACGTCGTCACACTGCAGCAATCGCTGGCAAAGAATATTGACGAAGCCGACTCGGCGTTGTTGCAGCAAAGTCGCTTGAACCGCGATCTGCAACAAGGATTAATGGGCGTCAGGCTGGTTCCGCTTGGTAATTTGCAGGATCGTTTCTACCGCCTCGTGCGACAGACGGCGAAAGAGATTGAGAAAAAGGCCAATCTCGAGTTCCGTGGTGTGCGGGTTGAAATTGATCGCTCGGTGCTGGAAAAAATCACCGCGCCGCTTGAGCATTTGCTTCGCAATGCGGTGGCGCACGGCGTGGAATCGCCGGCCGAGCGTCTAGCCGCCGGTAAGTCCGAGATCGGTGAGATTTCGATTGACGCGCGCCAGATCGGCAATGAGGTGGTCTTGACGCTGTCCGACGACGGCACCGGATTAAATTTCAAGCGGATCCGCGAAAAAGCAATTGAAAAAGGCATGATCGAGGCGAACGCCGACGTTTCCGACGCGCAATTGACGCAGTTCATTTTTGCCGCTGGCTTTTCGACCGCACAGACCGTTTCACAAGTGTCGGGGCGTGGCGTCGGCATGGACGTTGTTCGCAACGAAATTGTTTCTCTTGGCGGGCGCATTGATATCGCCTCCAACGCCGGGCGTGGCACCACCTTTACCATTGCATTGCCGTTGACCCTTGCTGTGACCCAGGCGGTGATGGTCACCGTGGGTGACACCACATATGCCATTCCTTCGGTGATGATCGAGCAGGTTCAGGAGTTCAAAGGCAAGCGATATGAGCCGCTGCTGGCGCTGAATGAGATCGACTGGAAGGGCAACAAATATCCTTTGCGATCGATGGAGGTGATTCTCGGCGGCAAGCCAAAAGTTTCTGCTCAACGCCATGCATTTGTCATTTTGGCAAAGAGCGCGCAGCAACGCGCCGCGGTGCAGGTGGACGACATCATTGGCAATCGCGAGATTGTGGTCAAGTCGATCGGTCCGCAACTGGCGCGTATTCCGGGTATTGCCGGCGCCACGGTGTTAGGTTCCGGACAGGTTGTGTTGATCATGAATCCCGTCCAATTGGTGTTTCGCGAGGCGGCAACAGTGACGCTTGATCAGGGCCCGGCCAGCGCCCCGCACGATTTGTCGATTGCCATGCCGTCGCTGGCGAGGGTCGGCAGTGACACAATGGCGGCGCCATCGTCAAGCAGGATGGACGCGGACCGGGAACAGGTCGTCCCGGCGGGGTTGTCACTTGCCGATGCGTTTGCTGCCAGCGTCGACAGCAGTTTTATGGCGAGTGAAGTAACACGCGCACGGGCAAATCCGCTGGTGATGGTGGTCGATGATTCGCTGACCGTACGCAAGATCACCAGCCGCATGTTGACGCGTGAAAACTTTGAGGTGGCGACCGCCAAAGACGGTGTCGACGGCTTGCAGCAATTGCAGGATATCGAGCCCGACTTGATTTTGCTCGACATTGAAATGCCACGCATGGATGGTTTCGAATTTGCCCGCAATGTGCGCGCCGATGTCAAAACCAAACACATCCCGATCATCATGATCACCTCGCGGACGGCTGACAAACACCGCAACCGCGCCATTGAGCTCGGTGTCAATGAATATATGGGCAAGCCATATCAGGAGGAGCAATTACTCGCCTTGATCCGGCAATATACAAAACGCAAGGCTGCCGCATAACATTTTGACGTTTGGCGAATTACAAAAGCGGCTCTGGACGGCTATTTTCAGGCCTTTTCGGCTGAAAATGCCCGCTAATAAACGACTTTCCGCATTATCCGCCACTCCAGTCAACCAAGCCGGTATACGCCGTCGCCAGTACCATCACGCCAAATACAATTCGATACCAGGCAAAAACCGTGAAATCGTGCGTCGACACGTATTGGATCAGCCAGCGGACGACAATCAAGGCGGACACAAACGCCGAAACAAAGCCAACGGCGAACATCGGCATGTCGGCAAATGACAACAATGCGCGCGCCTTCCACAATGAATATATGGTCGCGGCAAACAGCGTTGGAATGGCGAGGAAGAAGGTGAATTCGGTGACACATTGGCGCGAGAAGCCAAAGAACATGCCACCGATGATGGTCGAGCCGGAGCGTGACATACCCGGAATCAGCGCCGCACACTGGGCGACGCCGATTTTTAACGCGTCTTTCCAGGTCATCTGATCGATGCTGTTGATGCGCGGCAGTATGCCCTGCGCCGCGCGCGCCTTTGTCCAGCGCTCCGCAAACAAAATGATGACGCCGCCGGCAATAAACGCCAGCGCAACCGGCACCGGTTTGAACAACACCGCTTTGATTTCTTGGTTGAACCGGTATGCGAGTACCGCGAGCGGAAGAAATGCAATGAACACGGTCAACGCAAACTGCTGCGCGGCACGATCGTGGGTAATGCCGCTGATGGTCGACAGCAGCTTTGCGCGGTATTCCCAGCAGACCGCAAGAATCGCACCCGCTTGAATGACAATCTCGAATACCTTGCCTTTTTCATCGTTGAAGTTGAGCAGATCTCCCGCCAAAATCAGGTGGCCGGTTGACGATACCGGCAGGAACTCGGTCAAGCCTTCAACAATTCCCAGGATCAATGCCTTGATCAGCAGCGTGATTTCCATTCCGGCCTTGTCAACAAAACGAATGGTTATTATACGAAGCAACGGCCAATATCGCACTGCGTTGCGTGCACGCGTGGCTCACGAGCCTAGTTCAGGATCAGCACCAGCCGGTCTTTGCGCAGTTCTATGCGTTCGGGATTGAGTGGTAGCCCGATACGCTTCAGATCAGCCGCATCAAAGCTGTAAATGGATTTGTCTTGAAGATGCTCCCTCGCAATCTGGGTGGCGGTCTTGACCAACGCCGCTGAAAGCGCATCCGGCATGTTGTCGACCCGAACGCGATCGAGCCTGACATCGTGCAAATAGATTGCCGTTGTTGCAGGGTCATAGCGGGGGATGCCCGACAGGGTCATTTGCCCGAACAGCGTTTTGCTGCTCAACGGTAACCTGACATCCAGATCCACGCCCACCACAAGCCGGCGCGCAATGCCGGAACGTTCGGCTTCGGGAAACACCAGCCTGGGCCGGGTAAGTTTGACGTTCACCAGATCGGCAATATTGCGCTCTATGGGGAAGCGCCCGGAGAGTCGCTCTGTCATTTCCTGTTGGGTAAAAACAATTTCACGGGTGAAAAGCGGCCGCAAGGCACAGCCACTGTCGACAACGGCAATCGCCATCAGGAAGACCGCGCTCAAGGTCGGTCGCAACAATCGTTTGAACATCGTCGGCAATCGCAAAATGGGGGTGGGTTACTGCGCCGGGCACATTCCAACACAGCCGCAGAGGCGGTTGGCCGGGTGTTCAGGCATTTAGTTTGGCCAGTAACGTGCGGGTAAGATCCGGGTCGTCGGAGCGCATGATTTTTGCGACCGTCGTACTTAGATCTTCAACATTTGTCATCAGCACACGCTGTTTGACGCTAAGCAGGTTTGCCGGATGCATTGAAAAATCGCGCAGACCGAATCCAAGCAGGAGACGCGTGAGGGCAACGTCACCCGCCATTTCGCCGCAAACAGCGATCGGCACCTTGGCCAGGTTTGCCTGTCGAATGACGCTGGCAATCAAGTGCAGCACGGCTGGATGCAGCGGGTCATACAAGTGCGCAACGTTGTCATCAGTACGGTCAATTGCGAGCGTATATTGAATCAGGTCATTGGTGCCGATGGAAAGAAAGTCGAGCTTCTTCAGGAACATCGGCAACGCGATGGCGGCGGCCGGAATTTCAATCATTCCGCCAACCATTATCTTGTCGTTAAATTTTTTGCCTTCGGCCGCCAACTGGGCCTTGGCAAGCTCAATTGCGGCGAGCGTTTGTTTGATTTCGACGGCTGACACCAGCATGGGAATCAAAATGCGCACATCGCCATATTTGGAGGCGCGCAAAATCGCCCGCAGTTGTGCATTAAATATGGCCGGCTCGGCGAGGCAATAACGTATCGCCCGCATGCCCAGCGCAGAATGACCCTGGCCGGCATCGTCGGTACTGAGGGTTTTGTCTGCCCCGATATCCAGCGTGCGAATGACAACAGGTTTCCCTTTCATGCCTTCGGCAACCGCTTTGTAGGCCTGAAACTGCTCATCTTCAGTCGGTGAGTCACGTCGGTTCATGAACAAAAATTCACTTCTGAACAGACCCACGCCGGTTGCGCCGGATTGTTTTACGCCATCAAGATCACCAGGCAACTCAATATTGGCGTGTAACGTGACTTCAATGCCGTCGAGCGTCTCGGCCGCCGCTGTTTTCAGCCGGCCCAGCTTTTGTCTTTCCAGCTTCCATTGATTCTGCTTGATACGATACTCGGCAAGCACTGTTTGGTCTGGCTCAACGATGACGGCACCTTGCGCGCCGTCAACAATGATTAATTCGTCCTCCCGGATGAGTTCGCGCGACGTGTGCAGCGCAACAATGGCGGGGATACCCAAGCTCCGGGCGAGAATTGCCGTATGCGAGGTGCGCCCGCCCAGATCGGTGATGAATGCCGCGACCCGGTGATCTTTGAACAGGATGACATCTGCCGGTGATAGGTCATGCGCGACGAGAATCGTGTCTTCGGCGCGTGCACGAAGCTTTTCCGGTACCACGCCGCCCTGCCCTGACAATGCCGCGATAACCCGCTCGGCCACCTGGCGCACGTCGGTTTTGCGTTCGCTCAGATAATCATCTTGGACATCAGCAAACTGGATCAGTAGCGCATCTACCTGGAGTTTTAGCGCCCATTCTGCGTTGCAGGCTTCCCGCGCAATGATGGCACATGGTTCTTCCGCGAGTAGCGGGTCCTCGAGCAGCATGCGATGGATGGTGACAAATGCCGCGATATCGCTGGAATGACCACCCTGGCTCCCGCCAGCAGCACTATCGGCACGGTGGCTGGATTTAACGTCTTTTTCGAGTTGGTCAAGTTCAGTCCGAACCGATTTGACCGCGCGTTCAAAACGTTTTACCTCCTTGCCGATAAATTCCGCGGGGATCGAGTAGTGATCGACCTCCAACGACGCAGAGGTTACCAAATGTGCATGGCCGATGGCGATCCCGCCCGAAACGCCCAGGCCGTGCATGGTAAAACTCATCTGGACCTCAAATGGATTGGACGGGCCGGTTGTTGCGCTCGATCCGCAATCACGGTTGGTTCTTGCTGGGTAAAGTGACGGGCGCCATGTTGCGGGCGGGTTCCGCCGGTGCCAATAATTGGGCGTTGTTTAGCCGCCGGTTGGTGGGCGGGGCTATTCACTCACCTTCACCAAATTTGTCGTTGACTAGCCCAAGAATCGCCTGCATTGCCTCGATTTCATCCGCGCCGCTGGTTTCGACCTCGATGGTTGTGCCTTTGCCAGCCGCCAGCATCATCACCCCCATGATAGATTTTGCGTTGACGCGGCGCGTGCCTTTGGAGACAAAAACAGCGCATTGAAACTGTGCGGCGGTTTGGGTGAGTTTCGCCGACGCCCGCGCATGCAGGCCGAGTTTGTTGATGATCTCGATCGCCTGTTTTAGCATCAAATGTCACCTGGCATGCAGTGTTCGGCCGGCATGTTGAAAATGCCCTCCTTGCCGCCTTCTAGCGTTTTTTCGATTAATTCGGCCAATGGCTTCTCGCGGTAGGTTAATGCGCGGATGAGCATCGGCAAATTTATCCCTGAAACACCTTCAACCCGGCCGGCTTTAAGCAAGCGGCAGGCAATATTGGATGGTGTCGCGCCAAAAATATCGGTCATTACCAACACGCCGTCCCCTTGGTCCAAAAAACGGATCAGATCGCGACCCTGCGGCAGAATTGCATCCGGGTCGTCGTGGACGGTGACACCCAGCTGTCGCAAATAAAGCGGGCGTTTGCCCATCACGTGGGAGGCGCAGTGAATCAGGCTTTCGCCCAAGGTTCCGTGGGCAACAATTAATAATCCAATCATGGGATGATTCTAACGGAATCGCCTGCCCGGACTGCGCCGGCAGAAACGAAACAGCGTCAAACTATTCCAACTCTTCATCATCCACCACCCCCCCCTTCATTTCGTACAGCCAGCAAAGCTTGCGTGTTTCGGGGCCTGAAAGCCGGTCGCCCATCATGCCGCAGCGGTAGGCCCGCGCGGATAGACGCTCGAAGTGACGACAACTTGGACAGGTGCCGAATGGCTGACCCTCATTGTCGGTCTGAAAAGTTGTGAGTGATTCACGCAAGGCCGAGACTGCATTGCGGATGCGGTTGGGGCTGATATCGCGGGTTGCCTGGATCCAGGCCATTTGCGGCTGTGCATCATATAAGAACTGCTCGCCGGTAGATGACAAACGCAAACGAACGACGCGGCGGTCAATGTCGTCCTGATACCGTTCAATCAACCCGCGCCGGTCCAATAGCAGCAGGCTTTGTGAAATTGTCCCCTTGGTCAGCCCCAGATATGCCCCCAGCGCCTGGGGCGTGTTGGAGTACCGGTTTGCGCCCGCGAGATATACCAGGGCCGAGACATGCACCGGCGCCAGTTGCTCATCTGCGCCGACCCGTCGTGCCTCGGCGCGCATCAGATTTCCAAGGCGTTCGACCAGCTCGAGCAAAACCAGCGGATGTTTATCCATCAGTAGCGGCCCGGATATTCATGGTTAAGGTCAATGAAGCACATGGCGGCACAAACGTGGCGGATCGTAATCTGCGTCGGACATCCGGGTGGCGGAAATGTGTCAGAGGTCACTTTCTTGGCGATGGCTACCTTCGCTATTGGTGCCCACAATTTTTTGGCTTGTAGGCGCGCGAAACGAATCGGCAAAATTATAGTATCGAATCAACACCAATGCAGGATTGATTTTTCCTACAATTCTTTGGTGTTGAATCGATACTAAATTAATGGCGTGCCATTTGCAAGTGGTTCAGCGCGCGTTGCGAACAATTTTTTTATGTGCGCGATTCGGTTCTGATCTGCCGTGCGCCACCGATCAAGAAAGCGTGATGGTTATCGCACTTTCGCACTGGATCGACACCACGCGCGACAGCAACGATTCAAGCTGTTCATTGCTGCGGGTGTCGCGCCAGGATGCACCGTCAAATCTGAAATGAAAGCCACCCGACTTGGCCGCCACCCATATCTCGCGGTTTGCCGTCTGCCGGTTGATAATTATCTTGCTGTTATTTTCAAACGTCAGCGTCAAAATCCCCGCCGAGAGCGCCGCATCTATATCAACGTCGGCGTCATCAAAAGATGCCTCCAATTCCGCCAGCACCAAATCGACCCGCCGGTGGAATTCGCTTTCCGTCATTTCCCCGGATGCGCTCATTCGGAACTTTTTGGGGTCGGTATTTCGCGTGTTACCATCATTATTGATTCCGGAGATTTGTCTATGAAAACACGCCTGATTGTACGCACTTTGCTGGCTGCCACCGTTGTTCTGCTTGCCGCCGCATGCGGACAAAAGGGTCCACTTCGGTTGCCCGGTCTGGATCATCCAGCCGCCGGCGCCATCACCCCGCCTCCGGCAACCTCACCGTCAAGAACCGTTGCACCATGACCCCGACCAATAACAAATCGCTGCAAACGTTCGGTGTCACCCGTCGTGACGGACAACTATATATGGAGGACGTTTCACTTGCGGCGGTTGCGCAGCGTCATGGTACGCCGACTTATGTTTATTCGCGCAGGGCCCTTACTGAAGCATTCTGTCGGCTCGACGATGCCGTCAAAGGCGTACGCGGCACTGGCTCGAACATCAGGCCCTATACAATTTGTTTTGCGGTCAAGGCAAACTCGAATCTAGCGGTGCTTGGCGTGCTTGCCGCACTTGGCGCCGGCTTTGATATTGTTTCAGGTGGTGAACTCAGGCGTGTGCTGAAAGCGGGCGGGAAAGCTGACCGCGTGGTCTTTTCGGGCCTTGGCAAAACCGTCGCCGAAATGGTGTTTGCGCTGCAGGCCGGCATCAAGTGTTTTAACGTCGAGTCTGAGCCGGAACTGTTGCGGTTAAATGACGTCGCTTTATCGCTTGGCATGCGCGCGCCGGTCAGCCTGCGGGTCAACCCAGACGTCGACGCAAAAACCCATCCGTACATTTCGACCGGCCTGAAGAACAACAAGTTTGGCATTGCGTTTGACGGCGCTCGTGATGTCTATCGCAGGGCGGCGGCATTACCCGGCATTTCAATCGCCGGCGTGGATTGCCATATTGGTTCGCAGTTGGTTGATGCGTCGCCCCTGATCGAGGCGATGGAGAAGATTGTCAGCCTGTCTGATTCGCTTGCCGCTGATGGTATTGAGGTCCACCATATTTGCCCGGGTGGTGGCGTCGGCATTACATACAGCGATGAAACCGAGATTGACCTGCACGCCTACGCGTCGGCCTTGCAACGTGCGCTTGGCGATCGAAAGGTGGAGCTACTGCTTGAGCCGGGACGTGTGATCGCCGGGAATGCCGGCCTGCTTCTCACCAAGGTTGAATACGTCAAACCCGGCCAGCATAAGAATTTCATGGTCGTCGATGCGGCGATGAATGACTTGATCCGCCCGGCGCTTTATCAGGCCTATCATGAGATCGTTGAGGTCAGTTCCGGCGCAGTGGCAACCGCCGCTGAATACGATGTGGTTGGACCGGTTTGTGAGAGCGCCGATGTGCTTGGCTTTTCAAGGGTGCTGGCAGCCAAATCGGATGATCTTCTCGCCATCTTGTCTGCCGGTGCATATGGTTTTGTCATGTCGTCGAATTACAACTCCCGACCGCGTGCCGCAGAGGTGATGATTGACGGTCACTCGATGTTTGTTGTGCGCGATCGCGAATCATTTGAAACGTTGATCGCAGACGAGCGCGTTCTGCCTTAGCAACGGTCTCGGCATGTTTGCCTTTATGCGTTTTTAAACAGTTGCCCGAAAAAAACACGTAAAAAATCCCCGGTCGATCTTGTGTTGGTAGCGAATCGACACCATTTTGTAAAAGTCGATTGCAAATAAGCAGTATTGACATCAATAAAAACTGGTGTTCAAAAAAGAAGTTCCATAGAATCCGAATCACCAAGTGCTCGCGGCGAATGATTACTAGATTCCTCGCATTTGGTTTCATGTAGGCAGGCAACCGCGAGTGGAGTGAGGTTGTTTCGCCGTCCCTAGCATTTTCGGCAAATGCCAACACTCAATCGTTCGTCTGAACTGACGTCTTGGTGATTCGGCTCGCAGGAGTCGGATCCAAACAAGCAATTCGGTCCAACCATCGAAAGGAGTTGATCATGGCAACAGCCAAGAAAAAGCCGGCAGCAAAAAAAGCGGCTAAGAAACCAGCAGCAAAGAAGCCAGCAGCAAAAAAAGTAGCAAAGAAGCCAGCTGCTAAGAAAAAACCTGCAGCAAAAAAGAAGCCCGCAGCAAAAAAAGCGGCTAAGAAGCCAGCCGCAAAAAAGAAGCCAGCAGCAAAAAAGGCAGCTAAGAAGCCTGCAGCAAAAAAAGCGGCTAAGAAGCCAGCCGCAAAAAAAAAAGTAAGTAAGCCTGCAAAGAAGCCTGCTGCGAAGAAAAAGGCTGCTCCAAAAAAGGCAGCCCCCGCAGCAAAGCCTGCGCCAATGGTAACTCCGGTTATCACGCCGCTCATCAAGCCGATG